>NZ_CP176530.1:1233545-1541931 GCF_046267985.1 Pseudobdellovibrio sp. HCB154 | reverse complement strand
TAAAAAATCCCGGAACAAAGTCAGTACCGACAGCCACTACAGCTCCTGGCGTAACGTTCGCTCTTGGAGCAAGATCGTAAGTCGCATTTGCAATTGATAATGTTCTTGCCGTTACCGTGCCCGCTACATCCAGAAGCGTATCTGGACTACTTACGCCGATACCCACACTGCCTGAGTTATAAAAAACGCCTGTTCCTGAAGATGTCCATTGCGAAGAAGTCATAGCCGCAAATGAGGCCGCTACTGTATTTGATAAACTTGTGACCGAATTCGTTAAACCGTTGACCGTCGAAGAAACTGAATACACCGCACTTGAAACAGAATTCACCGTTGAATCAAGAGAGGTAAAACTTGCGCCTTGTGCTGGTGTGTAACCTAAGGCCGCAATTACACTTGATGATGTTACTGGCGTACTGCTAGCACCCACTGTAATACAAGAAAAACTTACGCCATTATATTTAATCGCTTGATCAGCGGCACAGCTAAGACCGTTTAACGCTGAATACTCAACAAATGCCGTGTCAGCTTTTCCGTTTAATGCCCGTGAATTATCGGCACGTGTGGCAAACATCGCATAAGGTACGGCGTTGATCGACATCGCTGGCAGCGTTTGCCAACCGTTACCATCGTTAAATTGCATCACAATCTTACGTGTGTCTGTCGGATTCGGGTTGTAAATTCCCATCGTTTGACAGGCAAAAGATGTGATTGAGTTATCAAAAGTATTTTGAAAAGTTTGCGAGGTACCACTGGTCGGAAATGTTCTGGCTCCCGTTCCTAAAGGAAAAGAAATCAAACCACCTGTGTCTGTCATGTTGATAGCTGCATAGTCTTCAACATACATCACGCAAGATCCACTTTGATCTAAAACGGTAAAACGAAAATTTACGCTCGAAGCTTGTAAGGGGTAACCATCAGGCTTAACGATGCGCGCTTGGTAAGTGGTTCTGCCGTTGATGGCAAAGGATGTGAGCGAGAATATAAAAATACTCAGCGAAATGAACCCTTTGAATAAAACGTCCCGCACCACATTGCTCACAGGGTACATATCGACATTTTTGACAGTTTTCTTAAGATTTACTGGCGTAAACAGGGCTAAGTCTAATCAAATATAACAAGCTTAGAGAGTCTCATTCCGAGAAATTTGAGCAGATTTAAAAAAAATGTTCCGGAGTAGGCCTAGTCTGCGTCGTCAGGCTCATTTCGACGCACAATTGATGATCCAATCACCCACGGATCGCTCGCAGGTTCATTTCGCACTATACGCCCTGAATTTTCAGAAGCATCAGATTTTCTGATCTCTTTATTATTAATTTCTGCAGATTCGACCTTTCGATTTTTCGACAACTCTTTTTGGGGTTGAACATTGAATGTGGGCATAACTGACCTCCGTATTTTATTAAAGCAAAGTTTGCGCCTTGAGATATCTTGCCCCGTAAATTTATCCTTCGGGCAATTCTCCCCGCTTAATCGCGTTAACTTATTTTGAGAGTGGTTATGAGATTGCTATTTAATCATTTTGGATGGGGATGTATGATAGATTTAATTCAAGACTTCAGTGCCAATAAATCGGTTTTATCAAAAAATAAAAAAATTAAAGCTGCTCCTGAATTGCGCCATTTGATTCGAGAATCTGTGGCTCTTTTAGGTGAGGTGATTAAACGTGAATTAGGGGCTGAATCCTTTAAACAAATTGAAAGTATTCGCCTACACATGACTTATCTGCGTGAAACTTCGGAAAGCGAAGCGTTTATTAAACTTAAATCTTTAAAACGCGAGTTAGAAAAAAAGAATCCCGATCAGCGTTACCAAATCGCCCACGCTTTTACACTGATGATTCAGCTCATGAATGCAGCTGAAAATGCTTACCGCAGCCATCGTCTAACCGTAAATAGTAAATATAAATTATCAGATATTCATCCCGAGAGTATCACTTACGTTTTAACCGCCCACCCGACCGAAGCAAGATCAGCACAAAACATATCAGTCTTTCAAGAGATTCAAAAAATACTTATCGATGTTTTAGCCACAAACGCGCTTGAGAAAAAAATGCAGTTTAAATCTGAACAAAAAGCAGATCTCTTTCACTACCTAGAAATCGCTTGGCGAGCCCCCGTCATGCGTAAACGTTCTCCTAAAGTTAAAGATGAAGCTGAAACACTTTATTCGCAACTTTTCAGAGACCATATTCTAACAACTTTAATGAATACCAATGAAAGAAAAGTGAATTTACGCATTCATAGCTGGATTGGCAGCGATAAAGATGGCCATCCTGGAGTTCACGAAAAAACTTTACTGCAAAGCTTAACGATCTCTAGAAATGAAATCTTAAAGCTGATCACAGAGATGCTTATTGCAGTCCGTGCGACTGTAAAACTAATTTCTAATAAGGATTTAATAAAACAAATCAACGACTTACTTATAACCGCTAAGCCACTCAGAAGCATAAAAACAAAAGATGTAAAAAAAGTTAAAAAATTCAAACACGAAGTCTTAAACCTACTCAGAGCGTATGAAACACAAATTGGAATCATTCACCCAGAACTTCGAACAATAAGCCAATTACTCGAATTATTTCCAGGCTTAGTAATTCCTATGGAGCTTCGCGAATCGTCTGATGTCATCATGATGCGCTCTAAGAACAAAAAAGGTTTGGCTATTGATCGCATGTTAAAAACCATCGCTTCGATTTCTCAAGGTGGAGACCCACGTTGGTACGCTAGATCTTTTATTATTAGTATGGCGGAATCAGCAATTCATGTAAAAACGGCGGCTTTAAAACAAAAAAAATATCTAGGGCAAATCATCCTTCCGGTTGTGCCCTTATTTGAAGAAGCTTTATCTCTAAAACAATCCGCCGAAATTATGACAGAGGTTTTTAATGATGAAATTTTAAAATCAGCAATTAAAAACTATTGGAATTCTAAAGTAGAAATTATGCTGGGCTATTCTGATTCCAGTAAAGAAGCTGGCGTTTTTCCAAGCCGTCTGGCTATTGCTGAAGCTCTACCCCGTTTAGAAAATGTTTGCCGCGAACATCAAATAATACCGATCTTTTTTCACGGCTCAGGCGGAAGTGTAGATCGCGGCGGCGGAACACTTGATAATCAAACAGCCTGGTGGCCTAAAAGTGCGGTGAATAATTTTAAAGTCACCGTACAAGGTGAAATGATCGAACGCTGGTTAGCAAGTCCAATGATTGCTGATCGCCAACTAGAAAATATCGCCCAATGTGCCACCGATGTTTTAAAAAAGAAATTTCATTCACCGGAAAATGCAGATTTAAAGGCTTTCGCCGAAAAAATAACCCAATCTTACCGAGGTAAAATTACCGATGGCGACTTTTTACAAATCGTAAAACAGGCAACACCTTATGCTATGATGAGCTATCTAAAACTAGGCTCTAGACCCGCACGACGTACTAAAGAGCTAACGGTAAAAGCTTTACGAGCTATTCCTTGGATTTTATGCTGGATTCAAACACGACTGCTTTTTCCAGTCTGGTGGGGCGCAGGCCTTGCGTGGGAACAATCAACTCCTGAACAAAAGAAAGCTTTACTTGTCGAATTTCAACGTAACCCCGTTTTTAATTCTTACGTAAAATCCTTAGATTTTACTCTAGCCAAAGTTGAGCTTGCGGTTTTTAAAACTTATCTCTATGAAAGCTCTCTGCCAAAAGACCTTATTCAAAAATTCTCTCAAGAGATTGAAGACGAATACGCCCGCACAGTGAAGTTCTGTAAAACGATCACAAAGTCACATCAATTACTGGATACAAAACAGTGGCTTCAAGAAAGTGTGCATTTGCGGGCTCCGATGATTCATCCGCTTAATCTTTTACAGAATATCGCGATGAAAAATAAAGAAATTGATTTACTAAGACTTACAGTGACAGGGATTTCGAGCGGTATGATGTCCACCGGCTAATGTTAAAACGCAAGTACGTCTTGTATTTGAGTGCGATTTCTTGTTAGGCTTTAGGCATGAAGCGCTATTTTTTTACGACAGCATTATTATCTTCGTTAATTTATCTCAATGACGGCTTCGCTAGCCCAGTGTTTACACCAAAGGTGATCTACAACGAAGATACCCGCCAGGAAATTGCCTTAGAAAGCCCTACCGACATTATGCAGTTTGTGCAAAAAAGAACGCTTGCTATCGTTCACAGTGCTGATTTTCACACCCAACCCAGCGGCGACATTATTTTCTTACCTAGGCATTACGGCCGTGCTTTCAAGCTGTGTGAAGATGAACGTTTTTATAATCAACCCTCACTGGCTAAATGCACAGCTTCAGTTATCGGTAAGGATTTAATTCTGACCGCTGGCCACTGCGTCTCTGAATCAGGCTGCCAATTTACCCGTTTTCTTTCTGATTTCGTGTTAGGTGAAAACGGCGAAAACCCCATTCGCACAACGACTGAAAATATTTATCGCTGCAAAAAAATTATCTATGAAAACGACAATCCAGCGTCAGATATGGCTATCGTTCAGCTAGACCGCGAATTTCCATATTCACCACTTACCTTGGCCGAAGCGCCGCTAAATTTACAAGACGAGATTTTAGTTGTGGGCCACCCGAGCGGATTACCTATGAAAAGTTCTGGTCTTGGACCAATTCGCAAATTTAGCGGTAACCTTATTACGGCTGAATTAGAAACATTCGGAGGAAATTCTGGCTCACCGGTTTTTAAGAAAAATTCCAGTGTTATTGAAGGAATCCTTGTGGCTGGCGAAACAGATTTTGTACTTTCTGAAAATAAAAAATGTTACAAAACCAATGTGTGCACGAGCACTTCGTGCTCAGGTGAAGATATCACTTCAGCGCAATTTATTCGCTCGGTTTTAAACCGTAAACTCTTCGTACAAGATCACGATCACCTTTAGTTAAACTTTTAGAAGTGCCCATGGTGTTTGTGTATTTCTCATAACCAGGACGAGGAACCATAATCGGACGGCCATTTACACTGTAGGCTGCATTCCAATAATGCATAATCGACATAAAATCATAGGGCGTACTTTTATCAAGTGATCCAAATGATAGTTTTTCGTAAGCAAAAGCGTATTCACCGGCGTTAGCTAAATTCACTTTTAAATATTTATCGCGGTCAGGTCTTTGGTGCTCATGCATAAAACCAAACACATGCCCCAGTTCATGAATAAGCTTTGTTTTTTCCCAGCACCAATCAAAAGAAAAATTAAACTCCTGTCGGCCAGATCCAGAACCTACATCGGTCCAACAGCGATTATTTTTATCTGTCACAAAAAGATATTTGATATCAGTAGATTTTCTTAAACGACAGCGCACATTCGCGACATCTGACCAAACTTTACAAGCCGCCATAAAACGGTTTCGATAATCTTTTGAAATCGAGCGATCAAACTCCACGGGAACTATCCCATTTTGCCACGGCTGACTCTCATAAGCGTAAAACCCCGAAGCCATTTCGGTGGTTATCTGGCTTTGCTTTAAACGGTAATCCTCAAAATAGTGAAACAACTCTTGCGAATAGACCATCTGAGAAAAAAACAGGATCAATACGATTTTCACCATGAGTTTATGCTAGCAAGCGATGTGCTCATGTAAATTAAAAAATGTAAGGAATAAGAATTTGGAGGTGACGGAGGGACTTGAACCCCCGTAACAGCTTTTGCAGAGCCGTGCCTAACCCCTCGGCCACGTCACCAATCGAAAGGTAAGAAACAATTTAACTCTAGTTCATTCCCTTTTCAAGCTGCAAAAAGCCCTTTACCGTCCAAGTTTCACTCTTTTTTAGGTGTTTAGTGGTTATTTGAGGGGCTTGATCTTCGATGGCAAAAATTTGTGCAACCTTAACTAAGGCTTGTTGACGTCTTCCTGACAGCTCGGAATAGGTCTCTTCGATCACTTCCATATCGATTTCGGGCTTAGTTTTTTGCGCTAAAACTTTCCAGTTTTCGATACGGCTCAGAATTTTAAGTCCTGGGTAAGTCCGTTGCGGCCGTTTTAATTTATGAAAATACATCAGACCAAAACGATCAGCTAAAGGTCCGCTTAATCTGTCTAAATAGCTTTTGCATTTTGAAGCGCCAAAGCGACAACCCGAAAAATCATACCCAGGAATCCATTTTCCGCACGGACAAAAGTTACTCGTGGCAATAACTTGAAAAGATGGTTTAACTTCTTTCACCCGCCCGGCTCTGGCGATTCGCAAAACCTCACCGGTCATGGGCTCACGCAAAGATTCTAAAATCTGCGAATGAAACTCTAAAAGTTCATCCATCAAAAGCACACCGTTTTCTACTTTTTCAATTTCACCTTCAGCCAGCTGAACACCACCACCTAAAAAGGCTCCTACTGTGAGCGAATGATGAGGCGCTATAAATGGAAACCAATCATCATGCGTGGGCGTTTCATCAGATAAATAAAAACTAATAAATCTTTTAGCCAAAAATGATTTTCCAGCGCCAGCTTGGCCAGCCAGTAAAGTATGAAGACCACTTGTGGCCATTAGAAAAATTAACTCAGCCTCTTCGTCTGAGAAATTTTGCTCCAATCCAATTTCAGGTCTTCGCAAAACAGTTTTAGAATGCTGATTTCTTGAAATCATAACTTCGGAATTTAAATCCATCAGTCTTGAAAACTCATGACTTTCAGATAGAGCATTTCCCGTTAACACCCAGTCATTATTCATGTTTTTAAAATACTTTAAGTCTTCAGGTTCACGAACACCGCCGTTTAAATCAAGTTCACCATAGATCAAATGCTTTTGGGTTTCTTCGCATAAAACTTTTTGTCCGGTTAAATGTAGAATTCCTAAAGCGACTGCAAGCTCTAAACCTAGAGATGATTTTTTAAGAGAACTGGGTCTGATATTCACGATCACTTGTTGTGATAACGGAAATTTAAAGCCCGAAGATTTCATCGCAGCTTTTATTCGAAAAAAACTTTCTTTAATGACTTTATCAGGAAGACCTAAAAAATGAATCTGCGGAATACCCGGAATCAGTTCAATTTCAACGATGGCCGGAACTAGTCGGTTTTGATTTTCGATAAGTGTTTTTAAAATCATAAAGCCCAGGCTTTGCAAGGCCTAGGCTTTATTTTTATAAGTTTAATTTTGTGCTGAACTTAAAAAGGTTTCGGATTTCGGATTATTAAATCGCGACGTCTTTAAGTTTAGACATTGGGTGATGTTCATCAACTGCTTTAGTTGTCGTTGCCGTAGATACCGCCGTGTAAACTTGCGTTGTCTGGATACTTGCGTGACCTAAAAGCATTTGGATTGAACGAAGATCTGCGCCACCTTCTAAAAGTGCTGTCGCACAACCATGTCTGAATCTGTGCGGATGCACAGGCTCTTCAAAACCAGCTTTCGCTGACCAAGATGCTAACCATCTCCATACATCAATGCGCGATGGACGGTGTCCACGGTCATTCAGCAATAAAGAGTTTTGCCCTGATTCATCGTAAGCTAATAAATGACGAGAATGTTTTAGATATTTATCTAAAGCTTCAAATAAAGTTTCAGTTAAAGGAATTAATCTTTCTTTTTTACCTTTACCTAAAACTTTCACCCAACGTTCAGTGGCTGAAAAATCTGATAAATTTAAAGAAATTAATTCTGATACACGGCAACCTAAACCATATAAGAATAATAAGGTTAATTGGTTACGGTATTTTTTTGCCGGATCAGCCACTTCGCATGAAGCAAATAGCTTTTCAAATTCCTGAAAAGTGATTGCTTTTGGAAGTGATGATTTCACTTTCGGTGGACGAAGTTCGCGTAATTCTTCTGATTTAATTCCACGAGATTCGCAGAACTTAAAATAAGTACGTAAAGAAGAGATCACACGCGCTTGTGAGCGAGTCGATAATCCTTCATCTTTCATGAAGTCGTAGAATTCAGCTAAGCGTGTGCTTTTTTGTAGAAAAGCTTTGTATAATTCCAAATCTCTTCTGTAGGCCATCACAGTATTTAGTGAACGCCCTCTTACATGTTGCAAATCATCGAAGAACTCAATCCAAAGAGGTAGTAAATTCATATATATAATTTGAAACGTGATTCTCGAATTAAGCAAGACAAAAGTTTGAGTCTAAAAACAACAAGGGCGACAGTGTGATGGCTCTTCACAAAGTCGCCCTTTAAATAAAACAATTCCTCTAAAATCTTTTATGATCTTAAATCTTAATAAATTACTTTAACTATTTTGCGTGAGGCGTTTGTTAGTCGACCAAAATGTCGCCGTAACAGTTGTATCCGTTGGCGCTTTCAATCACGATTCTACCGAAGATTCGGCCATATTGCGGAATTTCCGTCCACAGATTGCCCATTTGATTGTAGGGTTTTGCCGAAACTTGAGCGTTACGAATTGAAAGAATCATGCTTGCGGGACCGACTGCTTGAATTCTTACATTCTGCACAATAGCATTTGTCCACACACCTGTTTGAACAGTCGATAAAGTGTATGTTCCCGCTGGAACTAAACATCCACCTAAATATTGACCCATAGTTACTGATAAAGATCCATTCACAACCACGGGGCCGACATAGTTAATTACCGGAGATCCGTAGTTTAAGTTATTATAGTAAGGTGCTGCAACACCTGATGAGCTTAGAAAGCTTAGGTTAAAAAACAGCGTTTGATTCGTATCTTTAGATTCTGATCTAAAAAACTCAGCTCCACCAATTCCGTTTTGATAAACCGGAAGGTTTGCTTGGTTATTTTTGTTTTTATTTTCGCAGGCAATTACGAAGGCTGTGGCGATCGTAACTGCTGTTAATGTCATAAGTTTAGTGAAAGTTTTCATAAAATTCTCGTTTGGGGGTCTCAAAGTTTCTATAAAGTTCTTAGTTAATGTTGAAAGCGTCGTTTACTACTACATCAGAGAAAGTACCTAGTAATTCATAACCTGCTTCAGCGCCTGGGAACAAGCCACACTTAGTTTGGATCACGTTTGAACGGCAATCATATGGACCCATGTAAGTAAACCAACAAGCACGGTATGGAGAGTGTTGCGCAGAAGTTACCGCGAAGTTTTTAAAGTAAACATAACCTTTATACTTGCTACCAGCTACAGGTTCAGCATCGTTACCGCCAGATGAAGTTGATTGCGGAACTAAAGTGATTGTGATCGCACCGTATTGGTCTTCGAAAAAACCTGTGAATACAGTTTGATTGTTGTAGTTAAACCAGTAGTTATAGTTAGATTCTAAAGTACCGTTATCGTACATACCTTTAAATGATTGGTTCGTGCCCATACCAGATTTGAATACACCGTTATAAAGGTAACCATTGTCTTTATAAGAAATTGAAACTGATCCACCGTAGCGACCAGAACCAACTGATGCTAAGTTGATGTTAATTTTAAAATCTGTTGGAGCATTTAACGGATGAGTCGCAACATACTTATTCATTTGCGCTAAGCTTGTTGGCTTAAATGTTACAGTTGATCCACCGTAGAATGTTGTTGTTGAACTTGTCCCAGGAGTTGTTGGAGCTGAAGGATCGATAATGATCGGTCCTGGAATCGTTCCATTAATTACTGGAAGAGTATTTGTGACTGTATCGCTCGAATTTGAATTCGAACATCCAACAGCAAATAATACAGTTGCTGTTAATAATACGAGTGCATTTGTTTTTAATAATCCTGTTTTCATAAATACCTTCCTTAAAGAGCCATTTTAAATCAGGTGCGTTGTATATTAAGGTATATACAAGCGGTGTGCCGAAAAGGACTAAATGGCATAACTTATTGAAAACAGGTGGCTTTTAGGTGTTTTTAGACTTAAAATGAGACGATGCTCAAAGTAAATAGGTTATGGAATTAGCAAGAAGTGACGTTAAGTGCTGACACTTGCAAAGAGTTGTCAGTCCAAGAGCCTCTTTGTTTAGTAATCACATTTCGAAACTTTCGGCTTCGTCTCACAATGATAATTCTGATTTTTAGATAATTGTTGGCGATCTTGCCACTGACCTTGCCCATCACAGCGATAACGGATGCAGAATTTCTCTTCCCATTTCCACAAACACTCGTTGAACTGCCCGTTGGGCTCATGACAAACCGACTTGTCGTACTCTTGTTTACGCTTTTTCTCTTCGGCTTTTTTAGTTTGAGCCGCCTTTTTACTTCTTGCGATTTCAGAAGCTTCAAGATCATTCATCTCTTTAAGAATTTGTTTAAAATCGCAAGTGAAGGTTTCTTTCCATTCTCCTTTTGGGATTTTGCGATTTTGCAGCAATTGATCAAACTCTAACTCACCGTTTTTAAGTACCCCCTGAAAAGAGGCCCCTTCTTGAAACTTAAGATTTTTCACAGTTTCGTGATCAAATAACGAAGCGGCAATACCCGCTTCACCGGCACAAAAACGCACCTGCGCGATAGCTGGATTAAGCTCTACGAAAAATTCGCGCTGGTTGTTTTTTTCGCTGTTTTTCCAGATAAAAAACTCAGATTGATAAATCACCGTCAAATCATCTTCGATGTTTGAACTATTTTTAACGTAGAATCTTCCCGAGTTAAAATTCACAGCTTTAACTTTGAAATCTTTTTTGGTGATATAATAACCTTCAACTTTAGCACTCGATTCAGGAAACACGATCACGTAGAAATCTTTACCTAATTCGATCTTGATTTGTTCTTTAGCCGCTGTTTTTACGGTAAAAGTTTGCTCGATCTTTTTACCTTTAACCGGCTCAACTTTAACATTACCGTCAACTAAATGAATGAGCGGATGCCCGACATAACTTTTAAGGACCGGAATAGCCGCAGTCGCGTTTTGCGCTAACAGTAAAACCAAAGCTAAAAAGAAGATGTTATTTTTTTTGATCATAAATTTCCTTAAGCTTTAACCACTTTAAAAGTGCGGAATAGGCTGCGTTTCTAGCAATAGCGTAGCCCGCCCAACCATCTAAAAAGCCAAGTTTAAAAATGTAACATTCAATAAACTTTACGTAAGGTTTTGTGAACAGATGAAAATAGCTAAAAGATTTTCCGTTTTTAAACATGGCTTCAGCTTGCAATGTTGAATAACGGTTATTCGTTTGCACTTGATGTTCGATATTTTTAAAAACGTAATGATGAAGGTAATTATCAAGCTCGGCGATATGTTCGGTATCACCTTTTAACGGTTCTACTTTTTCATGAATCACGGCCTGATTCCATTGATGAGTTTTACGGTTAAATAACCGAATTTGAAAATCTGGGTACCAACCACCGTGCTTAATCCAACGGCCTAAGTAAAAAGATAAACGTGGAATTTTGTAGATGTAATCAGCATCAAGAGTTGCAAGCTTTGATAGAATTTCTTGCTTTAAGTGAAGCGGAACTTCTTCGTCAGAATCGAGAGATAAAATCCAGTCATGAGTTGCACGCTTTGTGGCTTCGTGTTTTGACGGTCCGAAACCCAACCACGGCCCTTGATGCACTTTTGCGCCCAATTTCTGCGCAATGTTAATGGTGTTGTCGGTAGAACCCGAGTCATAAACAACGATTTCATCAACCCAATCAAGCGACTTTAAGCAGCGCTCGATGTTTGATTCTTCATTTTTACAGATGATCACAGCTGAAATAGGCACGAATTCATGTCATCGTTTTTTCGTGATAAAGTCAAAGCGAAGCTTTGCGCACCAAACAGCAGTGTAACGCTTGCCAACCTAAAGTCTGGGTGGTTACCATATTACCTATGACAAAAAACAAAATTTTCAAATGGATCCAGATCATTTCTATTTTCGCTTCAGCTTTTATGCTTTCGCGCTATAGCCACGCTTTTTTAACTATCAACGAAACGGCAGAAATCTTGCCAGAAAACTACTACCGTTTAGGCGTAGCTCCGCAATTGATTGTTTCTGATGGTGGTGGTTTTAACGTTGGTGTTTACGCTGATGCACATATCATTGATGATCTTGATGGCCGTATCACAATGGGTGGCGGTGAAACTGATTTCTGGACACAGGCATCGGTTAAATGGGTTCCATTTCCAGATGTTGAAAAACAACCAGCTATGGGTGGCCGTGCAGCGATCATTTACGCACGCGATGAAGATCACAATTTAACAGGCGTTCAATTAACTCCCCTATTTTCTAAAAAAGCTGACACTCGTTACGGCAACATGATTCCGTACGCTGGTCTTCCGATCACATGGTTTAGCGGTAACAGCAGTTACGTGTCTTCACAATTTACTGTGGGTGCTGAGTGGTTTCCTACTGAAGACAAACATATCGGTGCTGAATTCAATTTAAATTTAGATAACTCGCTTTCAAGTGTTTCTGTTTATTTCAGTTTCCCTTTCGAAGGCTCAACAGGATATAAAAAATACTAGTTATGTTAGAATGGTTATTTGGCTCAACTACAGCAGGCGCAGACATCTATGTTGACTTAGGAACAGCTAACACGCTGATTTCTATCCAGAACAAAGGCATGGTTTTAAATGAACCAAGCCAGGTTATGGTTTCAAGCATTGATCCGAAGAAAAGAAAAATTTTAGGGATCGGTCTTGAGGGTTTAGAAATCCTTAAAAAAAATCCTGGTCACATCGTGGTGATTAAACCGGTTAAAGACGGTGTGATCGCTGACTTCGATGCGGCTCGTGTGATGCTTCGCCACTTCTTAATGAAGGCGATCAAAGTTTCAAACAAGCAACGTCCAAAAGTTGTCGTATCACTTCCTTACGGTGTGACTGAGGTTGAGAAAAAAGCCATCGTTGAAGCTTGCCGCTCAGCAGGCGCTTCAAAAACTCTTCTTATCGATGAACCAATGGCTGCTGCGATCGGTGCTGGTATTAACGTGCGTGAGGCCAAAGGCCATATGGTAATTGATATCGGTGGTGGATCTACTGAAATCGCCGTGATCGCTTTAGCTGATATCGTTTACTGTGAACCATTACGTTTAGGCGGTCACAAATTCGATGAAGATATCATTCGTTATTTAAAAGATACTAAAAAATTAGTTGTTTCAGACCAGCAAGCTGAATACTTAAAAGTAAACTTAGGAACAGCGCTGCCGAAAAAGAATATTCAAAAACTTGAAGTTCAGGGTCACGACTTAGATTCAGGTTTCTTACGTACTGAAGTCATCTCCTCAGAAGATATCGGAAACGCTTTATCGAACTCAATCCAATTGATCATTCACGGAATTTTAAATGCTTTAGAGAAAACTCCACCAGAGTTAGTTTCTGATGTGATCGAAACTGGCATTATGTTAGCTGGCGGTGGTGCTTTAATTAAAGAACTGGCCAATAAGATTGAAGCTGAAGTTCGTATTCAAGTGCGCGTGGCTGACAATCCATTAACAGCGATTGCTGTTGGTGGCGAGATGGTTCTTTCAGATCCAGATTTATTAGAAAAGATCCAATTACAACTGTAGGTTTTATGTTACACACTGAAAATTCAAAACGAAAAATTATTATGACCTGTGCTCTTCCCTACGCCAATGGGCCAATTCACTTAGGGCACATGCTAGAGCACATTGAAGCCGATATTTACGCTCGTTTTCAAAAGATGTGTGGTCATGAGTGTATTTTCTTATGTGCCGATGATACTCACGGTACTCCAATCATGATTAAGGCGCGTGAATTAGGTGTTAAACCTGAAGATTACGTGGCGCAAAGTTTTAAAGATCACACGCGTGATTTCGCAGACTTTGCGATTGGCTTTGATCATTATGGTTCTACGCACTCAGAAGAAAATAAAAAGTTATCTGAAGTTTTCTATGAGCGTTTAAAAGCTAAAGGCCATATTCATAAAAAACCGATTGAACAATTGTACTGTAATCACGACAAAATGTTCTTACCGGATCGTTTTGTTAAAGGCACTTGTCCTAAATGTAAGTCACCAGGCCAATATGGTGATTCATGTGATGTGTGTGCTTCAACGTATTCACCAAGTGATTTAATTAATCCAGGCTGCTCTATTTGTGGAACTCCACCGGTAAAAAAAGAATCGGATCATATTTTCTTTAAATTAAATAATTTCAAAGAAGAATTAAAAAAATGGCTTCCTCATCATACAGCCCCTGAAGTTTCTAAAAAGATGATGGAATGGTTTAATGAAGATTTACGTGACTGGGATATTTCGCGTGATGAACCGTACTTTGGTTTTCAAATTCCTGGCGAGCCTGGCAAGTATTTCTACGTGTGGGTTGATGCTCCAATGGGGTATGTCTCAGCAGCTCAGCAGTATTTATCTAAACAAGGCCGCGAATTATCTGAATTCTGGGGTAAAGATTCTAAAACTGAATGTTACCACTTTATCGGAAAAGATATCGTGTACTTCCACACCCTATTCTGGCCTGCGCTTTTACAAGGCGCTGATTTTAGAACACCAACTGCTGTGAACGTACATGGTCACGTAATGGTGAATGGTGAAAAAATGTCTAAATCTAAAGGCACTTTCATCAATGCCAGAACTTATTTAAATCATTTAGATCCACAGTTCTTACGTTATTACTACGCAACTAAAATTAACGGATCTGTCGATGATATGGATCTTAATTTAGACGACTTTCAATCACGCGTAAATTCTGACTTAGTCGGAAAAATTGTAAACCTTGGTTCACGTGGCGCGCAGATGTTAAATAAAAAGTTTGGCTCTAGCTTATATGATTTAGATCCATCAACTGAGATTTTAAAAGAGCTTCAGTCTAAACAAGCGCAAATTCATAAACACTACGATGAGCGTGATTTTGCAAAAGCTACGACATTAATTCGCGAGTTAGCAGATTCTGTGAATAAATACTTTGACGAAAAAGCACCGTGGAAATCAACGGATGAAGCTGAAGTTAAGCGCGTATTAACTACGACACTTAATGCTTTTAGAATTTTAGCAATCTATTTAAAACCAGTTCTTCCGATGTTAGCGACCAAAGTTTCTGAATTATTAAAAGAACCAGAATACCAATGGACTGATGCTCAGAAGATTTTAACGAACCAACCGATCAATGCTTATGTGCACTTAGTTCAACGTGTAGATGCTGACAAAGTAAAATCTATGATCGAAGAACAAAAAGCTCAGTTCGCAGCTCAAGAAGCAGCGAAACCTAAAAAAGCTGCGGCGCAAGCGGCAGCTCCGGCAGCAGATGCTCCGGTAGGTGTTATCGGTATTGATGACTTTAATAAAGTCGATCTTCGTGTAGCTACGGTACTAGAAGCTGAAGCCATTCCTGAAGCTGATAAATTATTAAAATTTAAAGTTGAAGTCGAACCCGGACAAACGCGCCAAATTATTTCTGGAATTAAGTTAGCTTATGATCCAGCTACATTAATTGGCCGCCAAATTTTAATCGTTGCAAACCTGGCTCCGCGTAAGATGAAGTTTGGAATGTCTGAAGGTATGATTTTATGTGCTGGCGAAGGTGGATCTGATTTATTCGTTCTATCTCCAGATAAAGGCGCAAAAACTGGACAAAAAGTAAAATAATTAAGGGTGCCAGGTCCTGTTTCTTGATCTGGCGCAACAAGAAAGAGGACCTGGCACGTGAGTGAACAGTCTAACGATAAGAAAAAAGTAGAAGAGATTCACAGATTATTTGTCGGCATTGAACAAGATTCATCTGATGGCAAATATGACCAGATGTTTTTACAAGAGCTGATCATGCAAATCGGTGCTCTTGCAAATTCATCTGATCCTATCTTACAAAAATTATCTAAATACAAAGATTCATTAACGCCGACCATGACACTTCGTCATTTATCAACAATTGCCGTGCCTTTTGAAAGATATCTTAAAAAAGGTATGGCTGATGATGAATTCTTAGTAACAAACACTGACCGCGATCATTTAGTCACAGCTCGTGTTCCGTTAGTATTTGTTATTGATAATATGCGCTCAGCTTTTAATGTGGGTTCTATTTTTAGAACAGCTGATACATTAGGGGCGCAAAAAATCTGGTTAACCGGTTATACCCCAACTCCTCACCAACCCCAGGTTGAGCGTGCCGCTTTAGGGGCTGCATTTGTCGTGGCCTGGGAGCAAAAAAGTTTTGTTGAGTGCGTAAATCAATTAATCAAAGAAGGCTACCAAATCATTGCTTTAGAGACTTCGCCAAAAGCCGTAGATATCTCGGTTGATTTTAACTTTGATAAACCTACAGCTTTTTTAATCGGTAATGAACGTTTTGGTTTAGATAAAGATCAATTAGAAATTGCCACTGAAGTTCGTCGTATTCCTACTTTTGGAATTAAAAATTCATTAAACGCAGGCGTGGCCGCAGCTATCGCTGGTTACGAATGGCGTAAACAATTTAACGAACAACAAGTTAAAGTATAAATCTAGCATGACTCCAATTACTTTTAATCCTATTGGAGTTTTAAAATCAGACCAGGTTGAACCCTACCAAGCTTCACGTCAACCCGATGGTTTATCGCAAGAAGCTGTGATCACGTTAAATAACGGACAGAATTTCGAACAAGCCCTGACAGATCTTGGCGGTTGCACGCACTTATGGATTATCTACGCTTTTCATAAAAATGAAAACTGGAAGCCTTTAGTTCAAACTCCTAGATCTAATAGAAAAATCGGTGTGTTTGCAACGCGCGCTCCGTACAGGCCAAATCCGATCGGCATGTCGCTTGTGAAATTAGAAAAAGTTGAAGGTTTAAATATTTATATCGGGCCGAATGATATTTTAAACGGCACACCGATTTTAGATATTAAACCTTTTCACCCAGAATCAGATGTGGCTGAAGATGCCCATATCGAATGGCTTGAATCAAGTGTGACTCCTAAAATGAGTATTACATTTTCGCCGTTAGCTTCTGAACAGTTAGAGTATTTAGAAAATCAAAATTCTGATTTAGAACAAATTAAATCATTTATTTATCGCCAACTAGAATATGATCCAACCAATGACAAGAAAAAGCGTGTTGAATTTAACCAGTCTTACTGGATCTTAGCGTACCGCACATGGAGAATTGATTTTATCGTTCAAGACGATACTGTTGCGATCTTAGGAATCCGCACGGGTTATAGCGATGAAGACTTAGCATCAGCTGAAGACCAATACCAAGATAAAGCTATTCACCGCCTATTTGTTAAATCTTTTCAATAGCTTAACTATCCATCGCACGGCCCTAAAGGTTTTACAACCCGAAGCCTCAAAACCGCGTTGATTGCGAAAAAACAGTGTCTCTGAAGGGTGTTTATGCTAGTTATCTAGCCGTTCTTAAGACCGTTCTTCAGAGGGGGATTCGTCCATGCAAAAACGCACGCTTAATGTATTTATCGTCATTTATTCACTATTTACTTTTTCAACGGCGTTGGCCTTTGATCTTACACAAAACTTTCAAGGTTTTGTTTCTATTAAAACTAAAGAACTTTACGTCGATTACACAGCTCCAGAGAAAAATAAAGAAGTCGTGGTTCTTCTCAATGGTCTAACCTACTCGACAACACAGTGGAATCAGTTAACAACTGAGCTTAAGAAAAAAGGCTTAGGTATTTTACGTTACGATATGGACGGCATGGGAAAAACTCTTTTACGCCACGGCGTAAAACCGGAGCCTTATGCTTACACTGATCAAGTTGAAGATCTTTATAACCTACTTAAAACGACCAAATTAAAAGCCCCTTACAATATCGTGGGCTTATCTTACGGCGGTGGTATCGCAGCGGCGTATTCTTACAAATACGGAAAAACAGTTAAAAATGCAGTCTTAATGGCGCCGTACACAGAAGCCTTAGAACAACAAGATGCCTACATTAAATATCAAGTAGCGCTAACTCGCCTATACTTTCCGTTTAATCCGGCTACGAACGATCAAATCTACGATTACTATTTACGCCAAATTTGTTATACAACTTACCCGCTTGTTGAACCCGTTGTTCTTGAAAATCCTTTAAAGTTAGAAGCGGTTTTTAGAATGACTCAAGGTATTCGCAAATTTCGCGCAGCAGACGAAGCTGAGCGTTTCCCGAAAAACACTGTGCATTTAATCATTGCTGAAAAAGACCAGTACATCCCGCGTGAGGTTTTAACTAAATTCTGGGATGCTGTTCCCGCTCAAGCCAAAGCAAGTCTTACAATCTTAGAAGGTTCTGAACATAAAATTCCTGAAAGTAAACCTGCAGAAGCTGCAAATATCATCGAATCAATTGTTAACGGAGCCTATCAAGGGCACTAACTAGAGGAGAAAAATCTCATGGCTTTATTTACGACATCGCAAAATTACAAAATTAGCTATGATGTTTTTCCTAATCTAGTTCCTCAGACAACATTCTTTATTCATGGAAATCTAGCTTCAAATCGTTGGTGGATACCAACGGTTGAAACTCTTAAAACTCGCAATGCCCCTTCAAATCACGGCCAAGTCATTTGTGCCGAATTCAGAGGTTGTGGCCAGAGCGAAGCTCCCCGTGCTGCGGCTGATGTCACGATGGATGCTTTTGCCACTGATTTTATCGATCTTATTCGCTCACTAAAACTTTCAGGACCAATTAATATTGTGGGCCATTCAACTGGTGGCTTGATTGCAGCTCTCATGCTGGCAAAGGCTCCAGAGCTTTTCAATAAGGCCTTTTTATTAGACCCGGTTGGCGCTCAAGGTGTTAAATTTAACAGTGAGATGATTCAAGCTTTTGAAGCTATGAAAGTTGATAAAAATTTAACGGCCGTGGTGATTGGCTCAACGATTTACAACAACAATGCTGAAAGCCCGTTCTTTAAAGATATTATTGTGGCCGATGCCTTTAGCGGCGTTAAAGCGGTAGGTCATTTAGTGCTGGAAGCGCTTGATGGCTTAGATGTTCGCGAAACATTAAAACCGGTTCAACATCCTGTTAAAGTAGTTCACGGCGAATTTGATAACTTACTCTCTAAAGATGAATCTGAAAAATTAGCGAAACTTTTGCCGCAGGGTCAATTTGAAACATTATCAGGCTGCGGTCACTGCGGAAATGTTGAAAATCCGAGCCTGTTTGTAAAAACATTTTCGGATTTTCTTTTTATTTAATAACTCTTAGTAATTTTCAGCAAAAGCTTTTAGAATTTGTAAGTAAGTCTCTGGTGCATCCGATGGCAGAATATGACCAGCTTTTGGCACCACAACAAAAGCATCCGCTCTAGCTGTTGAATTCTGGTAAATATTAACAGCCTCTTTTTGTAATTCTAAGCGATTCTCTAACTCTTGCTCGCCTAGCATAAAAAAGCGAACCGTATTTTCGCTAAACTTTTGTTTGCGAAAATCAAAACCGTGGGCCGCGTAAGATAACTCGGTGTAAGCTGAAACCATTAATGACTTTACAGGCTCGGTTTCAGGATACGACGCTAAGATCGAAGGCAATTTCGAATTCCAATACTGTGTGTATGTATTTTTAATAACGTATGACGAAAAGAACGGCCCTAAAAACGGATTTAAATTAAAAAATGATGTCCAGAACTCCGTAACTGCTCCACCTTGAGGGTCTGACTCGTCAAAACGAATCATCGGCGCAGTTTCGATAATTAGAGGGTATTTGCCTGTCTTAGCCAGTTCAGTGCTTACTGTAGAACTGTAAGAAAGACTGATGATAATAGGTTTATAAATATTTAAACCCGTAATTAGAGCATCCACTTCATTGGCTAAAGTCGCTGATGAGTAAGATTGAATTTTAAAAGCTGGTGTTTCGCCAGCAGGAATTTTTAGTAAAGATTCAGGATGCAAACTAAAATGGAGCGACACAAAATTCAGTTTCATTTTACGCGCTAAACGAATAGCTTCGTCTCTTGAATCAAGACCGCGGTTAATACCCGGAAGTAAAATTAAAGTCGATTTACTTTGATCGGCGATATGGCTTTCATAAGCGATATACTGGCCATTTTTAATTTTAAAAGACTTAAGTTTTACGGCTTCATCTTCAGCATGAACAAAAATAGATACAAAAGTGATAACTGATAGAACCAGACACGCAATAAGTGATTTTATTTTCATGGCCGCAACCTATCACAGATTTACCGTAATAGCCTATTTTGGTCTTCTACTTATAAAAATTTCAATGATCACTCCTGGTGTTTAAAAAAGTCTAAAGCTTTATTTAAAACCTCTGTGCGGTCAGTTAAAAAACTATGATCTTGTTCTGACTCTTCGTAATCAATTGCCGTATTTTTCACAAACTCAAGAGCAATTGCTGTTGGCGTGATTGTATCAAGTCTGGCTTGGTATAATTTAACCCGTTTTGAACGAAGATAGTTTTTAAGTTCGGCCGGATCATAACCCACAATGAATTTGTGATAATCTTCAAAAAGAGTTTCTAACGAATGGCGTTCAAGATAACTTTGTTCAGTATATAACTTATCAATCAATTCCTTAAAAAACGTAGGATCAATTTCGTGCAATAAAGGAGAAAGTAAAAAAATCTGTTCAATATTTTTAGTAAAATCTTTAGCTAAACGTAAACTTAAATACCCACCGAAGCTATGTCCATAAAGGTGGATTTTAAGATCAGGATTTTTCACTAAAAATCCCTTAATCGTGTTTGTAACCAAAGCGTAAGCTTCGGTATAAGTGAACTTACCAGGATTTACGGATAACCCGGGATAAAAAATAATGACCGAAGGCCAACCCAATTTTTCATAAAATAGCGGCGCTAAATCCCGGTTTTGCCTAGTTGTGATGCCTGGAAAGCCATGAAGTAGCACAACGATGTTTTTTGTATTTTGATCGATTTGTCCGTGAACTAAAATTTCCATTATTTATAAGACAAAACACTATGTTGTCTGGACTTTCAACAAAAAGTAGCTATAAACTCTCTGCAAAATAAGAGGAAATTCTATGAGTTCGAATCAGATCGCAATTGTGACCGGAGCTGCTAGTGGCATCGGATTAGCTATAGCGCAAAAACTAATCGCTGCCAAAATTACAACCATTGGTTGGGATCTTAACGTACCTGAAAAAGATCTAGGTTTTCCTATTATCAAATGTGATGTCAGCCAAGAAAGCTCGGTCATTGAAGCTTACCGCCAAGTTAAAGACAAGTGGGGTTCTGCTGACATTTTAGTGAACAATTGTGGTTTACAGTTTATGAGTCCGATTGAAGAGTTTCCGATTGAAAAATGGAACCAATTAATCGGTGTTTTATTAACTGGAACATTCCTATGTTCTAAAGTTGTTTTTAAAGATATGAAAGAAAAAAAGTACGGACGCATTATCAACATCAGCTCTGTGCATGGTAAATTAGCCAGCCCATTTAAATCAGCTTACGTGGCTGCCAAACACGGCGTTCATGGTTTAAGTAAAGTTATGGCGATTGAAGGTGGCGAATTCGGAATCACCGTCAATAATATTTGCCCTGGATTTGTTGATACGCCGCTTATGCGTAACCAAGTTAAATCACAAATGGAATTAAATAACTTAAGCGAAGACGAAGTTTTAAAAAATGTATTTTTGAAAGCTCAGCACATCAAAAAATTAACTTCTCCGGAGCAAGTGGCTGATTTGACTTATTTCTTATGCTCACCAAGCGCAAGCACAATCACGAGTGAATCATTTAGCATTTCTGGTGGCTGGGGCGGCTAAGTAGCTTTAAAGACAAATCTCAGTAGCTAAAAACGGGTTCCCCACCGATACCCGCCCCAGAAATTAATTCTGGAAAAGCTAACTGAAATTGCACCGTCATCATGGCGCCAGAAGATAGACCTGAAATGGTTGGTTTTGTTTTACCGAAAGCTAACCCCATAGCTAACGTCTGAATCAAAATAATGATTGAGATAACCTTAAACCGTTTCATCGAAACGTAGTTTTACCCGATCACCGGGCTTTCCGAAATAGCCAAATGAACGAGGTAAAATATCTACCCAAATAGCTAAAGTTTAGACGATAAAAGGTGCCAGGTCCTATTTCTTGCCTATACGCAACAAGAAATAGGACCTGGCACTCATGAAACTAAACGAGGTTTTCTTAAGCCTAAAACCGCTATAAAGCGGATAATGCCGGCCACCACAAAAAGGATGTCGAAATTTCTTCCTAAAAGGTGGCTAAAAACCAGGGCCCCTAAGATCGTTCCGATCACCTGAGTAAAGACGCCGATATAATTATAAAGGCTTACAAGTTCGATCTTTTTCTCGCCTTGAATGCGTGAGAAAAAATATAACGATAAACCCATCTCCCAGCTGGCCCAGCCCATACCGGATACAAGTTGCAAGATCATCATCGAAGGCACGCTTTGGCAAATAGGCCATAACATCGGAAGTGGTCCCGCTACTAAGCCACCCACTACTAACATCTGATGCGGATCAAATTGTTTTTTCGCGTGTTTTAAATAATAAGTCGTCACCACTTTTCCAACGAAAAGTGATCCGGTGATCAACATAAAATTAAAATATCCCACATTACGAACTGACAATAAGTACGCTGCTACAAACGGCGCTGAAATAAATAACGCCGTATTAAAGGTCGCGTAACGTTTAAAGAATTCAGTGTTCTGAGTAAATAAACTTTTGAAATGATTTTTATCTAAAAACAGCGGTCTATTGTGTGGTGGATGTTTTCTGAATAACTGCACGATTAAAATTTTCAAAGCAAAACAACCAGCAAATAACCAAAAGAATAAATAATTCTCAGGTACACCCAACATATCCATGTGAAGCATAGCTCCACCACCGAATAGACCTGCGATAATTCCAATTTGTGAAAGACGCGTGCGCAGTGAGAAATAATTCTGCCCTTCATCTAACGGGATAATATCTGAAATCCAACGATTCCAGGCTGGCTGAATACTAAAATGTCCAAGCCAGTAAATCGAATAGAAAAACATGAGGTAGAAAAACGACCAGTCTGTTTTGATTAAAGATAAACAGCCTAAACCAAGAAGTGCCAGCGACTGCATCATCAATGCACGGCTTACGAAATACGAAAGCCCCACATTTTTAAGTTTTGTTTGCAGGGCAAATTGCAAGATAGCAGCGAAGATCAGCGGAAGACTGACTAACAATCCGGATTGCAGCGGAGAATTTCCCTGTTGTAAAGAAAAGGCTGCAAAGTAAGTTTCGGCAAACCCTACAACAAGACTTGTTAATAGGGCTTCCACATAGCTAAACCAAAGTTTTCCGGTAATCTGTTTTACGTCATCCACTTAAAAAGCATCCTGCTAGCTAAGTGTGAGAAAGGTGTTAGTGATTACTTAGCTAATAATGATCTTAACATCCACGAAGTCTTTTCGTGAATCTCTAAACGATCAGTCAGGACCCCAGCTGTGACATCGTCATGCGCTTCATCACAAATCGGTAAAAGTTTACGTGCCGTTTGGATCACCGTTTCATGACCTTTGATAAGCTCTTGGATCATTTTTTCGGCTTTTGGCACCTTGTCAGACTCTTCAATTGAAGTTAAAGCCGCAAATTGTTTATACGAACCCGGAGCATATTCACCTAAAGCACGGATACGTTCAGCTAAAGTATCTAAAGCATTCCAAAGTTCGGTGTATTGATCCATAAACATCGTGTGAAGCGTGTTAAACATTGGACCTTCCACATTCCAGTGAAAGTTATGAGTTTTAATGTAAAGCATGTAGCTATCAGCTAAAAGCGCTGAAAGGCCATCTGTAATAGCTTTGCGTTCTTTATTTGAAATACCAATTTCGATTTGTTTTTTAGCCATATTGGCCTCCTTAAAATAAAAACCTTTTAGATACTTTTATTATGCAATATCATAAACAAATGTCAGCTTCTGATAAACAATCCCTATCGCTTAATGCTCGCCATATATTAGTGCCCGACCGCATCGCGGCAGAAGACGTTTTAAGACATCTTAAAAATGGTAAAAACTTCGAAGAGCTGGCTCGTAAATACAGCCAGTGTCCCTCGGCGCCCCAAGGTGGAGACTTAGGTAATTTAAAGGGTAAAAAGAATGTCGATTCTGACTTTATGGAAGCTTTAGAAATGCTCAAGCCCGGCCAAACCTCAGGTATCGTGCGCACGCGTTTTGGTTATCACCTGATTCAACGCTATTAAAAAATGCCAGGCGCGGCCAACAGAGGAGTTCGATGCAATATTCGCTCTGTATTTCAGTCCACAATGTGGACCTAGAGCAAGAGTTGATTTTTCGATCTCTCGTATTTTCGATTTATACTGTAAACCGAATTCAAGAATAAAATTTTTAAACTAGCTCAGCTCTGGGCCATTGTTGTCTGAACTTCCAAGCAAAAAAAAAGAGAAGCTCGAAAGCTTCTCTTTTTCAATCATCAGATTTTTAGATATCTAATTATTTTAAAGCGATTAGTTGTGCGATTAATAAAGACACAACCGACATAACTTTAATTAAGATGGCGATACCAGGACCAGATGTATCTTTGAACGGGTCACCAACAGTGTCACCGATTACGGCCGCTTTGTGAGCGTCAGAACCTTTTTTATGACCTGGTAATCCACCTTTTTCGATAAATTTCTTAGCGTTATCCCAAGCGCCACCTGCGTTGGCCATGAATAATGACATCGCAGCACCTACAGCCATACCACCAGCTAATAAACCAGCTAATGCTTGAGGGCCTAAGATGAAACCGCACAACACCGGAGCAACAACTGCGATCATACCTGGTAAAATCATTTCGTATAACGCAGCCGAAGTTGCGATATCTACGATTTTAGCCGGTTGTGGTTCAGCTTTACCTTCACGTAAACCTGGAATTTCTTTGAACTGACGAGCGATCTCAACAACGATTTTACCTGCTGCGCGACCTACTGCTGTCATAGTTGTAGAACCAACTAGGAATGGAAGGATTGAACCTAATAAGATACCGATCAATACGCCAGAAGACGTTAAGTCTAATTGCATTTTTGCTAAACCAGCAGACTCACGAACGTGATTCACTTCCATATTGAAAGCAGAGAATAACGCCACAACTGTTAAGATAGCTGAACCGATAGCGAAACCTTTACCGATAGCTGCTGTTGTATTACCAACGGCATCTAATTCATCAGTGATTTCACGAACGTTAGATGGAAGACCAGACATTTCAGAGATACCACCAGCGTTATCAGCGATAGGACCGTAAGCATCTACAGTCATTACAACTGCAGTACCAGCTAACATACCAACTGCTGAAAGAGCGATACCGTATAAACCTAAACATTGATCAGCAACATAAGCTGCGATCACAACAACTAGTGTTGGAATTGCAACTGATTCCATACCCACAGCAAGACCGCGGATAACACCAGTACCCGCACCTGTTTGAGCTGCTTCAGCAACTAAACGAATTGGTTTCATCGCTGTGTAGTACTCAGTTACTAAACCGATAATTGCTCCACCGAACGCACCAGCAGCTAAAGCCCAAGTTACGTTTTGTGTAACACCGATCATCGGCATAAATACGAATGAAACAACAGTTAAGATAACTGGAGGTAACATTAATGAAGCACGTAATACAGTGGCTGGCTTAGAATTTTTCAAAGCACGAGCTAAGAAAATAACTAAGATAGAAATAACCATACCGATGGCAGATAATACTAACGGAAGACCAACAGCCATACTGCGAGCTGACTCTGGAGTCGCTGCTGTATCAACCATGATTTTTGGAAGATCGATAGCTGCGATTGTTAAAGCAATAGCCATTGCAGAAACGATAGCCGCAACCATTGATTCATAAATGTCTGCGCCCATACCCGCAACGTCACCCACATTATCACCCACGTTATCAGCGATAACGCCTGGATTACGAGGATCATCTTCAGGAATATTTTCAACAACTTTACCGGCGATATCTGCACCTACGTCAGCCGCTTTAGTATAGATACCACCACCGATACGCGCGAATAAGGCGATCGAAGAAGCACCTACTGCGAATGAGTGAAGAATTGTACCTAAGTGAGCGTCACCTTGGTATTGTTTGTAAACAAGACCTAAACCGATTAAGCCAAGTGCTGCTACAGATAAACCCATAACCGCGCCGCCATCTAAAGCGACAAGTAAAGCGTTACCTTTTGTAGAAGTTGCTGCAGCTTGAGTTGTACGAACGTTAGCGTAAGTAGCCGCTTTCATTCCTACGAAACCTGCTAATAAAGATAAGAAGGCACCAACGATAAACCAAACGGCTGCGATAGTTCCTAAAGCGTACCATAAAAGTGCGCCAACAACTAAACAGTACACAGCTAAAACTTTGTACTCACGTACTAAGAAAGCCATCGCACCTTCGCGAACGTAGCCTGCGATTCTGTTCATTGTTTCATTTCCTGATGGTTGCGCTTTCACTCTGAAATACAGAATGGCCGCAATCACAAGACCGACTACCCCAGCAATTACTGGAGACATCAAGTAAGTTGAATTCATGTGGTTTTTCTCCTTGTAGTATCTAGATCTATGTTAGATACACAAAAAGTAGTGATTTCGATGGGTTAAGTCAATAATTGAGCTATAAATGCAAAGAAAAAGCCCACACTTAAAGAGATCCAGCCTAAAATTAGAACAATTTTTGAGTATTTACGTCCGCGAAGACACGCGTCTCTTAATTTTGGATCAATCGGACAAGGGGCATTGCGATTTTTATAGGTAAAAATCGAGCTTGCGGTAAGCATAATAAAAGCAAAACTAAAAACGTAAATTTTATTTTCTCCGATCCAAGTAATTTGGGGAATCGCATTGGTCAAAGTAATCATTGAAGCACCCATTCCGAGACTCACTAACAAAGCCGGAAGAGCACAACAAAGTAAAGTACTCATCGAGGTAAATAAACCTAAGTGAGCAACAACACCTTCTTTAAATCCACGTTGATAGTTTTGCATAAAAATTCCTACGTAAAATTAATTACTAATAGTTCCTTCGTAACCGGCCTCTTTAATCGCTTCGATGATTTTTGTATCTTCTAAAGACGCGTCTTTTTTAAGAACTAAGTGAACGAATTTTTCTTCTAAACTTACATTCACCTTTTCAACTTCTGGCATCTTTTTAAAAGTTTTTGTTAAACCTTGAGCGCAGAAGGCACAAACCATTCCCTTAACTTTAACATGGACTTCGCCTGTTAAAGGTTTGGCGAAGGCTAATGATGATAAGAACAATGTCGCGATAAAAAGTTTTTTCATATAATTCTCCTGTTATAATTTTATAAATGAAACATGAAGTTAAATTGGTAATTTCCGTTTAAGCTTGCGCCTAATTCCCACAAAATATTTTTAAAATAGGTGCGCATTAACGGAGTTGTCTCCCAGTGTTCGCCGTTCATTTTTTCAAACTGTGCGATAAACCAAATATTTATATCGTTGTAATCGGCTCTGAATGGTGAAAAACCTACGCGGGCACGTGATAACCATAAAGGATCTTCGTCTTTTTGTGAGATGTATTTTTGAAAACCAGAAACATAGTAATCGCGGCTTTCCCAGTCGGCGTGAAATTCACCGATCGAAGAGCTTGTAAGCTCATTATCTTTACGTTGGTTACCGGCACCGACGCTTAAATAAATATTTCCTTGGCTATCGACTTCGTTCCAGCGAAATGGACGGTAATTTAGTTTAGCAAAATAAAATTCACGGGCTCCTGGTAAACTCATTGGTGCAAATTTAAAATATTCAAAGCCTGCAGAAGCCTGCGTGTGAAAAGTATAGCCCGTCATAATGTTAGACATCATTGGACTAGACTCTGTTTCTAAATCAAATCCGCCTTTGTAAATTACTGGATGTGCGATAGCTTGCAAACTTGAAAAAATTAGCGGCAAGAAAAGAAGTTTAATTTTATTTGTTAACATTTGACGACCTACGCCCTTTCACTATCTACTAGGATCAGGATTTAAATTTGTGACAAATTATTTAATTGATCTTAAAAATGCCCCTACTTCTAAAGAGCAATCCCGGTTCTTAGAACTGTTTTATAACGAAACAGCTCATCTGGTATTTGCTTACTGTCGCAAAAAAGGGATCAGCGCCCAAGATGGCGAAGATATCGTTCAAATTGTTTATACGCAGATTTATAATAAACGTGAGAAATATAACCCCGATTATTCGCCTTTAGCGTGGCTATTTGTCATTACAAAATCTGAAGCCAAAGATTACTTAAAAAAATCAGCTATTTACGCTGATTATATGAAAGATTACGGATTATTCGCCGATTTGTCACAAAACCAGGCTTACAACCCTATTAATGAGCAAGAGGGTAAAGAGTTGGATTTATCAACCCTAGCTAACAAGCTAAACGCTAAAGAAAAATCCGCTCTAGAACAGCGCTATTTCGCTGAAAAAGACTTTCACGAAATCGCTGTGGCTTTAGATGTAACAGAAACTAACGTGCGAAAAATTATTTCGCGCGCGATTCAGAAACTTAAAGGATGATATGGAAAATTTTGATTTCAAAACCAAAAATAAAATTCTCCAGAATTTAAAACAGGATATTTTTCCTGAGGTAAATCCTTTTAAATTTTTACCCCGTTTATTTTTTATTCATGCGGCAGCTACAGCTTTTGTGATGGCGTTTTGTCCGCAGTTTGGTCTTGGTTTATTCAGTCAAGGCCACTACGGTCTAACGAGTTTATTTATGCAAGTGTCACATGAATTTTGCCAAATGGCCTGTGGTGCTTTTTTAACATTAGTCAGTTTTTCAGCGATTTGGTTTCCGTTAAAAGTGACTGAGAAAGAATGGCTTATGTCGCATAAATATATTTTTGCAGGAATTTTACTTTCAATCACATCTGGTTTTTTCTGGATGCAGGCGCCAGATATTCATTTAGCTGAATTTGCTTTATGGATTGTGGGATCGTTAGCGGCTTTAGCTTCAGCTACGGGGCTTCGCTCGTCACATTATAGTGCTTCATAAAATCACGATGGTAGTCGTTTAAATACGAATGCGAACGACTGCCTAAGCTTGCAAAAATATTCCACGCGATAAATACCACTGCTGTAGTAGCTAAAATCAGATTCTTATTTTTATCCCAAGCTTTAAAGAAATAGCCCTGTGGTTTTAAGGCAATAAACAGCAAAATCGCTGGCAGACATAAAATAAAATGCCAGTGGTTAAATTCTACCGGTGATAATGAGGCAGCTCCGACTACGCCTAAGAATAATGAAAATAGATAGTGATCGATAAACGGACGTTCTTTAAATTCTTTTTTATACGTTCGGTACTGGCTATAGAAAAAGCGAAACGACAGAATAAGTGTTGCTAACGCTAACACCCACTTTAAGCCATGAAATAAATAATAAATTGCCGTTTTAAGCCAAACGATCGTGATCCAATCAAACGTAATTTCTGAAAAAATGTGGCGACCAAAATAAACTGATCCCATGCGAAAGAAATAAATAATCGCTTTAATCACTGGGTAAACTAGCACTAAGTTTTTACCTAAGAAAGTATCAGATGCTGGTTGAAGAACGGTTTCTTTGTGCGCCATCGTTTGTAAAAACCACGGAATTAATGACAGACCGATCACGAAAATACCAGAGGCTAAGCCTAGGTAATTTACTTTGATTTTTTTTGCGAAGAATAAATATAAAAAGCTAATTCCTAAGATTAAAACTGAAAAGTGCACCTGAAAGCAAAAGCCCATGCCGACGGCTAACCAAAAACTTCCCCAGAAGGATTTTGGGTTAACATGCAACTGATAGATGCTCCATAAGTGAATCGCCGAGAATAAAAATAAATAACCTGGGTTATATAGTTCAGACTGCTCGACTCGCCATGGGTTTAACCAAAAGAAAATCACTAAAAGTAACGGATTAAAATTTGTATCTAGTTTGTAACCAATATGACGAAGAAAAAAATACGCGAGCAAATGACAAAGTAAAATCACCGCGCAAGCTGCATAGGGCGAAAACCAGATCATCATTGGCACAGCTGTAACGGCTGTTAGAAAGCTACCTGGCAAAGCGCCCATTTTTGTTGCGGCATTACCGTGATGAATCCACTCGCCTGTGGTTTTGATTTGCATCACTTTATCCATCAGCTGGGTGTTATCGGTATGGATCATTAGGGTTTTAAACATCAATAGGCTTAAAGCGATGCCGATCACAAAAAGAAAAAGCTCTAGTTTATTTTGAAAAATTGACGTTTTACCCATAGTTATTTCAGTAGCTAAGATGATTCCCCATAAATTATCTTAGAAGATATAAGCCGATGCAAAGAAAAAATCTCAGAGAAAATATCATCGCACACGCTTAAAGCATCAAACTTCCTTAATGTTACGATTTAAAACGGCTCAAAGTTTGAGCTATCTCAATTCGACAAGGCAATATTTTATTTACAAGAAGAAATCAACCTGCCTAATATTAAATTGGCAACCAAAAAGGAATTCCGAATGAAAGACACGATTATTTCATACCTTCACGGCATCAACAACTGGCTTCAAAAAGCACATCTTAAAAATGTCATGAGAATCATTGTATCTCTTGCGTTTTTCTTTGCACTCAGTCTCGTGCTTAGCCCCATTGATGCGCAAAAAGAGGGATGGCTGCTCATTCGCTTTCCACTATTGATCAGCATTGTTTACGCAACCACAATTGAACTTCTAACAAGACTTCTTCCTCCAAATAAAACCAAAGACAGTGACATAGCTTTGCCAACATTAGGGCCTTTTTTATGTAGGGCGACACCGAAATCCATAGGTTTTTGGATGTGCTTTGATCATAATGTTAAAAGCCTTAATATCGAGGTTTTTGAAAATGGCAAACATATTACAACTGCCACTGGCAAAATCGTTGATGTAGATTTTAACACGTGGCTAGCTGAAACTTTGCCAACTGCACTCACAGCAAATACAACGTACACATACATTGTTAAAGTAGATGAAAAAGAATATTCAACAAGCTGGGCAAAAGATTTTAAATTTAAAACTCAAAGCGACGAAAGAAAAGAATCCGCAAAGATCATTTCAATGAGTTGTCACGGTATAGATGCTTGGGAAAAAGCCAATGGCCAAGCTAAAACCTGGAACATGTGGTCGAAAGCGCTTGATCGCGTTCAAAATGACAACATAGAACTTTGTGTTTTAGGCGGCGACCAAGTTTACATGGACGAAACTTTCGAACGCTACATGAAAAAGTACAAAAAACTTGATCAAAATAAACGCTTTCGAATGATCAAGCAAACTTATCATCAATTCTGGTCAAACCCAGCATATCAACAAACCCTAGCCCAGGTGCCGAGTATTCTTATGTGGGATGACCATGATCTTAACGATGGCTTCGGATCAAGAAGTGATAGTTTTAAAGGTAATGAACTTAATGAACACTGGACCGCTTACAAAGTAGACCTATCTAAAGCCTTCTTTGCATTTCAAGCCGTGCGCAATCCAGGGCAAAACACACCAAGTAGCAATTATTCTTTCAAACTAGATACTTCAAACTACTCGATAATCGCTTTCGATTTAAGATCGGAAAGAAACTCAAAAAGAAAAGAAATGCTCTCGTCTGCTTCTAAGAAAAAAGTTGAACAGTTTTTGTTAAGCGAAAATGATTCACCTCTTTTTCTTCTTTCGCCAGTCACAGTAACAAGAATTAATGCAAACATTGAAGCCACAATTGGAAATTTGGCCAATGCTGCCTGGGGCTCTTGGAAGATACTAGGACACGGAGTTACCTTCAAAAAAGTTTTAGCTTGGAACTTTGTTTTTCTAATCATTTTTCTAGCTTTACAAATTACAGAGCCAAACATCTCTGCTTTTTTAAGCTCCGGCTTATTTGCACTCATGTGTTTTTTCTACTTAGCTAAATCTTTCTTTGACTCTAGTTTTGATTTCAAACAGATAAGAAAAATTTTAAGATGGTCTCTTCTGGGTGTAGGCGTATTCTATACATCAATTGCAGCTTTCGGATACTACCCACACATAAACCTAGAAAGTCTGCCAATAGATGTACATAAATTTATTCTAGAAAATATTTTTAATATCAAATTACTTTTATCTACTATGATTATAGCACAAGTGCTTACTTTCACTGTAGCAAGTAAGGAAACAAAACCTAACTGGCTAATAAAAGCAATAAAACTACCATCTATATTCTTAACCTATATTATCTTTTTCTGGTACGGACTACCGGGAGATTTTTTCGGTTTAGACACGTTAATCAAATTTCCAGTATGGCTATGTTCGCTACTGATCTTAACTCTTTCGTTTGCAGAGGCGGCTCATATTATCGACGAAGTAGCAGGCCTAGACGACGACGTCAAAGATTCATGGAGTTCAGAAACCAACGAAAATGAGCTGCGCTGGTTACTTACAAAAATTTCATTAATTAAAAGATCAACTGTTCTTTTGTGTGGAGATATTCATACGGGAGGTTACTCTAATATCAAAATAAATAAAAATAATAAAAACATTCCGCAAATTACATCATCACCGATCTCTTATCCACCGATGGAAAGCTTAGTTGAAAAACTAACAACTGGAGCTAAAAAAGCAAAACTACCAATGACTGAACCTTTAGCAATGGCAGAAAATGTATTTTTCCTTTCTGAAAGAAACTTTGTAGTTGTCGAGATAACAAAATCTGGACAGCTAAAGGCAGAGTATATTTTTGAAGACCATGATCTTCCCGTGAAAATTCTTGCAGATGTTTCTCACGGATAATTCACATACGTCACAAATTTGCTTCCATAGCGAATTTTGGAGAAAGCTGCCTTACTGGAAATGGCTTGGTCGGGCCATCTTTTTTCTTCAACACATCAAGCTTTATGCTCTCAACTGCAGCTTCAATCGTGTTATCAGCTTCAATTGGCAAATTATCATCATGGCATTTCTTAATTGCATAAAGGCGTAATACAAATTCAGTATGAGATTCAATTTTCGCAGGCTTCGCACAATGCTTTTCCCACTCAACAACAATAGAGTGAGAAACTCCAATCCACTTTGCAAAATCACGAATCGTCATTTCAAAATGCTTTCGAATAAATTGAATTTGATGACCTGTAAGGGCTGTCTCTTGTTGAGCACACATAGCTGCCAATACGAAAGTTCTTACCATCTTCCAATTTACATTAGGCACTAATTTTCCATTAATTTTAATCGCAGGAATCTCTGAAAAAACAACTGGAAAGCCAAAGCCATCCCACTTTAAATTTTTGATTACTTTTTCCATTAGATCCTCCTTTACTTAACTCTATACGCGGTTACGACTAAAATATTTCCGTGTACTTCGACGCCAATACAAATCTCTTGTCCATCAACATTTTGACCAATCAAACTGTACTGCCACACCTTCTTTTGCTGATGAAAACGATCTCTGTTCCAATCGCGACGACATCTTTTTAATGCAGTCTCAATATCCATATCCGTAATACCCTTGCGGCTCGTCTGTCGCTTATACAAGTGTGGATCAAACAACAAAGTTCCAGTTCTGGCTGCAGCCGCTGCCTTCAAATCTACCGCTTCCACTTTCGTTGGATGATTTGCGGTACTTGCAGAAAGCGCTTTCTTCTTTTTACTGCTCTTTTTCTTATCGGCAGCCTTGGTCAATGGTTGACCATTCTTTCTAGAATTTGCCATATTTTCCTCAGAATTACTAGTTGCTAGACTACTTTTTCACTATAAAGCGTTATAAACGACTTAAAGATGATTAATTTACATATATTTTACATATTTCAAAACAAAAACACAAGGAGTCTTTTACTTTCGAAGGCCTAGGCTGTATCACCTCTGAATGACTCACAAACCAGGCACTTTTCTTAATCTATTTGTAACACAGATGAACTCTCATGAAATTATCCTAGAAGACGCAGATAAAAATGAGTTTTTCATGCCTTCTTCTGAGCAATCTCACAAATTATCTGTAGGCGCTGAAGTTATGGCTATTTTGTACACTGACGGAAGCGACCTATGGGCTTCAATGCGTTTAGAAAAGCACGCCAACCACGATATTGCTGGTTATAATCAAAATGACGAAGTTGATCTTTACATCATTAAAGAAACTCCGCTTGGTTATAAGTGTATTATTGATGGCGCTAAAATTGGAATGCTTTATAAAAACGAAGTTTTTCAAAAATTAGAAACCGGTTCACAAACTAAGGGTTACATTGCGAAGATTCGCGAAGATCATAAGATTGATCTTTTATTGCGTGCTCCAGGTCATCATAACACAGGTGATATCAGCGAAAAAATTATGACTGAGCTTAAAAAAGCCGGTGGTTTTTTAGCGATCAACGACAAAACGAGCCCTGAAAAGATTTATGAATTATTTGGTGCGAGTAAGAAGAAATACAAGATGGCGCTTGGTGGTCTTTACAAGAAGCGCCTCATCAGTGTTTCTGATGAGGGCATTTCTTTAGTTAAATAGTTTTTTTATTGTTTCATTATATCTTCAAATGCTTTTGCCGTTTGAAGATCATTGTTATCACGGGCCATCTTAACAAGAACTGGCATCTGCGGACCAAATTCAGACTTCATAATATTCAACGCACGAACTGCGTTGATAAGATCTTGAATATCTTTGTAGCGTTTATCTTGATAATAAATACTTAAAAGATCTGCGTAAGCTGGGATAATATCACGTCGAAGACTAATAGCCGTTTGTAACTCTTGAATAGCTAAGTCATTACGTCCTTTACGGCGGTAAACTCCAGCTACACTGATGTGGTTATACGGATTATTTGGGTATACTTCGACAGCTTTTTTAAACGCTTGCAAACTACCCTCTAACATTTGCGGAACCATTTGCGAAAGCGACATGAATAATGTGCCACGCGCGCGCCATAAATCAGATTTACGACTATCCATTGCAACACATGTGTCTGACGACTTAATAACTTCACCGAACAAGCCACGTTTTTTAGCTTCTGCTTGAGGGCCCGTCTCACGAAGTGAACGCGCTAAAAAGTTATAATAAATATCAGCGCGGAAACACCAATATTCAGCATTTCCTGGATTTTTACTAATAGCTCTTTCTAATAACTCGTTGGCTTTATCAAAGTTACCTTGAGCCACAAGCGCGCGACGTGAATCATTGTAATCCATGTCAGCTGTCCAAACGTTGCTGACTTTGAATATGATAAAAGCCGCCAAAACAACAACGGCCGAAGCTGCTATCCAACGACCTGCGTTTGGTAATTTATTTTCAATGATTTTAGTTTTTTCGATATTGGCAAAACTAAAGTTCATCGCTGGAAACAGGTAGAAAAACATTAAAGTTGGAATAAAGCTAAACGCTGTCATATGCGTTGCTAATAGAAATCCAAAGCCACCTAAAAGAGCTACCGTAAAAATGTAATCAGTCTCCCATTCTTTGCGGTACAAAATTTTAAAAACTGGAATAAACATCAAAACAATCAGCCAAAAGTAAGCTGCAAAACCTATAATTCCCGTTGTTGTAAGATAATGAACGAACTCATTATGAGCTTTATGCCAAATCAAGTTCCAGCTTTCACCGTAGTTTTGCTCGACAGTTTGCACGTGATTAAACTCTTCGCCAAAGTTTTCAGGGCCCACACCTAACCAAGGGTGTTTCTTCCACATTTCAAATGCAGTTCCCCAAACTACAAAGCGCGTGCCGTAACCTTCTTTGATTTGCTGAGCTCCTAGTTTGTTTTGAAGCGCATTCATACCAGGCTCTGCAAAGTATGCTACGTTTGCTAAAATAATAATAGCATAAGCTGCGGCGATTCTTTTCCAACTGATTGTTGGTAATTTTCTTTTAAATATGAGCAGAAAACCTAAAAAGATCGCCATCGTTAAAAAGTAAGCTAAGATCGGCAAACGTGAACCCGAATAAAGAATTCCAAGATTCATACACACAAAGGCAAATGACCACAATACTGCCTTAAGGCGATCTTTTGCAGTAATTAAAAAAGCAAAACACAATGGTAAACAACAACCAAGAACAGTTCCATAACCTACCGACTGCCCCATTGTAGAAAGCGCACGCTCTCTCATGGCGCTATAAACCCACCAGTTAATTGGATCCCCACCGAAATGTTGCAGAATCCCGTAAAGCGACATTAAAAAAGCACAAAGTACAAAACAGGCCGCTAATTTTTTTAATGAATGTTCATGTGAGAAAATCTGAACAGTAACAAATGACATAACAACAAATGTTGTTATCGTCATCACAGAGCCTGCTGGTAAGTTTAAAACTCCCCAAAGTGAACTGTAATAGTGCCCTGCAAATGCGAATGATAACATATATGCAGAGATATAAATTAATAATCCCCAAACCCACATGTTATAGCGAATTTCAATTTTATCTTTTAAAATGCGAGATATCAAAAATGATCCGGCGATCACTGAAATAACGATCGTAGAGAAATAGGCTTTGATCATCTCAAATGGCGACTGATCATTCCACTTACAAAATAGCAACGGCATAATCACTACAAACAAACAAGTCATTAGCTGCAATGCAGACAACGGTTCATTTCGTTCGCTAGCTTGATTTTTATTTGCGTTTCTTTCGGAGGCTTTTATGTAATTTTTTTTGCTCATACCTATAAAAGTCTAAGCAAAAAATTAAAGTCTGGCATCAACTAAACAGCCTGAAGTCTAGATAGTCTAGTTAGCCTATTTTTACTTTATGATTACGAACTTTTAACAAGATAACCGATGGAACAAAGACAATTCCAATTAGAGTTAACAGTAGATAAGACGATTTAGCATCACGCAACCCAAAACAAATTAGAATTACTAACAAGTTCCAAACAAACAGAATACTTGCCAACTGACGGTGACTAAACCCCAAATCAATAAAAAGATGATGTAAATGAGTTCGGTCTGGATTAAATGGTGACTTCTTCTTTAAAACACGAAGACCAAAAACTCGTAACATATCAAAAATAGGAATGGCCATAACTCCGATAGCTACGCTCGGAGAAGCATGTATCCAATATTGTGGTTCAATAGCAATTAAAGCCTTATTCAACTCGATAAAATGAATGGCCAAAACAGACAGAACAAAACCTACTAACATTGCTCCCGTATCACCCATAAAAATCTTAGCCGGTTGCCAGTTAAATACTAAAAATCCGACTAAGCTTCCTGCCAGCGCAAAAGATAAGAATGCCAACGACCAATGCTCAGTCGCAACAAACCAAAGCCCAAAGGTAATTGCGGACAAGGCGCCTTGGCTCCCAGCTAATCCATCAGCACCATCGATTAAATTGTAACAATTGATGATTGTAATAATAGCTACGATTGTAAATACTATGGCAACAGCACTTGGCATCTCTTGAAGGCCAAACAAACCATAAAAACTATTAATTTTTATGTTACCCAAAAACACAATTAGGAATGCTGCAAAAAATTGAGCTACTAACTTTTTCATCGGGGTTAAAACTAAAATATCATCTTTAATACCGGCAAAGAAAATGATGATTAAAGCTGGAACTAAATATTTAACATCTGTTAAATTTCGAAAATCTTTAATCAACGAAAAAGCAATAATTAATCCGGCGAAGATAGCAACGCCCCCTAATGTTGGCGTTTTATGTATATGAGTTTTTCGTTGATCAGGCTCATCAAATAAATGCTTTAATTCAGCTACTTTAATCACGGCAGGCACTGCTTTTAAAGTTACTAAAAATGCCAAACAAAAAGCAAAGCCGCTTAAAAAGTAGTAATTGTAAAAAAAAGGCCTAATAAAATCTAACATCATTCACATTCTCTACAATGTCTTATGCCAAACAAAACGATTCACATAATGAACATAGCTTAAAATAATCTTCAAAACTTGTTCAGATACATTCGGATTCTGATAATCAGGAATATCTGCGGGAACTGACATATTCACTGCAGACTTAACCGCCAATAAAATATCCTGTGGGTTAGTACCTGATACAATTAAAATTCCAGCATCCATGCCTTCAGGACGTTCATGAGCATTACGAATTGTAATTGCAGGCATTTTTAAAAAACTAGCTTCTTCAGTGATTGTTCCGCTGTCAGAAACCACACAGTATGCATTTTTTTGAAGTTTATTATAATCTAAAAAACCGAATGGCTTCATGAACTCAACTTGAGAATGCATTTTTACATTCTGCAAAGCTTCTAATTTCTTTTTTGTGCGAGGATGTGTTGATACTAAAACTTTCTTTTTCAAAGTATCTGCCAACAAATTTAGTGCCTGTATCAAATTTGTAAAGTTCTCAGGGTAATCAACATTCTCCTCACGATGAATACTTACTAAAATGTACTCTTTTTCTTTTAGAGAAAGATTCTTTAAAATTTCAGAAGCGTCGATTTTTTTATCAAAGTAATTGTAAATCTCACGCATGCTAGAGCCCGTCTTAATAATTCTTTCAGCGGGAATTCCCTCTGCAATTAAATATTTTCTAGCGTGCTCAGATAACGGCATATTGATATCTGAAAGATGGTCTACGATTTTGCGATTAATTTCTTCTGGTACGCGTTGATCGAAACAACGATTACCCGCTTCCATGTGAAAAATTGGAATCTTTCGCTTTTTCGCTGAAATCACACTTAGACAAGAGTTAGTGTCACCATAAAGTAAAACAGCATCTGGATTCTCTTTTTCTAAAATTTTATCACTTTCCAGAATAACCTTAGAAATTGTTTCAGTGGCAGTTTCGCCGGCCGCATTTAAAAAGTAATTTGGTTTACGAATTTCAAGGTCTTTAAAAAAAACTTCATTTAATTCGTAGTCATAATTTTGTCCAGTATGTACTAAAACGTGATCCACCGATTTATCTAATAAAGCAATCACTCTGCTTAATTTGATAATCTCAGGTCTCGTACCAACAATTGTCATTACTTTCATTTTTTTACTCCTGAACTAATCTAAAGGTTGGATGTACTGGCCTTCAGTTAACGCCTTGATAAATGATAATTTAAGTAAAAGCTTTTTAGTCTGTTCAAGATCTAAACGATGCGTATTGTGCGAATTGTAGTCTTCGGCTTGAGTAATTTGCGTTTCACCTTTCTCAAAAAATTTCGAGTAATTTAAATCGCGCGTATCAGGAAAAACTCTATAATAATCACCTAAATCTTCAGATTTAGCCATTTCTTCGCGGCTTAGTAGAGTTTCGTAAACCTTTTCTCCGTGTCTTGTACCGATGATTTTAACTTCGTGTTGTGGTTTATTTAAAAGCTCTTTAATAGCTTGCGCTAAAACTTCGATTGTCGAAGCTGGTGATTTTTGAACAAAAATATCGCCGTTTGTTCCATGTTCAAAGGCATATAAAACTAAGTCGACAGCGTCTTCTAAAGTCATCATAAAACGAGTCATAGCTGCATCAGTGATTGTAATAGGTTGACCTGCACGAATTTGGTCAACAAATAAAGGAATCACTGAACCACGCGAGGCCATAACATTGCCGTAACGAGTACATGCAATCGTTGTTTTTGTATTCACCATTTCGCGTGACTTAGCCACAGCTACTTTTTCCATTAAGGCTTTTGAAATCCCCATAGCGTTAATCGGATACACAGCCTTATCAGTACTTAGACAAATTACCTTTTGTACACCTGACTGAACCGCAGCTTCTAAAACATTTTCAGTTCCTAAGACATTTGTTTTTACGGCTTCAAGAGGATAGAATTCGCATGAAGGAACCTGTTTAAGAGCTGCCGCATGAAAAATATAATCGGCACCACGAGTTGCTTTAATTACGCTAGCGAAATCACGCACATCACCCAGATAAAATTTGATCTTATCTGATTTATATTTTTTGCGCATATCATCTTGTTTTTTTTCGTCACGACTAAAAATACGGATTTCACCAATATCAGTTTTTAAGAAACGGTTTAAAACTGCGTTTCCGAAAGAACCCGTACCACCGGTAATAAGTAATGTTTTTGATTTTAGTTCTTTTTCAGCAAATGAGGCCATTTAACATTTTCCTTCACTTTAAATTTTATTCTTTAGGTTTTCATAAAATTCACGATCAGCAAACAAATCATCAATCATCTGATCCCATGATGGTTTTTGAAAACCTGTAGCTTTTTCGTAACGACTACAATCTAATGCTTTGTTGGATACAATCTCGTTGTTTTTTTCGATTTTAATATTTAAATCAAATTTTGCGTTTATCTTTTCCATGATCTCATATTTAGAAATCGGTTCAGACGAAACGTGATATAGACCCGAAATTTCAGGGTACTTCTCAATAACACGAATAACTTCACGAGCTACGTAAGCGGTGGTTAAACCTGAATACTTAACAGCATTATAGCCTTTTGCATGCTTATCTTTTTGCGATAAGATCCATTCAACTAACTCTGTTTTATTTTCTAATTCACGACCTACAATAGAAAGGCGCATAGTTAAACTATTACCCGTCGATGCTTCACCAAGATATTTACTTTGGCCGTAATGATCAAAAGCTGACGGCATATCTGATTCAAGATATGAGCTGCCTTTTTTACCATCGTACACACAATCAGTGCTAAAATGAAAAAGCTTAGCATCATGGGTGTTACACCACTGACCTACAAATTGTGGAAGCATACCGTTGAGTTGATAGCATTTTTCAATATCTGATAAATCTTTTTTACGTAATGTGATGCCAGCACAATTAATAACGATTGAGGGTTTGATTTGGTTAAGGAGAGCATCAAGCTTTTTAAATTCGCCAACATCAACACCGTCGAACAAATTTTGCGTATTTGGAAGCCCTAGAGCCTGGTAATGATCTTTACTTTTTCGGACTGTTCCAAAAACTTGATGTGATGAACCTTTGGCCCATTCATTAACTCTGCGCCACATTTGATGGCCCAGCATACCTGAGGCACTCAGAATCAAGATTTTATGAACTCGGTTTGTCATGTGGATTAGCGTATCTTAACTAAACTTCAATTGCTATACTTTTTCTGTAAGTTCTCGAAGGTAATTTTCAATCTTCACTACTGACTTTGTCATCTCAAAATTAGCTTTAAAAAAGCTCTGCCCATTAGCTCCCATTTCAGCACGTTCTATCGGCGTTTTTGCAACCAACAACTTAATTTTTTCGACGAGCGCTTTAGCATCCTCAGCAGGAACAACAACTCCACAGGCCGCTCGCGCTACAACTTGTGCACCCGCACCATTTAGGAAAGCAACTATCGGCTTTCCAGAGGTCATGTAAGCTTGAATTTTCGATGGAACAACCGCATTAAAAGTAGGATCGTCTTTTAACGAAACCAGGAGCGCATCACTTTGAGCAAATAGCGCAGGCATTTCATCTACAGGCTTTCTGCCATAAAAGCATACATTTGAAAGTGCAAGTTCTTGAGCCCGTTTTTTAAGATTTGCAGCAAAACTACCTTCTCCGACTAATGCGATGTGAAGTTGTGGAACTTCATCCTGAAGATGCTTTGCCGCCTCAATCAAGTGATCCAAAGCTTGTGCTTGTCCTAAATTACCAGCAAATGTAAGAATAAATTTATCTTTCGGGAGCTCAGCAAGCCATGCAGGCACAGACGTTACCGGCTTAAAACTGGGAGCCCAGTTGTAAAGCACTTCAATGCTTCCCTGATAATTGTAACGCTTTAAATTTTCTTCAAACGTGGGACTTTGCAAAAGCATCAGATCAGTATTTTTATAAATGAAATTAATAAACGGATTTAATAGTTTTAACAAAATACCTTGAGGATTTAAGTTTGTGATCGCAAAAAAACTGTCAGGCCACAGATCTTGATACCAGATCACCAATGGTTTTTTTGTGATTTTTTTTAAAATCACAACTGGCAAAATAAACAATAATGGTGATGTGGCAAAGAAAAAATAAACATCACTTTTAGGCAGTCGAAATAAATTCAAAAAGCCAATGATCACATTACTCATGTAATTTAAAGCCAAAAAAACAAACGATCTTTTACGCGGAATCACCGGATAACGGTAGATGTTTACCCCATTGTTTTTCTCAAAATATGGCCCCGTCAAATAACTATAGTTTTTAGCTAAACTTCCCGACTGATAGTTAGGAAGACTTGTTTGCACAGCAACCTGATGACCTTTTTGCACCAAAGCTTCAGCCAATTCGTTGACCAAAAAATACTCAGGCCAAAAGACATAAGAAAAAATACTAATTTTCATTTACTAAAATCCAAGAACTTTTTTTGAGCGAAATTAAAATTGCGTTTTGACATATATCCCATAGTCCTCATTTATTTATATTCAGTTGGATTTTTGCGATAATTAAAGTTAGCCTAATAGAGAGGTTCGATCAATAGATGATTATATATGCAATCAATATAAATTCTGGCGGAGGAAAAGTTCTTTTAGATCGTTTGCTCATCGAAAATCCTTTCGAAAGAACGACCGCCGTTCTATTGGACTCGCGTTACACTCCTCCTCGAGAATTTACAGGCTATACAGTTTACTTTAAAGTTTGGGAAAGACTATTTGCCGAAGTCTTGCTTCATAAAAAACTAAAAACAGAAGCTAACAACGAATCAGTTTTATTTTTTGGAAATCTACCACCTTTTATTAAAACTAAAGTTAAATCAATCCTGTATCTACAAAATTGCTATTTAACACGTCAAGTACCGCTTCCTGAAGATAGCCTCAAAGTAAAATTCCGAAGTTTTGTTGAAAGCCTACTCTTAAAACTATTTTACAAAAATGTTGATGAAATCTGGGTTCAAACTGAGTGGATGAAGACAATAACTCAAAAATATTGCCCTAAAGCTAATATAAAAATTAAACCATTTTTACCTTTGCTTCCCCAGGCACACCCTAAAGCCACAAAAGACTACAAATTTACTTATGTCGGAAGTCTTTCAATTAACAAAGGCCTTCCAAACTTCCTCAAGGCTTTAGAAGATTTAGACAAGTCTTTGAAGTCTAAAATTAAGGTTTCTGTTGTCCTCAACAACACCCTTGAAGAAGCCAATCAAAGTGGTCTTTTTACGAAATCACTACTCAATATTACTCTAGACTTAAAATGTCGCGTTGGCCGCGAAGAACTTTCTCGCATCTATGAAGCAAGTGAGTTTTTAGTGGTCACTTCACTTTATGAGTCTTTTTATCTTCCGGCCTATGAAGCAATACACTTTGGCTGCAAAGTCATTGCTTCAAAAAATGTAGGCTATCTGTCGCACTTACATGACAGCAAAGATTTTATTTTTTACAGTGGTGACGATCTAGATTTAACTAAATTAAGTATTTAACTTTAGTTGATTTTCCATCGCGCTAACGGCCATCTCGATATTTTCGAATCCTTCAAGACCATACTTTGCGCCACCTGGCTTTTGACGAATAAAAACCAATGATTTACTTAAAACAAAATGCGTTAAGATTTCGGCCATTTTAAAGCCCGTCAAAATTGAAATTACTAAAAACCCAATGGTCGAGCGATCATGTTTCATAGCCTTTTTAACTTCAGCAGTATGGCCTCTGGCAAACAATAAACATTGAGCATACAAGTGTGCATACGCTTTTTCTGAAACTTTAGTTTTAGTCAATAATGTAGCTTGAAATAACGACAATGCCCAAACGGTAAAAGGAGCGTAATATTTTGGAATTTTCATGTTCCAATCAATATTTTTAAAACGACCAGTATGATCATTTTTCTTAAGATCCCCGCCGACATCGGAGCGCTCCGCTCTTTGCGCAGATGTACTGGCTGCCGCCGCACCAGGAATAATCATAGGAAAATCATAGCGAAGGACATTACGAGCCACATCACAAATTAAATGACTGCTGTAAACATCCGGCGATACTCCACCAAACACAAATCCATATTTTTCAGTAACCTTATTAATAACATTTCGCGAAATAATACCTAAATAAGCTCTAGGCATTTCTCTGGGGCCTGTTCCTAAGTGTTCAATTGCGAAATCTGAAATTGATTTTTTATCTAGAAATTGCAATTTCCCATGAAAATCAGAAAAATAAATATGCCCGCCAACATCGCCCCATTGTGCGGCCTTCACGCCAGGCCAAAAATAATGTAGTACTGAATTTTTACGACCAAATACAACCGTATCAATTTCTTTACTTTTTAAATCCCTGACGAAATCAAAAATTCTAAATGAAATAAAATCATCATCTCCAACAAATACGACATACTCGCCTGTTGTTTTACTTAGTCCCGAATTAAAATTTTCAACAACACTTAAAACTTCGCTACTGTAACTGTAATTTAGTCTTGAATCACTTTTGTAAGGAGTAAGTTTTTCTTCGAGCTCTTTCGTATCACTATTATCGTTTACAATTAATTCAAATGATTCTTTTGTCCCTAACAAAGACTTAATAAATAGATACGCATAGTGCTGACGATTTCTCGTCGGAATTACAATTGATAATAAAGGATTAGCCACGAAGAACCTTTCTATTCGCCTTCAACATCCATCTTAAAACTATAAACATCAAAACAGACTCAACAATAGCCAAAAGAATAATCTTATTCTGCAATTCCAAGTAAGCTAAACGTTGAGCAAAAAGGACTAACGCTACTGTGCCCACAGTTGAACTAAAAATAACTACAAGCCCCTTACGGTCGGTCATCAATATTTTTCGCGTGAAAAACAATTGCAAAATATAATTCATCGTATGAAAGCACGAAAATGAAATCACTACATAAAACATATTTCCGCTGTGAACAGCTGCAAACAACATAGCGACATAGACAACCACAGTTACCATAGAAATACGGTGTAACTCTTTATAGCCGCCTTGAGCTAACAACAATGAATAAGGAACAAAGCTATACGCTGCCGCGGCTGTACCAATAAGTAAAGAGTGGCCTGTATAGATGACAGTTTCCCAATCGCTCTTGCCTAACCACAATTTAAAGAGCTCAGGACTAAGCACAACAAGACCAAGTAATGCCCCAAAAACTACAGCATGAAGTGAGTACACGTAACGTCCTAACCACAATTTAAAATCCGGACCTTTAAAAGCGGAAACAATACTCGGTTGAAAATATTGAAATATCGGCTGCGCGACGAGTAAGATTGGAGTCATCGCATAAGTTACCGCAAGAAAATAATCTCCAGCCACTGTCGGCGAAATAAATCCGGTAATAAAAAATCGGTCCGCCTGCGACGCTAAAGCACCCAAAACTATTGAAGCAAATAGAGGCCAACATCTAATTAACAACAGTTTCCAACGCTTAACCTTACGAGGAACTCGACGGATCAAAACATCATTCACTGTCGTACTAATCGAACCGTAAATATCAATTTTCTTCAAAAAGTAAATACACAGAATGTTGGCAATAATTAACGCACTTACCTGTCCTATAATAAAATAAGGAACACTGGCCACGACATTTTTTAACAAAATCACTGACAAAGCCCCACGCAGTAAAGTTCCAAAAAGCTGCATGTAACTTGATGTCTGATATTTTTTAAATCCTATCAAAATCTGCGTCCACAAATTGAACTCAGTTTGCAATCCTAATAATAAAAATACTCCGCTGATAACTAAGAAGTCTTGATTCGCAGATAAAAAAGTTACTACAGCAAATAGCACCGCTAACAGATAATAAAATCCACGAATACTAAGCTTCGCTAAGCCGACCAACTCATTGTAGTGAGCTAATGTTTTGCTTTTTCCAGCAAGACGACTCGCTAAGCGTGATAAATGCATTGATAAGCCAAAATCCAATACATAAATAAGCATTTGCAGCGAAATCAGCAAACTCACCCAGCCAAAGTCATGCGGGCTCAAAACTTTTTTAAACACGGGAATAAATAGTAGAGTTGCAACCACTCCACCTAACTTACCGATATATAAACTTACACTGTCGCGAAACGCTTTGCCGATATTCATTCTACTTGAACTCAGTCACCATTTTTTGAACGTGGGCAATTTGGCTTTCATCCATCCACCAACCACAAGGAATACAGACTAAGCGACTAAAGAATTTATCAGCGCCGCTAGTCTCTGTCGGAAAAATAGAAAACCCCGTATAAGCTGTATTCAATTGATGAAGAATAGAACAAGAAATTTTATTTTCTTTTAACGTTTTCATTAACTGACTGCGTTTTTCTACTTGAAGCATATAAACCCAGTAGCTTGGGTGTGCCGAAGGTAAAGCTTTAATACTCGTAACTGCATGTAATCCCTTAAAAGCGTCATCGTACTTACGTGCTACTTGTCTTGTCTGTTCAATTCGACCAGCCACGGAATCAACTTGCACTAAGCCCATTGCCGAGCACAAATTATTTAACGTAGCTCCCCAACCGATTTCAGGAATATCACTTTTAGGATTAATTTCACCGTCAGCATTACGAAATGTTTTACTATCAATACCGTAACGACGTAATCTTTTAGCACGCTCGGCATCTTCTAAACGACGACAGACTAAAGCTCCGCCTTCACCAGCATTGATCTGACGGTTTGGATAAAAAGAATAAACTGAAAAATCTCCCCAAGAGCCGACTTGTTTTCCGTGAATATCAGCTAATAAAGCATTGTTACAATCTTCAATAATTTTGATATTATAAGGCTTGCAGATATCAACGATAGCCTGCATATCAGCAGGATAACCTGCAACATGATATACAATTAAAGCTTTAGTTTTTTCTGAAACCAATTTTTTTAAATGCTGAACGTCCACTGTTCCAGTAGCTGGGTCTATATCCAACCACTTAACTTTAGCTTTTGCTAAAGCTATTGGAGAATTGCTCGACATACAAGAAAATGGTGTCGCGATAATTTCATCGCCGGGCTGAACGTCACTAATGAAAAGCGCAATTTGAACCGCATTCGAAACATCGTTAATCGTAACCACATGGTCTTTACCGATCAATTGACCAAAAGCATTGGTAAACTCATCGACATATTTACCGGTCGCAATAAAACCAGAACGCAAAACTTCAATGGCTTTTTGTTCAATTTGTTCAGAACGAACTGGGTAAAATAAAGGAACAGAAACCTGCGAACTCATTGTTAACCTTTCTTAATCACATCGACAATGCGTTGACGGTCTTCATTAGTTACCCACCAACCACACGGAATATGCAACAAACGGTCGTAGAATTTTTCAAGCTGTGGCAAGAGTTTAAAGCTCGATTTAAAAAAGCTATGATGATAATTCGGTTTGTGTAGTTTCGACGCTGAAATACCATTTTCAGTTAAAAGTTTTTCTAAATCTTTAGAGTTGTCTGTAAGAAGAGTATAAATCCAGTAGCTTGAGCGACCTTGAGAATCACAACGGGCAAAATCAATACCTTTAATTTTAGAAAGTTCTTGATCATAAAAAAGACCATTGCTGATATGGCGTTCAATAATCTGATCAATGTTGTGTTGAAGTTGCTGAAGACCGATCTGGGCTGTCACATTGTTCATATTGTATTTGTAACCTTGCACGCTTAAATCAACTTCAGTGCGAGGCACGCCTTTTAGCATACCAAACCAACGAACACGCTTAGCTTTTTCTAAAAGTGTATTGTCTTTAAATAATAAAAAACCACCATCGACTGTCGTCATATGCTTAATCGCCTGAAAAGAAAAAATAGCGAAGTCAGCTTGTAAACCTACAAAGTCTTTACCGTATTTCGCTCCTAAAGCATGAGCGCAGTCTTCAATAACTTTAATGTTTTTTTCTTTAGCAATCTTCATGATCTCATCCATACGGCACGGATAACCCGCATAATGAACAACTACGATCGCTTTTGTTTTAGACGTAATGTTTTCTTTGATACTTTCAGGCGAAATATTTCCCGAAGCTGAATCAACATCGGCCCACACAATTTTTCCACCAGCTTGAGTAATCGAAGTATTTGTTGGCTCTGCTGTCATCGCCGTAGAAATGACCTCATCACCGTCTTCAACACCAGCTAAGATTAAAGCCATGTGTAAAGCTGCAGTCCCGCTGCTTATAGCAAGCCCTTGACCATAGCCATACTTTTCTACGAATTTTTTTTCAAAGTCATAAACGAAAGCTCCCTCGGCCACCTGACCGCTATAAAGAACTTCTTCAATTTTTGGCATTAAAACATTGGCTGGTGGAAAACTCACTTTAACCAGAGGAATCATTACGGGCCTCGAATCCATGAAACTCAACAAGCTTATCACTTGAATTTGATGTTTGAATAAAGCGTCCCAAAATAGCCAGAAAAACCGGCGGTCCTGTTTCACTTACATTTAAACCGAACGAGCACAATAAAAGTAACCAAATAACATCCAAGTTTTCGCCACTTTTATAGTTTTGATAAATTAACCAAGCCATGTATAAAAACACAACCATCGCCCAAAAAAAGCCAAGGTTGCCTACAGTTGCTGAATACTGAGAATCTGCAACTCCACCGTTGGTAAGATTAGCCGCAACGTTAGTGTATTTACCGAATCTTCCGACATCGAAAAGCGAAGCCGATGTCATGACTTCTTGAAAAACTTTAATACGGCCACCACCGGTTTCTTCAAGGTATGTATTACCAGTCATTGAAAGTCTTGCAAGGTGGAGATAACCAGCCGCAAGCCCTAGCGCAATTCCAGCAATAACTAAATTTCGCATGGTCATCTTTCTTCGATTTAAAAATATCATTAGACCTGCACCAGCAACACCAGTGATCGAAGCACATAATCCAACGCTAAAAATCATAAACAAAGTTTCACGTTTCTTTAAAATTTTTTTCGTCGAAGCATATAAAGAAAACAACACTAACGTAAAAAAAGCAGAGGCGGCCGGAAAAAAGAAAAAGCCCGGATTTCTTGAGTTTACATTCAGCCAAAAAAGTTTTGCGTAAAAACCATTACCTAAGAAAAAATGCGTCAGCTGCAAGAACAAATTCACAAAAAATAGACCAATTAAAACCTTATCTATTACTCCGCTGTTAACTCTAAAGCCACGCTGCTGACTTGGAAGACAAAAAATAAATAAAAAAGTTAGCAAACTACGAAAACCATAAACAATAAGTTGCGGATCTTGCCCCTCAGTCAAAGACTGCGCCGCAATTATCCCGCACAACCCAACAAGCGATAAAAGATAACGACGTTCCGTCGAAAACATAATCAAAAAACCTAAAAAGCTAAAAAACAAAATCTCACGGCAAAGAAGCATCGAAATAGGCACAGTCAGATTTTTTAATGAAAAAAGAAAAGGCAATCGAGTGACTGCAATAGCAAGAGCGAAAAGCAAATAAATCGCGATAAATAATCCGACTTTATTTGAGGTTCTCTTCAAAAAGATATCAATGGTCTGCAGCACGAAAAAGAGTTAACCAAAGTTTAGATGAATCAGCAAAATTTAAAAATAACTTTAAGCGTCAACTTAACTTTTTTTCATGGCAAAATTTCTGAAAATTTTTGACCACAATTTGGTCAGCAAAACAGAGAGTATTCATACTTTGACTGACTTAGAAAAACAGCTCTATAATTCAACGCATATGAAGCGACTTCTATATTCAACTAACGGAATCCAGTTCCGTTATATCACAACAGACGACCTTGAGCCGTTAAGGGTGTTGCATAATGACCCTTCGACTTTACATATGCTTACAGATACGACATACGTTACACCTGAAATGCAAAAGCGTTGGCACAAATCGCTTTATACATCTTCAAAACGCGGACATTATGCTATCTATGCCAAAGCTGCTCGTGAGAATGAAAAAGCCAGAATTCAGCTGGTTGGCATCGCACGTTTAGATCAAATAGACTCCATTAACAAGAATATGCTTTTAGGACTAGATATCGCTCCAGAATTTAGAGGCCAAGGATTAGGAAAAAAAGCCTTCGCAGCATTGATGAAGTACGGAACTACGAAATTAAAAATGCATAAACTAACTCTTTACACTGCGAAATATAATAAAGTGGCCATTAGCATGTACACATCTCTAGGTTTTACAAAAGAAGGTCTATTAAAGCAACACCTCTACCGAGATGGTAAATTTTTCGATCTTTTCATTATGTCTTACTTTAAGAAGGCCAGTAAATGATTAACTCAGCTATCTTAATACCTAGCTACAAACCAACTCCAATCTTAATTGAAGTTATCGAAGATCTTCGTCGCCAATTCTCAGGCTTAGTTGTTGTCGTAAATGATGGTAACGAAAATGAGTATCTGCAAATTTTCGAACGCCTAAAAAAAGACTTTAGCGTTGAGGTGGTTCACCATGCGACAAACTTGGGTAAAGGTCGCGCACTTAAAACTGGCTTTAACCATATTTTGATCAACCATCCTCAAATTAAGGCAGTTGTAACTGCAGATGCCGATGGCCAACACCAAACGGCTGATATTTTGCGAGTGGCCGCCGAAGCCACCAGTGAAAAAAATCCAGACCTGGTTATTGGCGAAAGAAAATTTGAAAAATCAGTCCCTCTACGCAGCCGCTTCGGAAACGTTCTTACTAGTTACATTTTTAAATTTTTAGTTGGTTTAAATTTAAGTGACACTCAAACAGGCTTACGCGGATTTCACCGCCGTATCTTGCCGTCGCTACTAAAAATTCAAGGTGAAAGATACGAATTCGAAACAAATATTTTATTAGAAACTAAAAATCAACACTGGAGCTACCAACAGGTTCCGATCACAACTGTTTACATCGACGACAATCAAGGATCACATTTTAATCCTTTTTTTGATTCGATGAAAATTTACTTTTTGATTATTCGTTTTTTAGGCTCTTCACTTTCATCAAGCTTTTTAGATTTTCTTTTTTACGCTTACTTTATCCAGCGTGGTATGAAAGTTTATGAAAGTATGATTTTAGCCCGCTTTTTATCGGGTTGGGTGAACTTTTACCTAAATAAGAAATTAGTGTTCCGCTACAGTGAAAAATACTGGAAAGCCTTAATCCGCTACTGGAGCTTAGTTCTTGTTATGGGAACTCTTTCCTCTTTTATCGTAAATGGATTAATGGGATATATGGAACGCCCAATTTTACTTAAGTTACTTGCCGAATCGATGTTATTCTTAGCAAGCTTTGCAATCCAAAAAGAGTTCGTATTTAACATTAAACAGAAGACAAATCTATGAGTCAAAAAGCCGATTTTTCACAGAAACTTTTTCTATTTGAGATTAATGAATTCAACTATGAGCTTCTTCAAGACATGGTTGAAAAACTTAATCTCAGTCATTTAAAAAAATTGATTAAGACTCAATCGGCTCAACATTCTATTTCATTTATTCCTGACCACTATGATTCAGGTTTTCTTGAACCATGGTGCCAATGGGTTTCGATTCATACTGGACAACCAAGTTCAGTTCATAAAATTAAACACTTAGGCGACGTTCCCAATTTAGGTGAAAACCAGCAGCTATGGGAAGCTCTCTCTAACCAAGGATATAGTGTTGGTGTTTGGGGAGTAATGAACGGTTCTCGCGGACAAGCGAAAAACTGTCGTTTCTTTATGCCAGATCCGTGGACTTTCTCGGAAGACGGCTATCCAGGAAAAATTGCACAGCTGTTAAAGCTTCCGCGCTATATATCAAAAAATTACCTTAAGCCTTCAATTGCACAAGCTGTTAAACTAATTCCTTCTTTTTTGTCGGGATTAACGATCGTTCCATTAGACCGTCAACTCATCAAAGAGTTTTTCTACACTTTAAAGAATTCTTTCAAGTATAAATCAGCTCATTTTGTCTGGATTTCTTTTTTTGATTACTTAACTACAAAGGCATTTATACACTTAGCTAAAAAGCACGAAACACAAGTTAATATCTTTTTTATCAATTCAATCGCCCATGCCCAACATCACTACTGGGATAACAAGACTATGGACCGTCTCGAGTATACTTATAAATACTTAGACCGTATTGTTGGTTTACTCGATGAAAATCAATTTTTTTCGAGCAAGTTTATAATTACAAACGGACTCACACAGAAAAACACTAACGAAGAAATTCCCTGGATATTGTACCGTCAGAACAACCCAACAGATTTTTTCAAATCGTTAAACTTAGGCATTACTAAAGTTGAACAATTAATGACAAATGACTCGCATCTTTTTTTCGACAACAATAAGTCATGTGCGAAAGCCTTCGAAATTCTAAGCAAAACACAGATCAATGGTAAAAACTTATTTTATTGCGAAAAAGATTCTTCAGATGAAAAGAAAATTTTCGTCAGACTCGATTTTTTCGATATCATTGAGAAAGATGTTCAGATTTCGATCAACAACGTCTCTTTTTGGTTTTTACAATCTTTTACAGCCATTGTTCGCCGCACTGGTAAACACATTCAAAGAGCCGATGTCATTTCAAACGCAGTTCAAATGCAACCTGAAGAAATGAATTACTCTCTATTTAACAAAACCCTAAGAGCTCTGTAATGCTGAAAAAAATTTTAAACCGCTATTTTATCGGTGCTTTATTAGTTATCGCTACATTTTCTACGATTTTAAATCGTACAGCTTTAAATGGTTTTGTTGATCGTTGTGATGGATACAACTATCTAGCTAACGGCATCGCCTTTACTGAAATGGGACGCGAGTTTATCAATCCCCACTTCAATATTTACGAAGATTTCCAAAAGACTCAAAAAGATTATAAGTTTAATCAGGTACCCTACCCCAACAAACTTTTTTCATTAATTGCGACCAAAACTACTGTCGATAGCGAATTCCTATACCCAGCTCGGACCACATGGTTATCCGTAACGGCCGTAACATTAGGCCTATTGGTACTCTGGTTATTATTAATTCAAGTGAGCGATATTCAAATTGCGACAATCAGTGCTTATTTTATTTTTCTTAATACAGGGATAACCCAATACTACGGAAGACCCATTAGTGATCCTTTCGCATGGAGTTTAATTATTGCTAGCGTAGCGGTTTATTTAAGTTCACGCACTTGGGGGCGATGGTTATCTTCGTTTATTTTGGGTGTTGCTTTTGCGTTCCGTCTTCAATCGTTCTTTGTACTAATTAGCCAGTTTATTTATGAAATTGCTCTCTACCGCAGAAAGCTTCAAACAAAAAAACAAATGCTGATCAATATCGCTATTGCAGCCGGCGTTTCTTATATCACATTCAAACTTATAGTTCATGGCATTGAAGCCACATACTACACGGCAACCACAGTATCAAAAGGTGACTTTGGCCATTATAGCAACTGGGCTACTCAATCTTTATTAAATTTAAAATTTGAAGAGATGGTTGAGTTTGTTACAGGAAATATGAAGACGATTTTTTCAACGTTTCCTATTGTCATTTTGGGATCATTGTATTTACCGCGCGAGCATAAAGATGATCTACGTATTTGCTTTTTACGCTGGTTTGCTTTCACCGGATTTGTTTTACCTGTACTATTTTATTCAATCTCTCCTGGTTTTGAAACACGCTACCTTATCTACTCAATTCCAGTAATGACATTTTTAACTACATTAAATGTCGTTACACTTTTAAAACGCTTTGTTCCGCGTTTATCTGAATATACCGTTATGGGTGTTGTCATGTTAATGGTTGCTCATATGGCTAAGATTGCAATTATGACTCCATCTATGCTAGATAGCACCGAAGTAACACAGTATTTTAATACACGCTTACCTTTAGTTACATTTAAAACTCCTGCTGAAAACGATTTTATTTTAACAAATAAAGCTTTAGCCGGAGCATTTTTTAAGAATTTCAACTTAGTACGCGTTCCGCCAGTTAAAGATTTTTTAAAAGGCGATAATTCAAATGTTTCTGCAGTTGTTATCTTTTTTGATATGGCTTGCAGTTCTGACCCGAATTTTAGCCCTGTTGACTATTTGAAATATGAGCGTCTTGTAGATGACCATCACAATATATTTGTTCGCGATTTTCGCTATGAAAATGCTAGTCGCGAAATTATTGTGTATTTCAATAAAAAATATCTGCCAGAGAATTAAAATACGTGCTAGCATAAAGCATGATCTTATCACCAGCTCGAGACTTATCTGATTCTAATTTCAGCCTTTTTCAAAAGGCGCTGGATACAGTATTGTCAGATCAGTCCCCATCTACTTTTCACAAGGTCACAGATGATGATCATTTTTTTGAACAATCAGAGAAGTTAAGCCAACATCTCAAAGATAACTACACGCATTTTGTACTTATCGGTGTTGGTGGAAGCTCAATGGGCTCAAGAGCCATCGCTGAAATGGCCGTAAAAGAAAATTTATTCTTTCTTGATAATGTAGATTCATTTGAATTTGCAACTATTTGGAACAAAGTCTCAAAAAATCTAGAAAAAACTGCTTTTATTGTGGTTTCAAAAAGTGGATCTACTATTGAAATTCTTTGGAACTATTCGCAGCTAGAAGAACTTGCCCAACAGCAATTTAACAACAGCATTGTCAATCAAAGTTACTTTATTAGCGAACTATTATCTAATCCACTTTCAGATTTTGCTAAAAAACATCAGCGCCCGCTATTAGAAATTCCCGTAAAAGTTGGCGGTCGCTTTTCAGTTTTAACACCAGTCGGACTTGTTGCTGCTGGCATTTGCGGTATAAATATTTCTGAACTTCGCAAAGGCGCGCGCATGGCCCTTGCTGATAAGAATTTAGTGACACAATTCTGCGTCTTATTTCAAAATTCATTCAAGCGCGAAGAAAATATTTCTTTATTCTGGTTTTATAGTTCTAATTACCGTTGGTTTGGCTGCTGGATTCAACAACTTTGGGCTGAATCACTCGGTAAAAAACTAGATAGATCAGGAAACCCCGCTCCTAGCTTCAGTACGCCTGTAATTGCTATCGGCTCTTGCGATCAACATTCTATCTTACAACAAGTAGCCCACGGCCCTAAAGATAAGTTTGTCTGCATTTTTGATTTTAAATCCGTGCAAACTTCTAAATTTAAAGTTGATAACATTCTATTTAAAGAAATTGATTTCATGAAAGGTCGCAAATACGGCGATCTTATCACTTCCCAATCAAAAGCAACATTCGAGGCCTTAAAACAAAACGGCGTATCTTGCGAATTATTTAATGTAGACGACACGAACAAAGATAAGTCATTAGGCTATCTATTTATGTTTTTTCAATTAGTTGTGGCTACATTAGGTGAATATAACAACATCAATGCCTTCGACCAACCTGGGGTGGCCTTAGGCAAAGAAATCAGCGTTAAAATGCTTAAAGGCCAGCTTTAATATTAACGGTAACGAATAGTTCCAGATTCAACTAACATGACTTCAAGAGCGTAGCACATAGTGTGGTACCAAATAGCGTGACCTTCTTGAATACGAGCGGTATTCGGTCCGTTCATTACAACATTTAAGTCAGCCATATTTTCTTTAACAGCTTTACCGCCATCTTTACCTGTTAAACAAATAGATTTAGCACCAATTTTTTTACAGATCGCAAAGCAGTTTAAAATATTTTTTGAGTTACCAGACGTTGTGATTCCTAAAAACACGTCATTAGGTTTTGCCAAAGCTTCAACTTGGCGAGAAAAAATATCATCATAGCTAAAATCGTTACCCGCAGCTGTAATAATTGAAGTATCAACTGTTAAAGCTACCGCACGAAGTGGGTCGCGGTTTTTATTTAACTTAACAACTAGTTCAGCTACCATATGCTGCGCATCTGCCGCAGAACCGCCATTACCAGCAACATAAAGAGTTCCACCAGCCTTTAAACTTTGTGCGATCATGTTCGCTGCTTGTTCAAAACTTTCAAGCATTTTAGGATTATCTAAAATCGCTTGGATATTTTGTAAGGCCTCATTAGCTTCTTTTTTAAATAAATCTTTAAGTGAAATCATTTTATATTTTTCCTTTAATGTATTTTAGTAAGCCTTCTCTAAGGTCAGGACGTTCTAAAGCCAATTCTATGTTCGCCTGTAAAAATCCTAATTTATCCCCAGTATCAAAACGGCGTGATTCAAAGCTATAAGCCATTAAATCAGATTTTTGAGCCATCAAATTCATTGCGTCTGAAAGCTGCCATTCTCCATTATAACCTGGCTGGATTTCATTTAAGTATCGCATAATTTCAGCTTGAAATATATAGCGACCAGGTAATGCCCAACGTGATGGCGCTAATTCTGGTTTAGGCTTTTCGATAACACCTTTAACCTTAAGACCATTTAGTAAATCAGCATGAGTTGAGTTCTTAAACTGTGGTGATAAATCAACGATACCGTATTTGTGAGTTTCTTGAGGTTCGACCGGTAAAACCCATACCCCGCTGTTTTGTTTTTCTTCACAATTTTTAATTAAGTGGTGAGTCACATTATTTTTTTGCTCTTTAGAGATCGTAATTTCGTCACCTAAAAGAACAGCAAAGGCCTCATCGCCGATAATACTTTCTGCACATTTAACAGCATGGCCAAGGCCTAATGCTGCTTTTTGACGGATTGAAATAATATTTGTGTTATTTCTGATAAACTGAATCTGTTTTAAGATCTCTTCTTTACCGTCTTTAATTAATTTATCCTCAAGCTCATAACTAACATCAAAGAAATCTTCGATAGCCGTCTTACCACGCCCCTGGATTAATACGATATCTGTAATGCCTGCCTGAACAGCTTCCTCGATAACATAAAGAATAGCTGGTCGATCAACTATCGGAAGCATCTCTTTAGGAACTGTTTTTGTTGCTGGAAAAAAGCGAGTGCCTAACCCTGCTGCAGGAATGATCGCTTTACGAATTTTAGAATTGTGAGCCATAAGATTAAATTGCCTTGAGTTTTAATATTGATCAAGAAATACTGCTCACTATGCTTAGTTATCTATTGGCTGGCGCAACTCTTGGACCTGTTGTGTCACAATCGTTTTTAGATCTGATGATCACACTAATTTTTGTGTGTTTTATTATTGATTATTCGCGCAATAAATATGCTTATGCACCAAGCTTTCGTAAACCATTTTTGTTTGAATATGGGTTTATTCTTTACCCTCTATTAATCATCATCGGTTTTTTTGTCTTAAATATTACCGATACTGAGTCTTGGTTTCGCCTTTATAAATTTCACTGGATCATTAATTTTTATATATTTGTATGGGCTTTTTCTCGTTACGAAATTAATCTTACAAAGCTACTTAAATTTTTCAGCATAGCCTATTTAATTCCAAATTTTTATGCGATTGCATTTACGATTTACAACAATTACTGGAGTTTAAATCCGTCCAATCCAAACAATACACGTCTATTAGGACTACTAGAAAGTGCAACTTACCATGCTCATGCAAATGGGCTAATTTTAACCTTCTTCTTAACTGTATTATTTTTTCAGTTCAAAAAACTATCATCTAACTATAAGACTCTATGCATTTTAGCTGTGCTATTAATGGCGATAGGCATTTTCTTAACATTTACTCGTGGCGTTTGGTTAAGCTTAACACTAACGATTTTATTATTTTTACTGCTTCATCATCGCAAATTGTTTTTCACCGTATTAGCAAGCGGTGCTATTTTAATCTCTGGGCTATACATGTATTCGGCTAGCTTTCGTGATCGTGTAGAGCATTCTATTCAAACAAAAACCGCAGATTCAGAACGCTGGGATTTATTCGATTTACATGTGAAACTTTTTAAAGATCATCCTGTATTTGGAATTGGTTACTTTAACAGCTTGTCTCATACACCAGAAGCAACTTGGTCTCACTATGGGTATACAACAGAAAACAGACTAAATTCACATGCTCACAATCAATTGCTAAATGTACTTTCAACAACAGGCATTCTTGGTTTAATTACTTTTTCACTGTTTTACTTTTGGTTTTTAATTATCAACATACGTTTAACTATCAAGTATAAGACTGAGAAATTAGAAAATCTTTACATTTTATCAGTAGCTTGTCTGATGACTCAGCTTGAATTCCTTATAGCTAACCTAACTGATGTGGGCTTTGAATACACAAAAATTCGCTCACTCATCCTTTTAGTCTGGGCCCTAGTTTTCTGCATGTGGCAAAATAGAGTAAAAATCTCCCTATCTGCCCCAACAAGAAGTTAAGATTTCCCCACACAGACTTTATTTTTTGTAAATAGCAGCCTTTTCCGCTAGATTGCCCAACTATGAAAACACTTCTATTTGTCTTTGGAACACGCCCTGAAGCTATTAAAGTCGCTCCTCTTATTTTAAAGCTTAAGAAAAGCCCTAAGCACCGTGTACTTGTCTGCTCAACGGGGCAACACCGTGAAATGCTTAAACCCTTACTTCAGTTTTTTAATATCGTTCCTGATTTTGATTTAGATCTTATGCGCCCTGGGCAAACACTAACATCGCTTTCAACTCTACTGATGACCGGTTTACAAAAAATCATTGATGATCAAAAACAAACTCACCCGATCGATCAAATTATCGTTCAAGGCGATACCACAAGTAGCTGTATGGGTGGCATTGTTGCTTTCTACAATAAGATTGAAGTAATTCACTTAGAAGCGGGCCTTCGTTCAAACGATATCTATTCACCGTTTCCTGAAGAGTTTAATCGTAAAACTTTATCGTTAATTGCAAATATGCATTTAGCTCCTACCGAAGAAGCTAAACAAAATCTTTTACGCGAAGGTATTGATCCAGCTAAAATTTTTGTAACTGGCAATACAGGTATTGACGCTTTATTCGAAGTAAAAAACCAAATTCAAAATTCATCAGAATTAACTAAAAACTTTGAAACTAAGTTTAACTTTATTGATCCAAATAAAAAATTAATTCTTGTGACTCTTCATCGCCGCGAATCTTTTGAAAAAAACATTAAAATCGTGATGAACGGAATTTTATCTTTAGCCGAAAGAAAAGATATTCAGTTTATTGCTCCTCTGCATTTAAACCCGGTAGTTAGACAAACGGCTTCTGAGATCTTTGCACAATGCCCTGCTAACATTCACCTGACTGATCCTATTGATTATATACCGTTTGTGTATCTGATGACTCGCTCACATTTTATCATTACCGACTCTGGCGGAATCCAAGAAGAAGCGCCTTCTTTAGGAAAACCAGTTCTTATCGCGCGTGAAAACACTGAGCGTCCTGAAGCTATTACCGCCGGAACATCTAAGCTTGTGCCTCTTGAAAAGAATTCGTTTATTTCAAGTGTAAATGAACTTTTAGATAATGAACAAATCTATCAAACTATGGCTAAAGCTAAAAACCCGTTCGGTGATGGCAGTGCCTGCGATAGAATTGCTTCTTTGATTTAAGACTAAACTACCCAAGTTTTGCCAAAGGCAAACTACCCAAAACGACCAGTAATATAGTTCTCAGTTTTCTCTTCTTTCGGATTAGTGAAAACTTGAGAACTCTCACCAAACTCAATCAGATCGCCTAAGTACATAAACGCGGTAAAATCAGACGCACGACCGGCTTGATGTAAATTATGAGTCACCATCAAAATCGTAACTGTTTTCTTAAGTTCACCCACAAGCTCTTCAATATGCGCCGTAGAAATCGGATCAAGTGCCGACGTAGGTTCATCTAACAAAAGTAATTCCGGCTCAGTCGCTAGCGCACGCGCGATACAAAGACGCTGCTGCTGACCACCCGATAACGCCGAAGCTGAAGCTTTTAAACGGTCACTCACTTCACGCCAAAGACCGGCTTTTTTAAGCGAATCTTCGACTTTATCATCGATATAAGATTTTTTCTTAATACCGCGAATTTTTAAACCGTAAGCAACGTTTTCATAAATAGATTTAGGAAATGGATTTGGTTTTTGGAAAACCATGCCCACTTTCATACGTACTTCTAACGGATCAACTTCGTTTGATAAAATATCAAAGCCCGAAGGTTGAAGAATAATTTTACCTTCGTATTTCACGGCGCCATAAAGATCATGCATACGGTTAAAACAACGAAGTAATGTTGATTTACCACATCCTGAAGGGCCAATAAGTGCTGTTACACTGTTTTCAAAAACTGGAAGGCTTACCGAGTTTAAAACCGGGCGAGGAGCAGTTCTGTCATAACTAAAAGTCAAATTTTGTACTTCGGCTTTAATATTTTTCATAAAACTACCACTTATATTTCTTTCTGAAACGGTAACGAATTAAAATCGCAAGAGTATTTAAAACAAGAGTCATCGTAAGTAACACGATACCCGCTGCAGCGGCATTCACATGAAACTCTTCTTGCGGGCGCGAGATCCAGTTAAACATCTGAATCGGTAACACCGTGTAAGAATCCATCAACCACTGAAAGCTCACAAACGGAGCCTCTGTCATCACCGGAGGGGTTGGCAAGAATGCAATAAACGCCACAGCGCCCACGGTCAGTAGTGGCGCTGTTTCACCAATCGCCCTAGAGAGCGCAATCACCACACCGGTCATAATACCACCGAAGCTGTAAGGTAAAATGTGATTACTGACCGTCTGCCATTTTGTAGCGCCCAGGGCGTAGCTTGCTTCACGGATATGATTTGGAATCGTGCGAATCGCTTCACGAGTGGTTACGATAATGATCGGTAAAATTAAAAGACCTAACGTCATACCGGCTGTTAAAATACTTTGCTTAAGACCAAACTGATAAACAAATAGCGATAGTGCCATGATCCCGTAAATGATCGAAGGAACCCCGGCTAAATTTAAAATATTTAATTCGATAATACGAGAAACCCAACCCTTAGAAGAGTACTCCTCAAGATATACGCCCGTAGCAACACCTAATGGAATCGCCAGTAAAGCTGTCACAAGCACAACACAAAGACTTCCCACCCAGGCTGCGTAAATACCCGCGCGAGCTGCAAAACGCGAAGGAAAGTTAAAAAAGAATTCCTGATTAAGACGCGGAATTCCTGTTTGCGCCATATCTGAAATCAATACGATTAAAATCAAAAAAGCGCTGACTAAAGTGATCAGCCCCACAAACCAAAACACAACGTCCTGAATTTTCAAAAAGCGAATTTGTTGTAGCAGTCTTGCATTCGTTTTATTAGACATAGCTTACTTCACCTTCTTTTCCATACGGTGACGAATTGTCTGACCAATAATATTAAAAGTTAAAGTAAATAATAACAGCACAATACCGCAAACATAGATTGTACGGTATCCGATACTTCCTTGCGGAAGATCACCTTGGCTGACCTGCACAATGTAAGCTGTTAATGTTTCAGTAGGCCCTAACGGATTAAATCCAAATTTTGGTTCTAAGCCTGCCGCAATTGCTACAACCATAGTTTCACCTAAAGCGCGTGAAATCGCTAAAACAAATGCTGAAGCAATCCCTGAAAAAGCACTCGGTATAACCACACGAAATGACGTTTGAAATTTAGAAGCTCCTAAAGCAAGACTTCCTTCACGTAAACTTAAAGGCACCGCTCGCATAGCATCTTCTGATAAAGAGCTTACGTAAGGAACAATCATAATCCCCATCACAAGACCGGCACTTAAAGCATTAAACCCAGATAGGTCGGGATATATTTTTTGTAAAAACGGAGTTACTAATTGCATAGCAAAGTAACCGTACACAACTGTAGGCACTGCTGCTAATAGCTCGAGTAAGGGTTTAGTAAATTCGCGCACACGAGCTGATGCGTATTCACTTAAGAACACGGCCGTGATCACACCAAACGGCAACGCCACACAAAGTGCAATTGAGGTTGTTAAAAGTGTTCCTGAAACAAGAGCAGAAATGCCGTATTTGGCATTTTCAAAAAGCGGTGTCCATTCAGTTTCAAATAAGAAATCTTTTAAGCCCACTTCTTTGAAAAACGGAAAAGCTTCAGTCACCAATGTATAAACAATAAAAAACGTAATTAAAACTGAGCTAGCAGCAGCTAAGAACAGAAGCAATTCAATTAATTTTTCAGTAAGCTGCCTTTTTAGTTTATACTTCATATTTCGCTGGTCTTTTTAGCTACGGCCGTAATCATCCGAATAACGTACGATATCATCTTCACCGAAGTATGAACCCACTTGAACTTCGATAAATTCAACAGCGGCATTCGAGTTATTAATAATTCTATGTTTTGCCCCTTGCGGGATAAAAATATGTTCACCCGTCTTAAGAGGTACTTCTTTGTCATTTAAAATAACAACCGCTTCACCTTTTACGATAATCCAATGTTCGGCGCGCTTTGCATGTGACTGGTAAGAAATTTTTTGACCAGCATCGACGCGAATCACTTTTGATTTGTAGTAGTCTTGATCCTTTAAGATTTCAAACTTACCCCAAGGTCTATTTTCGAAAACGTGCTCTTCGGTTAAACCGGGATTTGTCACTTTTAAACGATCAACAACATCTTTTACTTTTTGGGATTCGTTTTTTTTACACACAAGCAGTGCATCGGCCGTATCAACAACCATCAAGTCTTCAACACCCACAAAGCTGTAAGTTTTATTTTCTACCGGAAATACTGAATTATTTTTGCTGGCCACCTGGATGTTGTGTTGAGCTTGGTTTAAACCTTCACGTTTATCCATTAACGAATCCCATGACCCAAGATCTGACCAGCCGATATCGCAAGTCACACACATTAATTCTGGAGACGTTAATTTTTCTAAGATCGCATAATCAATCGAGATATTTTTAATATCCTTATAAACTTCATTTAAATTCGAAAGATCTGGCTTTAAGCTCTCTAATTGATTCCAGATTTCTGGCTCTAATTTCTTGAAGTGGTTGATCATATTTTCAACTTTGAAAATAAAAATACCGGCGTTCCAGAAATAAGTTCCTGCATTTAAAAATTCATTCGCTTTTTGCGCTGATGGCTTTTCATGGAATTTTAAAACCTCAGTGGCTTTTTTAGTTCCGATCGCGCGATCTTTAACTTGAATATAACCAAAACCCGTTTCTGGGTGGTCAGGCTTAATACCAAGAATCACCACGGCACCAGTCGTTGCCGCAGTTTTAGAAGCTACATCTAAAGCTTCGTGAAATGCGGCTTCATCTAAAATTAAGTTATCAGAAGAAAACACACCAGCAACCTGATCTAGCTTTCCCTGAATTTGAAGATACTTACAAACTAAACCAATCGCTGCAGCCGTATTACGAGGAGTTGGTTCATAAAGAACCTTTTCAACATTAAAACTGTTTTTACGAATATCACCTTCAGTTAAATCTTGAAATTTTTTATTCGTTACAATCACGCTTGAACCATACTTTTTTAAACGGTTCAAAGTCATCGTGTGTAACGGTTTATCTAGAAGTTCACAGAACTGTTTCGGAAATTTCGAACGTGAAACCGGCCATAGACGAGTTCCACTTCCACCACTCATAATTACAGGAAGTAAATTCATAAAAGTAATTTAAAGGGGCTGACTAAAATGGGCAATCAACTTTTGGCTTTTTGATTGCTAAGACTATGTTAGGAACCTAATTTTGAGGTCAACGCGACACCAACGCCATGACCGAATTTTAGACTAAAAACACCAGCAGGGGGAAATTTAATGAAAATGATCATTCTATTAGCAGGTTTATTCGGTTTTACAGCTTTAGCACAAGCTCAAAGCGTAACTATCCGTGGGGTCAGAATGGCCGGAACCGGCTGCAACGATTCAACAGCATGGGCCACAACGACTTCGGATGGTAAAACATTATCTGTCTTATTTGATAACCTTAAAGTTGAAATCGGTAACGGTTCTGAAAATCCAACGGCGACAACTCTAAAAAGAAACTGCCGCGTGTTCATCGATGTTGATGTTCCTTTCGGATACCAATACGGTTTAGCACAAACCGACTACCGTGGCTTTGCGGCTCTTCCAGTTTCAGCTTACGGTATGCACCGCTTTACACAAATCATTCCTGGTCAACCGATCGTATCAGCTCGTGAAGCTCAATTAAAAGGGCCTGTCGCTGATGACTACGCGGTTTCGGTAAAACAAAAACCAGGTCGCGTTGTTTTCTCGCCATGCGGTCAACGTGTACAAACAATCGAGTTATTATCTGAATTACAAGTTGCTTATTTTCCGAATACAAAAGATCGTTCAATCGCACAAATCAACTTAGACTCTGTTGATACAGGCGTGCATTCAACGTTCGTTATGTCATGGAAGAAGTGCCAATAGTTCTTTTGTGGCTTTAACAATTTGATGGATATCAACATTATTGATATCTGGCAGCGGGGCATAAATAATTTTATGCCCTTTTTTATTTTCCGAAGACTTAGAATCTAACGGCGCCCAGATTTTTGAATTTTTCTCAAAACCCTCATCTTCACGATAAACCGCCACTAACGGAGCTCCGACCGCCGACGCCAAATGCACAATCGAAGTATCCGGCGTGATCACAGCATTAGCTAAAGTCACAAGAGCTGCGTTAAATGCAAAATCTCCACGATGCGGAACCACCCAGTTTGCGTTATGTAGATGTTTTTTCCATTCTCGCAAGATATGCAAATCGCCGTCATTGCCAAAGCTAATCACCAAGGCATCTTGAGTTAAGGCTTCGATGATAGCTTTAGTTGTCGCAAAAGAAAAATTTCGTAATCTCGCTCCGGCAAATGAGTTTAAGATAATTACTTTTTTGTGATCACCGATGAACTTCTTAGCCGCTGTTAAAGCAGCTTCCGGAATATTTAATTCGTACTTTTCAACAGCTGGCGAAGTATGACCGGTAATCGCTTTTAAACACTGTTGATAACGATCAGTCACATGCTTTTCAAAAAAATCTTTTTCTATATGCACGTCAAAAAATTCGATCTGCTCATTTTTAAAAACAATTTTAGTTTTAGCATCAACAAAACGTGAAAGCCAAAGACTGGCAGGATCAGTGATATGCGTTGAACAAACGATGGCCTCGTAAGAGTGCGAACGTAACTTAAATAACAAGACAAAAAGCGAAACAATTCCCTTTTTTAACGAATACAATCTGTGCGGCGTTTTTATATAAGCATAGACAAAGGTATTTGCTTTACGGGCTACGATATCGACTTTATAGCCATTTTCATGAAGAGCGTTAATAAAACCAGTTGCCGTGATCGTATCGCCAAGTTTTCCATCAAGGCGCAAAAGTAAGACACGTTTTTCAGGTGGCGTTTCAGGTCCTTCGTTAACTTGATTAAACAAAGCTAAGAATAACTGCAAACGCCATTTTCTAAAGGCATCAATACGACGGTGATTTAAGCGTCTTAATTTCTGGTCTAGCTTTCGCACAAATGTCATGACTAAATAATGACATGAAAAACTTCTTTCTTGAAATACTAAAAAAACTGATCAGCACTATTTTATTCGCCGTGCTGATGTTTGTGGCTAGTTATTGTTTCGTTACCGGCGAATTTCCACCCAAAATCGAAAATATGAAGAAAGGGCTTAATGGTCTTCAAGCCCAAGTGCAGCAGTTAAATAAAATTCGCGAAAGCCAGATGGCTAAACTGGCTGAAGCGGCTAACCAAGCCGATACCGCTTTAGAAAGTACTCACGCTCTTGACCAGGCCGAAATTAAGTACCAACAAGCCCTGTTAGATAAAATCAAAGATCTTGAAGCCCGCATTGCCCGTCTTGAAAGCCAAAATAAATAGCGCTGGGGCCACGAGCCCCCATTAAAAGTGTCTAAACTTTTAACGATCCTATAGCTTTCACCTGATCCTTCATAAATTTAGAATTTTCGCTCTTAAGTTTGGTATAAACAGCCAATTATTAGGAGCAAAAAATTATGAAAAAGGCCACTCTATTATCGTCATTACTTGCGATGGCAGTTATTCTTTCGACCGGTTGTACTAAATCTCAGATCCACAATGATCTTGATAAAACAATGGCCGATATCGACAAAAAGCTTGAACAAACACGCCTAGAGAATGACCAACTAGTAGCAAACACTCTTGGTATGCTGACTGCGGGTGGCCAGCCAGGCACTATTACTTTAAACGGCGTAGTTTCTACTGACGCTGACAAACTCGATTCGCGCATTACAGTTTCACAACAAGCTGGCCTTAACCAAAGTGGCTCTGCCACAGCTATGGCAAAAAACGTATTGGTTGTTAATTCTTTAAAAACTGAAGAACTTGATAAACTTAAAACCGATATTAAAACTCTTGAAGACAAAAGAACCTACATTAACTTAGGCTGCGAATTAGCCGAGTCTGAAATTGCCGGCCTTACTGAAACCTCAGCGATAACCAGCCCAACTGTCATTATGAAAAAAGCCGAAGCCTCACGCGTATTTATCTGCGGTGATGTGAACATGACTAAAGAAGTAATTCTAGAAATTTCTGCGAGCGATATTATGTTGAAAGATGCTTCTATCTCATCATTAAATAAAATCGGAAGTATCACTTTAAAATCAAAAACACTGGTTCTTATTGGTAAAAACAAAATTGCCACACTTGGTGAGAACAGTTCAGGACTTGTGCTATCCGCACCTGCAATTGATTTAACAGTCACAAATGAAATTTATGGTGATGGCACTTTAGCTTTAGAATCTAAAGGTGGTAACAACGTCGCTGAAAAAAAGGATTCTAAATAATATGAAATTCTGGGGGATTGTTGCTTTTTTCTTAGCGTGTACGATTCAAGTTTCGGCACAAATTCTATCGCCACATGCTTTAGAAGTTGATTATGTCTATGAAACTGTCGTCGAAGTTCCGATGGATGATACGTTTAGCAGTTCTATTGATGCAGCAAGCTTTCAAGCCCAGCACATGTTTGGGATTTTTAGCTCGCCGACAGTCATTGAAGGCATGGGCATTAATTCAGAATATATTCACGGCATCGGCGGCCCTAAAAGCCAATCAGAGATCTTAATTTTATCTGAAGAGGTTTTTGAAAAGAATCAGCAATCTATGGTTCGCATTCACTACAAAAATTCGGGTCAGATGATTCTTCATAAAAAAGCCGCTGAGAAAGTTTTAAATCAAGGTTCGTTCATCGTACCACTCCCGACAAATCCATTTAAAATCTATCGCAAAAAGTGTACGGATTCGCACTACGACACTTTCGGTGATTATTGGTATTTCTATGACCCCTACCGCGAAGGCTGTGAACGTTTATCACAAGAGCCTTACGCGCAAGAAGTTCAAGTTAAAGTTAAAAAATCTAAAACCCGCAACATCCAACGTTCAGCCGAACTTCCGCTATTACGTGGTGATAACGGCAATGGCGATTTATTTTCAATTTACATGATTCACGGCTTTGCTGAAGACAAAAAAGACAAAGAAGACGATGGTCGTTTAAACTATGAAATCGCCCACGAATACCTTTTAGAAAAAGGTTTCTCGGTTGAAAGACTTAAAAAGAGCTCACCGTACCCTTTAAACCTGTATAAAAAAGCTGTAACGCTATCAAACGGCAAGACAATCCAAATTGAAATCAGAAGTTTATTAGTTGATACAGAAATGGGTTCAACTTCAAAAGTTTTTGCTGATTTTTTTAAACAAGCCGTAGCCACAGCTGATGCGATTATCTACGAAGGCCACTCGGGCCTTGGCGGTAACTTAAATATTCCAGAGCTTGAAAGAAAAGCCGGAAAGTTTAATTTTCCAGATAAAAAACAGATTTACTACTTTGATTCATGCTCAAGTTATTCGTATTACCTTGACCATTTTAACGCTTATAAAACAAAAACAAACATCGATGTGATTACAAACGGTTTATCGTCATACTTCCACACGTCGCCCCTTGTTTTAAAAGAGTTTTTGAATTACCTAATAGGTTCTGACAACCGCAACTTCCAATGGATGACAATCCTCAACAAAATGGAAAGCGTGTTAGGCAAAGAAACTTATTTAGTAAACGTTGGCGGATTATGAAATTAAAAGTTTTTCTTTCTGATAGTTTTAACCCACATCTTAATTTAGCCACTGAAGAGTGGATCTTTCACAACTTAGATCCCTCGCAGCAGATTTTATTTTTATGGCGCAATCAAGACACGGTGGTGATCGGAAGAAACCAAAACCCTTGGTCTGAGTGTAACTTAACCCAAATGAAAAGCGACAACGTAACATTAGCCCGCCGCACGACTGGCGGTGGTGCCGTATTTCATGACTTAGGCAACACCAACTTTACTTTTCTTTCTCCGAAAGAAGCTTACAAACGCGAAAACAATATCGCGATTATCTTTAATGCCTTAAAAAATTTCGAGATCACTGGCGAAGCTTCGGGTCGCAATGATTTACTGATTCCTTTTCACGATGGCCCTCGTAAATTCAGCGGCAGCGCCTACCGCGAAAAAAGAGACCGCGCTTTTCACCACGGCACCTTACTTATCAACACAGATTTAACCCGCCTTGGTAATTACTTAACTCCAAGCCCTAAAAAGCTTCAAGCTAAGGGTAAAGAGTCAGTGCGTGCCCGTGTGGCGAACTTAACTGAGGTGAATGAAAATATTAAACACGACATCATCGTTGAAGCGATGGTCGAATCGTTTGAAAAATTCTACGGTGCTAAAGCTGAAATCATCTCGTTAAGCATGGAAAGTTTAAAACAAATTCCCGAGCTTAAAGAACAATACGATTCCTTAAGTAACTGGGATTGGCTTTATGGTAATACCTTAGTATTTAGCCACAAGATGGATGAGTATCTCTCATTAGGTTTTTTTGATTTTCAATTTCAGGTGACCGATGGCTTAATCACCGATTTAAAGATCTTTACCGATTGTCTATACCCTCAACTGATTGAGGATCTGACAGCAAACTTACGTGGCCAAGCCTATCGTGGAGAAACGATTCAGCAAGTGATGACAAAAGCTCGCGAAAAATTCGCGGATCTAAGCACAGGTCTGACTGAGCTTGAGCAATGGCTGTGTCGCCATATTGAAATCTAAATTATTTTAAAACAGAAGATCTTTCGACAACACTGTTTACGAAATTAATCGCTGATTCATTTTCCATATCTTCTTTATGCGATGTTGAACGCAACAACATAAAGGTGTGCATATCGGAATCTGAAATCCAAACACTAGTATTCGGGTAATTCTTAGCTACGGCTGCGATACCACGATCTGATAAAACTAAGCGTCTGTGGTCTTCAGGACTAATCTCGCCAAACACGGTCGACATCACCTGATCGCGTGTCGCCTGCATAAGACCAATATTCCATTGTCTAAGGTTTGCAAACACCGGCCCCATATATTGCGCAACAAAGCCGTCATTAGGGTTAAGCGTAAGACCCGCACTCGCAAAAGCTTGCGTAAAATCACCCACTAAGCGCGGTGTAAACTTATTCCAAAAAGTCGGCCCAAAATGCAGGCCTGCACTGTCGATAATTGCAATCTTTTTAGCTCTTGGAAAATACGGCTCCATGTTTTTTAAGTGAACTAAAGCACCGATCGCGCCCGCCGAAGCGCCGAACGCTGTTAAACGTTCAACTTTACCAAAATTTAAAATCTTTTTATGAGCTAAGTATTGAAAAGTGGCAATAACGTTACGATACCCTTGATGGTAAGTTTGAAATCCAGAGTAATCAGCCACATGATCTGCCGCAAATACATCACCTGTGCAGTACGGAAGATAAACAGCTGAATCGTCTTTAAAGGGATGATCGTTCCAGAACATCATATCGCTTGTCACATAGCTGTAGAAAGGAACTTCAGGTAATGGATGCATCCAAGTTCTAAACTTAATACCGGTAAGATCTACTCCGAAACAAGTTCCGAAATCCCAGCAGGCACCACCGCCCATAAATTCAACAAGCAGATTTTTTGAGTCGGCTTTTTTATTAACAAAGATCGAGTATGGTAACCCATCACCGCAAACTGCACCCGGTATCTCGATGCGGTCCCAGTTGCGTGCAAATGTCGTTTGAGTAACCAACGTGACGAATGCGAAAAAGGCGATAAGTGTTTTCATATAAGAAAAGCCTATCGACAAATTTCCGCGAAGACTAGTACTTTTACTCTACTCATCGCGGAAATCTTAAATTGTCTGTCATGAAACTTACTATCGGCTTGGTTTTGAGGAAGGCTTCCCCTGGCCGCCACCCGATTTGTGGCGAGATCCCCCACCACCACCGTTGCCACCATTACGACGTTGACCGCCGCCACCACCGCGACGATTGCGGTTTCTGCGACCGCCGCCCCCGCCACCACGTTCAGCAGCTTCAAGCTTAGCTTTCGCTTTCCCCGGAGACATGAGTTGTGCAAGCTCTACAGCTTTCGAGTGATAGGGCTGTTGAGTGACAACAGGAATGGCCTTACCAGTCGCTTTTTCGATATCGCGGATAAATGATTTTTCTTCTGAATCACAGAATGAAATCGCAATACCTTCGCGGCCCGCACGCGCTGTACGGCCAATACGGTGAACGTAGTTTTCAGGAATATTTGGAATTTCAAAATTGATCACATGAGTGATATCATCAACGTCTATACCACGGGCTGCGATATCAGTAGCGATAAGCACACGACAATGACCAGAGCGGAATTCTTCTAAAGCACGTTGGCGCGCACTTTGCGATTTGTTACCATGAATGGCTGCTGACGTAATTTTACTTTTTTGTAAAACTTCGGCCACGCGGTTCGCCCCATGTTTCGTGCGAGTAAACACGATCACACGTTTAAAAGCTTTATCGTCCAATAAAAATTTTAACAGATCACGTTTTTGTGGTTTATCGACATACATTAACCACTGTTCGATTTTTTCAGCTGTCGTAGCTGCCGGAGTCACTTCAACTTTTTCAGGATTAACTAAAATGTTATTCGCAAGCTTAGAAATATCTGGAGGCATCGTTGCCGAGAAAAATAAATTATGACGTTGTTTTGGTAAGATTTTAATAATTCTTTGAATATCAGCGATAAAGCCCATATCCATCATGCGATCAGCTTCATCTAATACGAAGGCCTGCACTTTGTCTAAATACACATGCTTTTGCTCTAAAAGGTCAAACAAACGACCTGGAGTCGCCACAAGCACATCAACGCCCATCGATAACGCTTTAACTTGTGGGCCTTGACCAACACCACCGAAAATAACGGCAGTTTTTAAATCTAAATAACGGCCGTAATCTTCAAAACTTTGATGAATCTGAAGAGCTAATTCTCGAGTCGGTGCTAACACCAACACTAAAGCTTGGCGGTGGCGCGGGCGATTCTTAGATTTCGCTAAGTTTTGTAATAATGGCAATGCGAAAGCTGCAGTTTTACCTGTACCTGTTTGAGCACAGCCTAAGAGGTCTTTACCCGCTAATAAAATTGGAATCGACTTTTCTTGAATGGGGGTGGGTTTTTCGTAGTTTAAATCACGTAGCGCACGTTGAAGTGGCTCAATAAGCTCTAAATCAGAAAATAGTTTAGTTGTTGTAGCATCAGCCGCTACAGAAGATGGAGATTTTTGGTCTTTTTGCATAGAGGACTGTGATAAGCCCTCATGCCCAAAATAACAAGGAAAGACTGATTAGTTGAAGAAACTCTTCGTTTTTCTGATTTCAGAGACGAAATTCTTGATCTGATCCTGTACAAAATCCATCTTTTGGATAACAGAAGAAAAATCCTTTTCTTTGTCTTTTTCTTTCTTAACCACGAATTTAACGTCTTTTAAAGCCTGGCGAGCACCCTCAATCGAGAATTTATCGCGATATAAAAGCTTACGGATTAAAAACGCGTTTTCGACGTCTTTTTTCGTGTAAAAGCGTTGGTTGTTTGAAGCCTTTTTAGGTTTTAATAATTCAAACTCTTGTTCCCAGTAACGAAGAACGTATTGTTTGATTCCTAAAAGGTCGGCCACATCACCAATTTTAAAACCAAAGCGGTCTGGAATCGAGGCGATTTCTTGCATAAGCTGATCATCAACTAAAACCGAAGGAAAAGCTTCGGCTTCAGCTTTAAGATTACGTACAGGCTCAGAAGCTTCTTTTTCAAGGGCTTCCTCAGTTAAGAAATTATCTTCTAATTGAAGTTCAAACTCAGTTTGAAAAATCTCGAAGTGAGCATTCTCTTTCGGAATATCCGGATTATTATTATTATTCATCATCATCCTCGTCTTCTTTACCGATGAGATGTTCGTACTCTTCACCATTTAACATGGCTTTAAGAACCTGGCTCGGTCTGAACGTTAAAACACGGCGAGCAGAAATTTTAATTTGCTCACCCGTTTGCGGATTACGACCGTTACGTTCACTTTTACCGCGAACCACGAAATTACCAAATCCTGAAATTTTAACTTTCTCACCATTGTGTAAAGTTTCTTTCAATGAATTAAACACAAGCTCTACAAGTTCACTGGCTTCTTTTTTAGAAAAACCAATTTTCTCATAAACTTTTTCAACGATATCAGCTTTTGTGACTGTTGAATTTCCGATGTTTTGTCCTGCCATAGTTACAATCCTTTGTGTTCTGCCTTCGCAGACCTATCTAATATAGCGTAGTACTATCTTAAGTTAGCTCCAACAGATTTCTGCGCCGCTGTGACTACTTTTTGCGAAATTTCAGTGATCGCAGCCTCAGTTAAAGCTTGATCTTGACTGTGTAAACGCACACGTAACGCTACCGATTTCTGTCCGGCTGGAAGTTTATCACCCGTGTAAACATCAAATACTGTCATTGACTGAAGATTTGCGCCCACGGCTTTTTTAACTTCCTTCGTTAAATCACCCACTTGTTTTTCAGTTTCCATCACAAATGCGAAATCGCGATCGACTGGTTGGAAAGCCGATACCGACTTGAATTTCGTCGGACGTGGTTGACCTGCTAATAATAAATCTAAATTAATTTCAGCCACAGCTACCGGAACACGAATTTTTTCATCAGCCAATAAAACTGGATGAACAGTACCGATATAGCCCACAGCTTTACCTTCAACTACGATTGAAGCCCATTGACCTTTGTGAAGGTACGCTGGTGCATCGCCGTTTGGTGCCACTGTGTAAGCTGAAATTTGTAAACTTTGAAATAAGCTCTCTAACGTAGATTTGATTTTGTAAACTAATGGATAGTTTTTAGAGTAAAGACCAAAACCTTCACCCCAAGCCGCTAACACTAACTTACGAGTTTCTTTGTAAGCCACTTCTGGGCGTACTGAATCAGTTACTTTAGAAAAAGTTGAACCGATTTCAAATAACGATCCTGCGTGATTTCCCGCGTGGAAGTTCTCGCGAACGTTTTTCCAAATTGGGTAAATCATTGATCTGCGCATAACGTTTAGATCTTCACTTAACGGATTACGAAGTTTAATCGCTTGCGCATCCATTGTAAGACCTAGCTTATTAAAAATATCTGCGTTCGTTAAAAATTTATTCTCTTCGTTTTCAGATAAGAAGGCATAGTTAAACGCCTGATCGTAACCTTCACCACGTAAAAATAATGAAAGTTTTTGTGAGCTTGTGTATTTTTCGTCGTGTTTTGCAGGCTCTGCCGCAAACGTAGGTAAAGTTTCAGTGATATGCTCATAGCCTTTTAAGCGAGCGTATTCTTCAACTAGATCCATATCGTGCTCTAAATCAAAACGAAATAACGGCGGTGTGATGTTGTATTGTCCATCAGCAATTCTATCCACTTTACAGTGAAGACCCGTCATGTATTGTTCAAATAATTTTGCATCGGCTTGGTAACCTAAACGATCAGAAATCGTTTGCACAGTGATCTTAATCGGAGACTTAGTCACTGGTTTTGGATAGATGTCGTAATGATCACCAAATGCTTCACCACCGGCAACTTGTAAAATTAAGTTTACCGCACGGTCCATAATTTCAAAAGTTTGCGATGGATCTACGCCGCGAGAAAAACGGTACGCAGAATCTGTTTCAATCCCGTGTTGACGAGATGATTTACGCACAGACATCGCTTTGAAGTTAGCCGACTCTAAGAAAATATTTGTCGTTGCATCATTAACACCTGAATGTAATCCACCGATCACACCAGCTAAAGCCACAGGGCCGTTGCTATCAGTAATTAACAATTCGTCACCTTTAAGTGTGATGTCTTGCTCTTTAAGAGTTTTAAATTTTTCGCCTACCTGAGCCATACGAACATTAACCGTCTGTTTACCAATAAGGTTGGCATCAAAGGCGTGTAAGGGTTGACCCATTTCAAGCATCACGTAGTTAGTCACATCGACAACGTTATTGATTGAATTCATACCGATTGATTCCAAACGACGTTTTAACCAAGCAGGAGATTCGCCAATTTTAACACCCGTGATGTAACGACCACAGTAGCGTGGACATAGATCAGAGTTTTCAACTGTTAATTTAATTTTGGCTTTTGTACTTTCAGAAGAAAACTTCTTTTGCACTTCAGGATTTTTAACAGGTTTATTTAATAAACAACCAATTTCACGAGCTAAACCATAGTGCGACAAACAATCTGCACGGTTAGGCGTTACTTTTAATTCAAAAATAATATCGTCATGGCCGCCGTATTTTGCAAACGACTCGCCCACTGGCGCATCAGCTGGTAAAATCACGATACCATCAGATTCAGTCGCAAGACCTAATTCTTTGTACGAACAAAGCATACCGTTTGATTCAACATCACGAACTTTTGCTTTTTTAATCGCGAAGTTTCCAGGCAACACAGCACCAGGAAGTGCCACGATCACTTTATCACCTTGTTTGTGATTTTGTGCACCACACACGATTTGTTCAATCTTGCCGCCGCCGATATCAACTTGGCATAAAGATAACTTATCCGCATTGGGATGTTTGTCTTTAACTGTGATGTGACCAATAACTACGTTATTTAAGTCTTTGGCTTTATTTTGAATATCTTCAACTTCAAGACCCGCACGAGTTAATAAATCAGCCAGAGTTTGCGTGTTTGTGTAGAACTCAGTTACATCAACGAAATCATTTAACCATTGTAGAGAAATTTTCATAATTCTTAAGTCCTACTAGTTCTGAGAAAATTGTTTTAAAAAACGAACGTCATTTTTCGGGAAGTGACGAATATCATCTACGCCGTATTTAATGATCGCCATACGTTCAACACCGAAACCAAACGCAAAACCTTGCCACTCAGGGTAAGGCACTTTTGCACTTTCAAAAACTTTCGGATTAATTAAGCCGCAACCACCGATTTCAATCCAACCCGTTTGTTTGCACAGTGAACACCCTTTGCTTTTGCAAATTGGGCACGAACAATCCACTTCAGCTGAAGGTTCAGTGAACGGGAAAAAGCTTGGACGGAAACGAGTTTTCAAACCAGGGCCAAAGAACTCACGCACAAAAAATGAGATCGTTCCTTTTAAGTCAGCCATAGAAATCTTTTTATCTACACACATACCTTCAATCTGGTGAAAGTTAGGCAAGTGAGAGATATCGCTATCTACACGGAATACCGGACCAGTGCCGATAACACGTAAAGGTGGTTTTTCATTTTCTAACGAGTGAATTTGAATAGGTGAAGTGTGCGTACGTAAAACGTGCGTCTCATCAACGAAGAAAGTATCTTGCATATCACGCGCCGGATGATCTGGCGGAATATTTAAAGCTTCAAAGTTGTAGTAATCTTTTTCGATCAATGGACCTGTACGTAATGAGTACCCAAGACGTGCCATGATTGAAAAAATCTCGTTTGTTACTTTGTAAATCGGATGTTCGTGACCCATCTCGTGAGCGTTAACTGACAAAGTTAAATCTAACTTTTCATTTAACATTTTAGCGTCGATTTCAGCTCTTTGTAGAGTAGCTTCAACACCCGTATAAGCCGTTTCTAACTCAGCTTTAACCTCATTAACTTGTTTACCAAATAAAGGCTTTTCTTCTTTCGGAAGAGTCGCCATCATTTTCATGGCCTCAGTTAAAGCACCGGTTTTACCCAAATACTGAACTTTAAACTGATACAGCTCTTGTGAGTTTTTAGCTGCGTGAAAATCTTTTAGGGCCTTTTGCTTAATATCGATTAAATGCTGATTTACCATCCGGTTATTATTCTAAATAATTTAAGTCTTTTCAAGCATTTAGCCCTGTGCTATGAACAATGCCTTAAAGGAAATATCGTGGCGCACAAAAATAAGGAAAACTACAGCCCTTACAAGGCTCGTAATGCATCAAAAATGGCCAAGACTTCGCACGAAGATCTTAAAGGTAAGCATAAAAAGCCAGACCAGATCTTCACTGCTCAAGAAGCCAACGACCGCCTGTACGATATCTTTCGCAATCACGACTTCAAATGCTCCCATGAAGAGCGCCAGAAACTAGCGCGTTTTTACGAACTTCTGATGAAAAATCAAGAAAACCGCAACTTCACCCGTCTACTTAACTTAAGAGATGTGGCGATTAAACATTTCATCGATTGCTTAATCTTAACCGAACTTACGGAATTAAAATTTCCATTAATCGATGTAGGCACAGGACCTGGCTTTCCTGGCATTCCGCTTAAAATTAGATTCCCGAAAGAAAAAATTCTTTTAGGCGAAGGCGTACAAAAGCGCGTTGAGTTCTTAAAAGAAGTTCGTGAAGATTTAAAATTAGAAAACCTAGATATCATCGGCCGTAATATCAACGAACACTTCGTGTATCCGGTGAACGGCGTAATCACTCGTGCTGTCGAAGATATTTCTAACACTTTACGTAACACCATGAGCTGCCTTCAAGAAGGTGGCGAAGTGTATTTCATGAAAGGTCCTGGCGTTGATCCAGAGATCGAAAAAGCTTTAAAAGAATGGTCTGAGTATTTTGTCTTAAAAGCGGATATCACTTACGACTTACCTAAAACAGAAAACCACAGACGCTTAGTGATTTTTAAAAAAATCAAAAACGCTCCACTTCCTGAAGAAGAAGATAATGATATTCTTCTTAACGATTCTTTCTAAGGTGACTGCATGAGACACAACGAGCAAACAATTACTTCTAAAGATAATCCGCTGTTTAAAAAACTGCGTTTATTACTTTCTGCCAAAGGTATTAAAGAGCACAAATTATTTTTCTTAATGGGTGATAAACTTATTAAAGAATTCACGAAAACGAAAAATAAAAACTTTAAAGTTCACTTAGTGGTTTGCTCAGATAAATACACAGCAAAATTTCCATTTAACACGATCACGCTCTCACAAGAGCTCTTTAACGAATTAGATGTGTTAGGTACGCACTATCCTTTATTTGTGTTAGAAGCTGATGATTTTCCGACGATTGATTTAAAACAAAAACCTGAGGGCATTGAAGTTGTCCTTCCTGTAGGTGATCCTCGTAATCTCGGAGCGCTAGCACGTTCGGCTGTGGGATTTGGAATCAACAAAATAATTTTGACTCAGGAAGCCTGCCACCCTTTTCTTCCGCACTCGGTCAAAGCCTCTGCTGGAGCTGTTTTAAAAGCTGAATTTTATACGGCAGGTCTTAAGACAAACGAACTTCCGATCACGGGAGAAAACTTCGCTTTAGAACTAGAAGGCGCTGATATTGCCTCTCAAAAATGGCCCAAAGATTTACGTATTTGGTTAGGCGAAGAAGGCCCAGGGCTTCGTCTCGAATCGGAACAGGTGAAGAAAATGAAATTCATCAATATCCCGACCCATAGCATTGAATCGCTTAACGCAAGTGTTTCAGCGGCCATTTCTTTTTGGGAAATTAAAAAACATCGACAATAAAAACCGTAGGAGTAAACTATACCCTGGTATGTATAAATACATTTACTGGTATAAGTTTGCGACACCAACGCAAGATTATAAACCTGTAATCTTGCTGACCGGTGGCAGCTCAGAGGTGGGCATTGCCACAGCTAAATTATTATCTGAACATCCTGAATATCGTCTTATCGTAACCGCCCGCGATCTTACCAACATCACTCCCCATATTACTGAAAGTGACCACGTTTGGGTTATGCCTTTAGATGTGGTCGACGAAGAAAGTCGTAAAACCGCCGTTGCTAAAATCTTTGAACGTTGGGGGCGTGTTGATATTTACATTAATACCTCTGACATCTGCTACCGCTCATCGCTCGAAGAAACAAAAGACCAAGACGATCTTTTACATATTCAAAAAAACTATCTTGGCCCTGTCAGCCTAATTCGCATGTTGCTTCCTAAAATGCGTAAAAACGGTAAAGGCAAAATCATCAATATTTCGTCGGTGAGCGGGCTTTTAGCTTTTCCCACGATGTCTTCGTATTCGGCTTCAAAATATGCTCTAGAAGGTGCTATGGAAGCTTTATGGTACGAACTGCGCCCATTTGGTATTGACGTTTCTCTTGTACAGCCAGGCTTCATTCACTCAGAACAACATTCGCGCATTAAATTTTCTGAAAGCAAATCTACATCAACCGATGCCCATGATCGCCCTTATCAAGACATGTACAATGATATGATTCCGTTTGTGGCGAGTCTTAAAAATCGCAGTCTTTCAACACCGCAATCAATCGCAGAACTAACCTACAATGTGATTCGCACCGAACGACCACCCCTTTGGGTGCCTGCTAGTTTTGATGCTGAGTTTTTCTATTACTTTAAACGTTGGTTTCCGCGTCGAATTTTCTTGCCGTTTTTTTACTGGTTACTTCCGGGCTCAAAACATTGGGGCCAAAAAATTACCCGCAAGCACGATACAATTTGGATCGTGCGCGCCTTTAGAAATATTGTGCGTTATCTATCTCGCCGTTTGAGCCCGACGGAACTTAAGAAATCTAGTAGCTCTTAATAAGCCAAACTTTATAGAACGCCTCTAAAACAATTTTTAAAGACATTTTACTTTGTCCTACGCGGCGATCTTCAAAAATGATCGGCGCTTCGTGAATTTTGTAACCGTTTTTTAAAGCTTTATATTTTAATTCAATTTGAAATGAATAACCGTTTGAACGAATGCCAGATAAGTTAATTTTTTCTAAAACTTCTTTTCTCCAGCAGTTAAATCCACCCGTCCAATCACGAAGTGGGTAGCCTAAGATAATACGAGAGTATAAACTTCCACCGCGAGAGATAATCTTACGTAAGATGCCCCAGTTTACTGTGCCGCCACCTTTAACGTAACGCGAACCAATCACCACATCGTGGCTATCAATCAGCGCTAGAATTTCATCTAAGTGAGAAGGTGCATGCGAAAAATCCGCATCCATTTCAGTTAAAACGTCATAGCCCTTTTTTAAACCCCAATCAAAACCAGCTAAATAAGCTTTACCTAAACCTTGTTTTGCAGCACGTACTAAAACATGAACGCGTGGTTCAGTTTTAGCAAACTCTTCGACAAATTTAGCTGTGCCATCTGGTGAACTATCGTCGACAACTAAAACATCAAATTGCTGTTTTAATTTCATAAGCACCGGCAAAAGAGCTTTCATGTTTTCGATTTCGTTGTAGGTCGGGATAATGACTAATTTTCTCATGTTGTAATCCAATTATAAAAATACGGGAATAAGTTCAGAAGTTAATTCAGGCGAAGTTGGTTTTTCATTCCATAAACTTAAAACATAACCACCACTGCCTGAGCCTGTTAACTTACAAGCTAAAGCGCCGGCCTTTTTAAGTTGTTGCATATGGCTTTGCACATTTGCAGGAACCAGATCCCAGCTTTCAAAACAGCTTTGCGCCATATTTAAATGTTCAATCCACTCTGTTTGTGTCCACTCAAAGCGGGCTTTGATAAAATCTTGCACCACTTTTTTCATACGTTCATCGATGGCTTGCGCCTGTTCAGGTTTTTCACTGATCAGGTTTTTAACTTTATTTACGCAGTCTTTCGTAACACCACGTTGGCCTGTGTACGATAAATATAAAAGTGGAAGTTTTGCTAAATCAAAAAAGATATTCTCTTTGTTTTTTTCAAAGATCATCGGTTTTTGATGAAGAGCCACAGCCACATCTACTCCACTGCTTTCGCCGTGGAATAAATCTTCAAGTTTTTTAGCAAATAAAAACGGATCAGCTTTTAAAACACCTAAGTGTTGGAAGAATAAAGTTAGACCTACAGCTAAAGTCGCCGAAGCTCCCATACCGGCACCAAACTGAATATGTGAATAAATCTTTAGATCACCTTTAAGGTCAGAGCGTTTAATTCCTAATTCGCTCATCGCGCGCTCAACGACTGACCAGATAATCATCTCTAAATCAGAAGCACAAAGACCTGCGATATGAATTTTAAATTCAGAAGTATTGTTAAAATACGAAAGACTTAAAAAACGAGACTTTAGCGGAAACACAATGGCCTGTGATCCACGAAGAACAGCGTGTTCACCGGCTAAGATCCACTTACCCGGAACCTGAACTGTCCAATCTGATTTTTGCGTCGTCTCAGAGTTATTCATACTTAGTCTTTACGGATTTGGTACCCGCCATCAGTCCACAGGTTAAATTGGTTATTAAAGTGATCTTGATATTTAGCGTACGTATCCGGTTGGTTATTTCTAAATAATAAATGAATGTTGCTACCAGCATCCATCGTTACAATCGGACCATCACCCTCTTTATGCCACATCTCTAAAATTTGCGATAAAGCATTAAAGCCATCGCCATTTAAATACATAAAGGCCGGAGTCGAAGTATGAAATAGCGTGTGCATATCCCAGAACTCATTCCAGCAGATTTCAAAAATATTTTTCCATTGGCCTTCAGGTTTACGTAAAGCCGTCACTAGTTTTTGCAAGCGATCTGCTGCGCGCTCCGGGCGACCTTTAAATAAATCAGATGTTAAAACTTGCACGTGAGCCTGACTTGATGAAACCGCTTTTTTAGTTTCATCACATAAGATCACCATGTGTTTTAAATCTTTTAAAGGTAAAGCCATCTCTTCAGCACCTGTTTCATGCCATAACGCCCAAGGTGTAAAAAACGAACGGCAAGAAGAACCAGAACCTTTTTGCGAAAGTTTGGCTAATTCTTTGGGTAAGTATCTAGCGCCTGCGTACTGGTGAGCCACGAGTGTAAGTGCAGCAAAGCTACTCGCTGAACTAGCAAGACCACAATCTGATGGAAAGTTATTGGCTGATTCGATTTCAAAAAAGCCAGTCAGTTTAAACTCAGCTTTAAGTTTCGCGAAAAAATCTAAAAACTTTTTCTTACCGCTTGAGGATAAATCAATCGGACGTAAATCATTACGCACAAATGGGCTCCACTGGTCTTCTTTAAGCTCAGCATTTTGTTTGATGCGCACAAAAGTTCTTAAATTATTTAAAGTCCATGATAACGACGAATTTGTCGGGCGATTATTAACGGTATCGGTTTTACCCATATACTTGATCAGCGCAATATTAGAAGGCGCGCTTGATTCGAACCAAATATTCGACGAAACTTGAGTGTTAGACATACGAGTGAAACTCTAACAAAAGCTAGCTAGATTGACAAAGGGCCATTTGCCAAATGCGATGAATCCGCCTGGAAAGTAAGCCCCCTAAGATTCAGAGCTTCAATCTGGCTTAAAACGCTCTGTTTTTGCTCTTTAGCGACTAAAATCACAACCACATCGGAACCCAAAGCTCCACACGGTTTAACCAGGATGCCGGGAATATGACTTTCTAAACGGGTTTTAAGTTCAACGACCTCAGAAGCTGTTAAACCCAGTTGCTCAAGTTTTTTGCTCCAACCTGCCAGTGCACTTTTAAAAGTACCGCTGTCATTAGTTTTAAAAGCCGCAATCACTTCTTCACAAGGTTTAACTAAACCATCGCAGATTTGGCGATCAAGCTGGCTTAAGTGCTCATGCGTTTTAACTTTTAAGCCGGTTGAATAAATTAAAAAATCTAAGTCTTTAAAACTCCAAGACAAGCGTTCAACTTTCGGCCCCCCACCTGCTAAGTCGATATGGCTAATGCCACCGATAAGCTGAGTCACAAGATCTGCGCCACTTGGCTTTTGCTCTTTACGATCACTGTAAAGCTCTAAGTACGTATAAAAAATATCTTCTAATTTTTTTGAAGCCTGTGGATTTGAAAAATAACTAAAAATAAATTCAGCCGTGCTCGCACCAAAACCACCAACCCCATAAGGATTGTTAAATTCATGCGAGAAATTAGGTAAATTATTTTTACGAAGATATAAACCAGCCGGACTATCGGGATGAAAAGTCTGGCGGGCAAAATTTAATTCGATAGAAAAACTAGGGTTTGTTCCGAGGCCTAGGCAAGCCCCGCCCGCTAACACAGCGTACTCACCCACTAAAAATGTTTTACCAGGAACAGTAAAATTATCCGGCTTAAATTTCAGATTTTTTTCTAAGGTCATTTAAAACTTCAACAGCATTAGCTAAAGAAATTCTTTTTCTTAAAGCTAAAATCTCTTCTAACTTTTTAACAACAAAAGGCATTTCCTTCTCAGTAGCCCCTGCACCTAAAGATAAATTCTTAATATGCAGTTTCATATGGCCTTCGATGATGCCCACTGTAGTTAAAGCGCGTAACGCCCCTAAGTTTTGCACTAGCCCAACAGAAGCAATAATGCGCGACAATTCAGACGCTGAATTCACACCTAAAATTTTAAGACCAAGTTTAGCTGTTGGGTGAAGAGCTGTCACACCACCCACAGTACCAACCACTAATGGAGCAACGAATTCACCCACAAGCTCAGTACCTGCGGCACGCCATTTTGTGATTGATTTATAACGACCATCACGAGCTGCAAACGCATGAATTCCCGCTTCAACTGCGCGCCAGTCATTGCCTGTTGCGATTAAGATCGGGTCAATACCGTTTAATACGCCTTTATTATTTGTGGCCGCACGGTAAGGATCAAGCTCAGCAAAACGAGACGCCTCTTCAATTTTAAGAGCTAATTCAGGATCTACGTTTTTCATTCTAACCGTGGCTTTAGTTAACTTCGTATCCACTAAGTTAGATAAGATACACATCGTTACTTTTTCAGAAGTAAATTGCTCAAGCGGATGTTTTAAAAATTCACACACTTGATTGATGATATTTGCACCCATGGCATCACAAGGATCCATCATGATGTGCACCACACCCATATAGTAACCGTCTTCACGATCGATAATACGAACAGTTAAATCTTTAACTCCGCCGCCACGGTTTACTAAACCAAACGCCACTTCGCGGTTGGCAAGTTCGATTAAATAAGATTTTTGCTGTAAGATTTGTTTTTTGAAATCTTCTGGAGATTTAACTTTAGCAAACTGGATCTGACCGATGATATCGCTACCTACCACTTCAGTAGTAATATCGCCGTGCTCGCGCACCCATTTAGCCGTTTTACTGGCAGCAGCTACGATTGATGTTTCTTCAACCGCCATTGGAATCACATAGTTTTTGCCATCAACATTAAAGTTTGTAGCAACACCCATTGGGATTTGAAAATAACCTAAAACGTTTTCAATAAATTTTTCGCCAAGATCGATCGTTTGCAGACCGCCGTTAGCTAAGTAAGTGATTTCGTCAGCGTTTAATACACCGGCTTTTTTTAAAGCCTGTAAACGATCAACGTAGTTTAGTTTAGAAAAACCTTTAAATAGTTCCGTTAACATACCAAACCTTTTTTTTCGCTAAATCTTTTAATGAATCAGCACCAACACCGAATAAAGCGACCTTTAATTCGTAGTCAAAGCGGTTCATAACATCAACAACATGCTGATCAGATTCAAGAGCTGCTTTCATTAATGGCTGAGCCACACCGACAGCTCTTGCACCAAGAGCTAAACACTTTAATGAGTCAACGCCTGTGCGGATTCCGCCCGACGCCCAGAAGTGATTTTTTTTCGTCAAAGCTTTACACTGAATTAAACTTTCGACAGCACTAAAACCCCAGTCTTTAAAAGCTGTACTTGAGTCAGCCAAAAGACCCGCATCAGTTTGATCACGTAAGCCTTCCAATAAGCCCCAGTGAGTTCCACCTTTACCAGCAACGTCGATCACCTCAACACCAGCTAATAATAATTTTTGCGCTGTCGTTTTGGAAATACCGTACCCCACTTCTTTAACAAGAACTGGAACTGGTGAAGCTTTACAAAGTTTTTTGATCGCAGCTAAACCGTTTTTAAAGTTCGCTTGATCTTTATTTTGAAAAGCTTCTTGTAATGGATTTAAATGAACGTAAATTCCTAAAGCCTCAACTGATTCAGTTAATTTTAAAATTTCAATCGTTGGCTGTTGGATTAATTCTTCAAGACCAATGTTTGAAACAAACTGCGTTTTTGGAGATTGCGACTTAATCGTTTTCCACTCAAACGAAGCTTGTGAGTCAGTCAGTTCACGGCGTTGTGAACCTACGGCCATTAACCATTTTTTTTCGGCAGCGGCTTTTGCCAAACGAAGATTAATCACCTTGCTGTTCTGATGACCGGCTGTCATTGAACTAACAAAGTGCGGAGAAGAAAATTGGTAGCCTAAAAGTTTGGTCTCTAATGAGACATCCGATAAATTAATTTCAGGAAGGGCTTCGTGAACAAGTTTGATTTTTTCAAAGTGCGAAGCTGTCTGCGCCTGTGTTCTTGGATCTAAAGATAGATCGATATGAGCTTTCTTGCGTTGCTCAAAATCCGAAAATTTATTCGCATGTTTTGCCGAGAGTTTATCGGTGTAGTTTGCAGACATTCTGAGAGAGTAGTCCTAAGTAAAAAAAAAGGCGAGATATTCTCTCGCCTTTGTATATTTTTTTAGCTTTTTAAAGCGAAAAAACTATTTGATCGCGTTCTGACAAAGAGCAGTAAATGCTGCTGCATCAGTGATAGCGATATCAGATAAAACTTTACGGTCTAAAGTGATTCCCGCTTTGATTAATCCACCGATTAAGCGAGAGTAAGTTGTACCGTTTAAACGAGCTGCCGCATTGATTCTTTGTGTCCAAAGCATACGGAAGTTACGTTTTTTCATTTTTCTGTGTTTGTAAGCGAACGCCATACCACGGTCATTTTTTTCAACCGCGTGAGTGTATGAGCGTGAACCTGCTGAGTAGTAACCTTTTGTTCTTTTTAAAACTTTTTTGTGACGACGACGATTAGTCATCCCCGATTTTACACGTGCCATGAGCTACTCCTACTTAGAAACCAAATTGGCGCTTCACTTGAAGCATGTTAGCATCAGCAACCAATACCGTTTGGCCCAAATGACGTTTAACTTTAGAACTCATGTGTGAGTTTAGATGGCGCATTTTTGTTTGTTTGCGCTTAACTTTTCCAGAAGCAAGAACGCGCATGCGTTTCTTTGCACCAGAGTGCGTTTTCATTTTAGACATAGTCTAACCTTCCTCCAACAGGGCGAAACCGAAAAAGTCGATTTTCTTGATAGCTCAACTGTTAGCCTTAATTTGAGGTGTTAAATTATGACATCTGCCGCCTGCTGGCAAGCTTAAATTAAGGCCTTCTGGCTGGACCAGAAAGCTTAAATACAAGGCAAGAGCCAAGTCTGCTTAGATTGGATTAAAAAATTTTAACACATCTTTAATATCGATTTAAACGCTTCCCCGTAGACTTAGGGGTGTGGGAGCAATCCCAAAAACAACAATAATAGTGTCCATGAATTATCAAGACACTTCTACAAAAGGAATACCTATGAAAATCGCTTCTTCAATCATCGTAGCTTTATTCGCAGTTTCTGCGTTCGCTAACCAACCTGCTGCTCCAGCTGCTGCTCAAGCTACTAAAGAAGTTAAAGCTGCTGCGACTACAGTTGCTGCTTCTGCTACAACTGAAGTTAAAGACGCTGCTAAAACAGCTGAAACAAAAGTAACTACTCCAGTTAAAAAAGCTAAGAAAAAAGCCGCAGCTGCTGCTGAAGCTGTAAAAGCTGAAGAGAAAAAAGAAGAAGTAAAACACTAGTTTTACTTGTTTAATCTAAATTTAGATTAATCTCTTTAAAACCCTCTGGCTTATACCAGGGGGTTTTTGTTTTTTAGGGCTATCAGCCGTGTGACTTCCCCGCCACATGCAAATTCTTCATTAAAATAATATCCCTCAACAAAAAGGGGCACTTAGGTTATCACCACAGCCGTTTAAAAACTAACCATGTTTCGTCTTAAGGAGACTTCCATGTTCAGAGCTGGCGTGATCGCACTTATTATCATTTTCTTACAAGTAACTACATTTGCTTGCGACTGGAAAGAAATCAGCCCTAGTTTTTTCAAAGCATTGAACACTCAAACAACAACTTTTCATATGTGCCAAACAGCTCAAGACAACGCTTCAGAAAAAATAGCAACAATCAACTGTGTAAACGACAGAAGTTATCTAGTATTTTACGGCAACGATTCAATCTACATGCAAACAACATCAAACACACGTAACAACATCCTGACTCGTTGCTGGAGAGAAGGTTCTATCAACTCTTCTTGTGAAGTAACTATGGCTTCGATCAAATGCCAAGCTTGGGATTTAGATACTTACTAATTAATTTTAAAAAGCGACAAAAATAGTTACTCAGGCTGCTCTTATGCAGCCTTATTTTTTTAAAACAATCAAAAGTTCGACAGCTTACTGTCAGAATCATTACAGTTGAAATTGAAGTTTCAAAAACAGTATATTCTGTGGCGTATGAACGCATCCAGATTAATTATTATTCTATCGTTAGTTCTTTCTTCTCTGCACGCACAGGCTGAAGCCCTGTCGTGCAAAAATTTATTTCCTAAAGAATACGAAGTTCAAGAATTCATCATTCAATTAAACGGTAAAAAAGAATCTGCACGCTACCTAGAAACCGCTCATACGAACTTACTTACAAATGCAGACCTGGTTGAGCTTAAAACTATTCTTATGACGATTCGTGAGTCAGGCCTAGCTGACATTACTCCTGAACAAAAAGTACTTATCAATAAATTCCGTCAAGACACTTCATTCTTACGCTCGGTATTTCAGACTTCAAGCAAAGAGCACATAAGCCCTATGAAGTTCGCTAAATTCGTACGTGATTTTGGCCACCTAAAAGATATGGTCAATATCGGTGAAGGTATACAGGCACAAAAAGCTTCTAAAAAGCTATTAAAGAAGTTTGCTGAGGTTGATTTTGAAGGTCTTTTAAAAGACATCAAACCAGCTTCTAGAAAATCAGTTAAAAAGTACTTCGAAGCCATTATCACAGACACGCGCCAAATCATGTCTAAACAGGTTATGGAAGTTGATGAGCTTCACGATGTTCGCAAAAATATGCGCGACATCTTACGTTTCATGCAGATTCAAAGTGAGCTTAAAATCAGTGGTGAAGTCCGCCTAAATGCCGATAAAAACGAAGGCGACAACGAACAAATCGACTTCTTAAAAAAGCTTAACAAAAAGCTAGGCGAAGTATGTGACGATTACGCAGCCCAAATTATCAGAGGCGAAATCACTGAAACAACCCTAGTTGAATTCCCCGAGAAAATACGTAACCGCGTGGAATGGTTCTTAGAACGCTACCGTTTTGAGGGTGAAAAATAATTAGACAGTGTCATATCAATCTGTGCCTTTTCACGCTCCCCTGATCAAACTGATACACTTAAAAACAATATAACCTATAATAGCGGTACATTTCTTGATTATACCAACTGGTATGAGAATCTTTACCGCAATTATATTTTTATTATCGTATATTGGCTCTTCACTTTCTTATGCTGGCCCTAGCTGCCAACTTATGTTCGGTGGCGAAGAAAAGCCTGTGATTGCAGGTTTATTACCGGCTCCGGCGCGCAAGATTCCAGTTATTATCGAAAGAGTTCAGTCTAACTCAGACCGCGTTGAATTAAAAAAGCACACAAACTCTGAAGCCCCAGAAAAATTAGTTATCGAAGAATTAGGCTTTTCTCAAAAAACTGATGAAGCCTCTATTGAAATGATGCGTATGTTATTACAAAACTCTTCGTATGTTCTAGAAGAGAAAAACGTTTTAACTAAAGGCGAACTTTCTATCGGCATTCCAGTTAAAGATGGTTATTACTTCGAAGTAACGTATAAATCTATGTCTAGCGAGCGTAGCCAATTTATGGTGGATAAAATCACTTTACGCACACCGACTGGCACAGGCTCTAAAAAAGTTGCTGAAGGTTTTTTAAAAGCTGGTGAAGTTAAAATCAAAAAAGCTGAACATGAATTAGGTGATATTTTAGGTGAAGGCATCAACGCTAAAATCAAAATTCCACTTATTATTGATGGCCCACTATTAAATAAAATCGACAAATTATCTAAATTTTTTGAATACTTCAAAAAAGATGAATTACGTAAATTATTACAAACAAATTCAATGTTAAAAATCCGCACCGTGTTTGAGTTCCGCAGAGCGCGCGATGTTTTCTTTAAAGTTTTATTCAAAGAACCAATGAAAGCGGCGATCGGCATGGGTTTTATCTTACTGGCTACTGGTATTACTAATAGTCCAATCAATATGCTTAAAAGCGATAATCCTCAACCAGTTGGTACTCAGGTTGTTATGATGGCCCAGCGTGAAACTGGCACTTACATGCAAAGTAAAATCAATGGTTTTGATGTTCCAGCACAAGCTATGCAGTTAAAAGCTGAAATTAATGAGATCAATAAACAAATTCAATCTTTTGCTGACAGCAAAGCTCCGTACTACGGTCCGAATATTTCTGAAATCTCTGTAGACCGCACAAGCTCTTTTTCAAAAGAACACCAAACTTGGATTTTTGAAAAAGCTGACCCTTACAACAACTCTGTTCACACTTATATCGTGTTCGCTCAAGAAAAGGCGTCAACAGCAGGTCCAGGTATCCAGTACATGGTTATGGAAATCTCCGCTGAGAAATATCCTGAGTTAATTAAGTTTATTAAAGAACAAGGCAGAATGCCAATCGTGCCACAAGCACAAGGTGTGAAGTAAGCATATGAAAAACTTATTAGGTTTATTATTAGTAGTTCAATTATACTCGGCTAACTCGGTGGCAGCAAATGCCTGCGTCGATTTATTCTCTGGCAAACAAGCGCCGCAAGCTAGAACTGTTGATAAAATCCAGGTTAAAGACCGCTTCGTTACTTTATTAAATAACCTACGTGCTACCCTTTCAGGAAAATTAGCGACTGTATGGCGCAGTGAATGGAAAACAAAATTGTCGGTTCTTCGCTCTAACGAATATGTTTATAACTTAGTTAAATTAAACTTATCTCCTGAAACTTTATCGGCTGTATTAAAAGACCTAGATCCAAAATCAGAAGGCTTTACCCGCCAAGTCCACCAACGTATGTATGAACTGCAAGTTAAAGGTCAAACGAATGCGAATGACAAATTAACTGTGCGTGATGCTCCACCTCCAGAAGGTGCAACGGACTCAACATTTACTTACTACACAAAACCACTTATTGATGCGACAGGTGCTGCTAAACACCAACCGCGTATCAGAACTTACCTCCGTGAAGTTAATTTTGAAAAAATGACTGTTGATGTTCCTGTAGCTGGCTCATTAGCAAATGGATCAAAAGTCACAATCACTAAAAAACATGACGGTGCTTTTGATTTAAATGTAAATGGCGAAAGCAAAGTTTTAACTCTAAATCAAATGCAATCACGCTTTGGTCAAACATTTAAAATGTTTGCTCCGCACGGCAAATCCTACAAGTTAGAAATCAAGTCAGCTCTTGATGATATGATTCAAAGCCCGAAATATAAAAACTTAAACGGTAACCATAACGTACAAAAACTTGATGTCTCTTTATCTCAAGCCCAAGTTGATATGTTATTTGCTCCGTTAAAAGCTAAAAACGCTGAAGGCCAGAAAGCTGAATCTTTAGCTCGTCTAGAAAAAATCACGCACGAAATTTCTGCTAAAGACCCATCTTTAGAAGCACGCGCTAAAGCGATCTTTGCGGTATTAGCTGAAGGTGTTAACGGTAATCCGTTGTTCTTACAAATCGAAGGGGCTACAGCGTACCACCGCAGTGCTTTTGAATCGACTTCTGGATTTCAAACAACTGTAGACCGTAACCAAGGTGTTTACTTAGGAAATATGTATTCACCAAAAGGTCTTAAAGATCCAACGGTTGTCTTAAAAAACAATAACCGTTTAGCAACCGGCGAAAACGATGCTCGCCACGTAGAATTAAAATTACCAATTAACTTAGTTGTTGATGTGATGGGTGTGAAATTCTCTGACCCTAAATCTGCGACGTTAGTGCAACACCAACCGTTTGATCAAGGCATTCTTCACAGTGTTGTTGGCCTTTATAATGGCTTTGTGACGAATATTAACCATCCGGGTAAGTTTAACTACTTGCGTGCATCAGCGACTGAGCTGATCACAACTGATGGCCACTAAAAATTTAGATTTGATGTTTTAAGAAATTTTATAAAAAGAAAGAGGATTTTATGAAAAAAACAGTTGTTGCGTTACTTTTAGCTCCGATGTTAGCTCAAGCGACTTTAACACCGAACTTACCAGGTCGTGGCGCTGAATTAATTCAGTTAGACAGAGGCGAACTTTGTTATATTCCTAACCGTCTTGAAGGTGCCGATTACTCTAAAAAAGATCTTGAGCGCGAGCGCGATCTTTGCGGATTAAATATCGGAACTACAGCTGCCGTTTGTGGTAAAACAGCTTCTACAAATCCAGCTTTAGAATTTTTCCAAGTACCCGAAGGTATGACAGCTCAACAAGTTCAAGCTATGAACTGTGAACGCAAAGAAACAGCGACACAAAAAGATTTTAAAAAATTAGCTAAATATAAATCAAGCACGAGTTGCTCTTACACACCGTCGCTTTTAGCTTACTATCATGTGTCTCGCTTTTTAGGTAATATCAACCAAGTTCCACCAGTAGTTATGAGAACTGTTGATGCTAACTTACATAAATCAATCGGCGATAAAACTTACGCTGGTATCAGCAACAAACAAGAGCTTATCGCGCAAACTTGGGCTGGTCTTTTATCAATCTTAACTAAAAAGCAAGCTCACGCTAAAGCTACTAACATCTTTACTGATGATTACAACTATAGCTTCGGTGCCTTACAAATGAATCCATCAAAAGAAGAAAAATACACTGAAATGTTTAACGGTGGTTCTGACCAGCCGACTCGTACAGCTAACTTCAAAGCTAAAAATACGACTTACTTACGTTTAATCAGCGATCAAAAATTATCAAGCTTAGGTCTTAAATGGTCTGCAGCCCAAGCTCAAGAAATTTTAAAAATGCAAAACGTAGCTGATATGATTTTAATGGATACAATGTTAAGCCAACAAGATCGTTTAGGTAACTTACACTACACAATGGAAAGATACGGCAAAGTAGTTGGTAAAAACGGCAAACTTGAAATCAAAAAGTTAGATAAAGACGATACAACTGCTACTGAAGTTGTTGAGCTTAAAAAAATGATGATGAAAGATAACGACTGTGGAGTTTCTAAAGAAAATCATCTTAAAAATGCTAAGTTAATCGAAGGTTTAAAACACTTTAACCCTGAGACTTTCGCAAAATTATTAAAGCTTAACAAAATCATCAACACTGATGCAGGCGCAGGTTACTTCAAACGTGAAACAGCAATGAATTCGACTGATGTTGCTACCTTCAAAGCGAACGTTGCTTATGCGACAGCCGCGTTAACTAAAACATGCCAAGCTGGTCAGTTAACTCTAGACCTTGACCTTGATAGTGCTTTTGCTGGCCAAGCAGTACCTGACTGCCGCGTAGTAATGCAAGAAAACCAATAATTGTGGTACAGTCATAGGACATGACTAAATATCTAATTCTATTTCTTATCTCTTGGCCGGCTTTGGCGAACAACACAAAGCCGGCTTTTTCTTTAAAATTACAAGTCGACAAGTATAAAAAACTCTACCCGCTTGAAGACGTTTACAACAAGCAAACCGATAACAAAGGTAATGGCAACGGTGACCTTTACGGAACAAGAAACTTTCGCGTAGTTTTAAACGGCGTCTATTACCGCGGCGGCGCGAATAACAAATTTAATAAACACACCAAAAAAGACAATCAAAATCCCCTTCCCCACGAAGGTTTAGAAAATCTTTGCAAACAGGGCTTTTCTGAGGCGATGTATTTTTATAAAGACAATTACGATGAATCAGAAAAAATCATCTCATGTGGTAAAGAGCAAAAGCTAGAATATCTTCAATTAGCCTCGTTAAAATCCGGAAACGAAAAAGCCCTTCTTACGCAAGTACACAAACATATCAAAGGCGAAATCCCAGGGCCGATGTACGGTCACTGTTGGAATGGCTGGCATGCCTCAGGTTACGCGGCCGCGATTAATCTTATGCAGTTCTGCGGTTGGGATAATAAAAAAGCTTTAGCTTATTGGCGCAAAAACACCGATGGTAATGATACAAAAGAATATAAATCAGTGATGGCCAAGGTTGAAAAATTTAAGCGTTTTGATGATAAAGATCTTCAGATTACTGACGAAGAAAAAAACTTAATCTGCCCGGAATAATCAAAGGGCCTCTTCAACCCCGGCCCATTTAAGAGCGTCTTTTAATTCAAAATACGAATTCATCTGAGTGATTAGTCCATTTTTAAAAGCAAAGCCATCAGCGACATGCCCATCGATCCAATCAACTTTATCTTTTTGTCTTACGTGCACATGTACGTAAACAACGACTTTATCACCTGAAATAATGAAACGTTCAGGACTACAGCTACCTTCAGCCCAGGTACTGCGCCCTTTAATAACATGAGCTTTAAACTCTGCGTATCCACGATAAACGCCACCTGACGGAGATCCCTCGAATTCGAGCCGTTCAATGTTTGGATCAAAATATTTAAGGAAACCCGAAATATCGTTTCGGTTAAGGGCCGCATAAACTTCTTTTAGAATTTCAGTTTCCATACACCGTACTCCCAAAAATAAAAAAGCCCAGACCTAATGATCTGAGCTTTTAAAAAGTAACTTTTAAACGAAACGAAAGAAACTAGTCTTCGTCATGCTCTTCTGTATGAGAAGAAGACGATAAATCTTCCTTCGATAATTCAGGAAGAACTTCTTTCTGACCTTTCGGAGGATTAGCTTTTAAGTAATCTTTGATCTTAACCGGATCTGGGGCAAGCATGGTAAACATGTTCTTACCTTCAGTTTTTGGCTGAGACTCAACGATCGCTAAATCTTTTACGAAATCAATCGCACGGTTGATAACTTCTAAACCCATTTCTTGGTGAGACATCTCACGGCCCATGAAACGTAAGTTAACTTTAACTTTATCGCCTTCAAGTAAGAAACGACGAGCGTGCTTCATTTTCGTTTCGAAATCGTGAACGTCTGTTCTTGGACGAACTTGGATTTCTTTGATCACAACGATCACTTGTTTTTTACGAGAAGCAGCAGCTTTCTTTTTATTTTCGTACTTGTACTTACCATAATCCATGATTTTACAAGTAGGTGGCTGAGCTGTAGGCCCGATCTCGATAAGATCTAAACCGCGATCTTCAGAAATACGAAGACCTTCTGGGACTGTCATAACGCCCAACATTTCACCGTTTTCATCAATTACACGAATCTGTGGCGCACGAATGTCACGATTTACACGAAGACCATCTTTGTCTCCACGTTTTTTATCTCTGTCAAAACGATTAAATCCACCTGGTTTTGCACCTGGGGGTTTTCCTGCTCCACCGGGACGGTTATTATTAAACTGATTAATGGGACGCCTCCTAAAGTTACGCCTGAGCTGAAGCTTCTACTGAAGCTTTTAACTCTCTATTGTTTCTATTCTTTATAATCATTTCGCAAGCATTTTCCCACGAAATGTTATTATGTAAAGTACCATCGCTTAAACGGATCGACACTGTACCCGCTTCAGCTTCTTTGTCACCCACGATAATCATGTAGGGTGACTTCATTAACTGAGCTTCACGAATCTTGAAGTTCAGTTTTTCGCTTCTTCTATCAAATTCCACACGAATACCGTTTGAACGTAAATGTTTTTCTACTTTTTCGCAGAATTCGTTCACACGATCAGTCACGTTTAGAATTGTCACCTGAGTTGGCGCCATCCATACAGGCAAATGTCCTGCTGTGTGCTCAAGGTAAACCCCGATAAAACGCTCTAACGAGCCCAATACCGCACGGTGAAGCATCACTGGGTGATGTTCATGGTTATCTTCGCCAGTGTATTTTAAATCAAAACTCATTGGTAAGTTGAAGTCACATTGGATTGTGCCTAACTGCCAAGGGCGTTTAAGCGCATCAACGAACATGATATCAAGTTTTGGTCCGTAGAACGCACCATCGCCTGGATTTACAGTGAATGGGATTTTTAATAACTCTAAGGCTTTCGCTAACGCGCCCTCAGCTTTATCCCAAACTTCATCTGAACCCATACGTTTTTCAGGACGAGTTGATAAGAATACGTGGTATTCACTCATTCCTAATTTTTGGTAAACTTCATTTAATAATTCAACGAAGCCTTTGATCTCTTGTTGCAACTGATCAACTGTACAGAAAATGTGAGCATCGTCCTGACAGAAAGTACGAACACGAGTAAGTCCGGATAAAGCACCAGACACTTCGTATCTGTGTAAACGACCAAAATCAGCCATACGGTATGGAAGATCACGGTACGAATGTTTAGTCGATCCAAACAGTAAACAGTGCGAAGGACAGTTCATTGGTTTAGAACTGAAATCACGTTCGTCTACTTTTGTAAAATACATGTTTTCTTTGTAGTTCGCGTAGTGACCTGAAGTTTTAAATAACTCTACGTCAAAAATTTGCGGAGTGATCACTTCGTTGTAACCATATTTGAAATACATATCGCGCATGTATTTTAATAATTCATTATAAACTACAGTTCCGCGGCCAGTGAAAAACGGAGATCCCGGAGCCCATGGATGAAACATGAACATACCAAGTTCTTTACCTAATTTTCTGTGATCGCGTTTTTTCGCTTCTTCGATATTTTTTAAGTACTCTTCTAATTCTTTTTTATCTTGGAAAGCTGTCGCATACACACGTTGAAGCATTTGGTTGGCTTGATCACCCTTCCAATAAGCTCCCGCTACTGACATCAATTTAAAAGCTTTGATCTGACCAGTTGATTGCACGTGAGGGCCACGGCAAAGGTCAAACCAAGAACCTTGGTGATAAATACCAACAGTTGTTTCGCCTCTTAAAGCTAAGTCTTGAATTAATTCAACTTTGAAACGCTCACCCATTGATTGAAAAGTTTCAATCGCACGGTTGATCGGCCATTGTTCACGAACAAGTGGAAGATCTTTCTTTTGAATCTCTTCCATTTTCTTTTCGATTTTTTCAAAGTGTTCTTCAGTAAAGTTAAATGGAGAATCAAAATCGTAATAAAATCCGTTTTCAACAACCGGACCGATTGTGACTTTGACTTCTGGCCAGATTTCTTGAACTGCTTGCGCCATTAAGTGAGCCGCCGAGTGACGAACAACTTCAACAGCTTCTGGAGATTTAGTAGTTACGATAGAGAGTTTAGTGCCGTCTTTTAATGGAAGACGGTAATCAATCACTTCAGATGAACCATTAATTTTCGCACCAAGAGTGTCTTTAGCTAAGCGCGCACCAATCGAGTTCGCCACCTCTAAAGTTGTTGGTTCATGATCAAAAGATTTAACTGAGTTATCTGGTAAAATAATATTTACATTAGACATTTTTCGTTCCGTATTTTTTATTCAATTGTAGAGAATTAGACTTTAAAGACATTTAGATAAGAAACTAAAATGTGGTGGTCGTGATAATAAATAGCATGGAATAAGTATGCCGCTATTTAAGGCCTTTTACAAGCGAACTCTATGAAAAGTTTTCTTATGCGGCCCATAACTGTGTCTAGGGGCGAATCTCCCCAACTCTATCTTACTTGAACACAAATAAAAAAGCCGACCCGGACGGTCGGCTTTTCAGGATTCAAAAAGGACAGAGTCCTTTTTCAGACAGGATGTCTCTTACGAAACTTCCCGCCATAACGATTTTAACCGTAGCAAAAAAGGCCTGGCACCTTTTAGTAAGTAACGTGGTGGTTTAAAGCCTCGTGCATACGAGGATCTTTAATTGCCACTAGGTTGTTCTTAGTCATGAAACCAGTCATTAACTTCAAGAACACGCCCGCAAAACCAACAAAAATGCTGATTTCTAGGAAACCAAATTGAGGAATACCATCAAAGAAGTTCGGGTAAACTAACCAGTAGATATCTACGTATTGCATAACAAGAACTAAGATCGCAACTGCTGCTAAATTCATGTCGTTACGTTTAGCATCTCTTGGAAGTAACGCTAAGAACGGAACCGCGAAACGGAAAACTAATAAAGCTACCGAAACACCTAACCAACCACTGTGTGAACGCATTAAGTAAAATTCAGTTTCTTCTGGAATGTTAGCGTACCAGATTAACATGAATTGTGAGAACGCGATGTAGGCCCAAAAGATCGTGAAACCTTTCATGTATTTACCTACGTCATGTTGGTGCTCAACAGTGATGTATCCAGAAACCCATTTAGAGTTTTTTAACCAGATAATCATTAATGCAAGAACCGCCATTGTTGATTGGATCATACCCGCAAAAGCATAGATTCCATAAATCGTCGAATACCAGCTTGGTAACAGTGACATTAATAAATCGATTGAAAATAACGTAAAGAAGATCGCGAAGAAAGCGATGAAACCAATTGAAAACCCTACGTTTTTATGAGTTAGAGCATGGTCACCATTTTGATCTTGCTTGATTGAGTTTCCAACCATGATCTTTTTAAAGATCAAACAACCCAAACCAAAAATCACTAAACGTAAAGTCACAAACCAAGGCGCTAAGTAAAGCGCTTTACCACCCGTCATGCGGTGAGCTTGAGAAGGATCTGCCCATGGGTATAAGTATTTAAAACCAAGGATTAAGATGACGCTTCCGATAAACATCGCTGGTAAAAAGCTAGTGAAGCTTTCAGCGATACGACGGATAGAAACACTCCAACCAGCTCCAGCTACATGGTTAAAAGAGATGAAAAACATCCCGCCTAAACCTAAGCAAGCAAAGAAGAAGAATGATACTAAATAAGAAGTCCATAAACGATCTGGAGCTTTAAATAAGCCATAAGCTAAACCTAAAAATCCGATAAACATCGCTGCAAAGATTGCAGTTTTAAGCTGTTGTGGAGCTTCGAATTTATTTAATTTTAATTCATGTGAATGATTCGATGAACCCATGACTAGTTACCTTTACCTTGTAAGTGGCGGATGTAGTTAACAACTTGCCATCTGTATTTTTGCGGAATGTGAGCCGCATATGGACCCATCACACCCTGACCTGCGGTGATCACGTGATAGATTTGACCATCAGTCCAACCTTTAACTTTATCAGAAGTTAATGTTGGTGGTTTTAACGCCATCGTTTCAGCTACAGATTGCTGCTCTCCACCTTGGCCATTAGCGCCGTGGCAGATTGCACAGTGAATTGTGTAGTACTTAGTTCCTGTTTTTAAAACTTCTTCAGTGTACTGACCGCTCAACGGATTTTGGTTAGCCGCTGCAGCTACTGCATCAGTGTATTTATACGGAACAAAACCTTGCGGCTGTGTACCTTCTGGTGGAACGCGCATAGCCGCATTGTTTGGAGCACCTTCATCGTACTCTTGCGACTTTAAGGCCGGCGATTCCATCATATCTTGGATTAATTCGATGTTCGTTTGATTGTTGCCACCGCGGCAGCTCGAGAAAAACGATACTGCTAAAGAAGCTGCAATCACTGTCATTGAAAGATTAGTTAAACTTCTCATCTTAGTACTCCGCCATTTTTTTGATTTCAACAGCGCCTAAATCTTTTAAAAGTTTTTCTGCGCGATCAGCACTGTAGCCTACGTCATTTTCAGGAATGAAAATCGCAAACTTATGGCAAGTGATATCTTTATCAATGATCGGTGGATCAACTCTTGGAATACCAGATAGATAAAAGAAAGCACCTACTGAACTTAAAGCTGCAAATAATACTGTTAATTCGAACATGATAGGTACGAATGCAGGTAATGAAAACATTGGTTTACCACCGATGTTGATCGCCCAGTCTACTGCAGAAGTGTAATAAGTTAATGCTAAACCTGCTAATAAACCCACACAACCCGCTGTGAAAGTTACATATGGGATTGGTGAACGTTTAATACCGCAAGCTTCTTCCATACCGTGAACCGGATATGGAGTTAAAGCATCAAATTTTGTAAAACCTGCTTCTCTTACACGAGTAGCAGCTTTGATTGTTGTAGCTTCATCAAGAAAAATTCCAGCGATACCGCCGATAGCTCTTTTCTTAGCCATGATTAGTGTCCTTTCCCATGATGTTCATCGTCACGACCAACGTTTAATACCGGTTTAACTTCGGCGATAGAGATCGCAGGTAAAACGCGTAAGTATAATAAGAAAATTGTGAAGAACATACCGAACGATCCAACTAAGATCGCTGTATCGTACATCGACCAAGCGTACTGGCCCCAGTTCGACGGTAAGAAATCACGGTGTAACGAAGTTACAGTAATTACGAAACGCTCAAACCACATACCGATGTTTACGAAGATAGAAACAACAAACATCACTGGGATCGAACGACGGAATTTTTTGAACCAGAATAATTGCGGGATAACAACGTTACAGCAGATCATGATCCAGTACGACCAAGCATAAGGACCCATCGCACGGTTCATGAATACATAACGTTCGTAATCATTTCCTGAGTACCAAGCGATTAAGAATTCAGATCCGTAAGCGTAACCTACCATTAAACCTGTCATCATGATGATCTTATTCATAACTTCCATATGATCGATCGTGATGTAATTTTTAAATTGTGGGAACCCGATACGCACTAACGTCATTAACGTAATAACCATCGCGAAACCTGAGAAGATCGCACCCGCAACGAAGTACGGTGGGAAGATCGTCGTATGCCAACCAGGTAAACCAGACACCGCGAAGTCAAACGATACGATTGTATGTACCGATAATACTAGCGGAGTAGAAAGACCAGCTAACACTAAGTAGATCATTTCAAAGTGTGACCATTGTTTAGCAGTACCTCTCCAGCCCATTGATAATACGCCGTAGATTTTTTTACGGATCGCATTTTTCGCACGGTCACGAACAGTGGCTAAATCCGGAATCATACCCACGATCCAGAATACAGAAGAAACTGTCGCATAAGTAGAAACCGCGAAAACGTCCCATAATAATGGAGAACGGAAGTTCACCCATAATGGACCACGTTGATTCGGATAAGGGAATAACCAGAAGTCTAACCAAGGACGACCCGTATGGATTAACGGGAAGATACCCGCAGTCGCAACCGCGAATACTGTCATCGCCTCAGCAGAACGAGCTACTGAAGTTCTCCATTTTTGACGGAATAAGAATAAGATCGCCGAGATAAGAGTACCGGCGTGACCGATACCTACCCAGAATACGAAAGTGATAATCATCGTACCCCAAGCAACCGGGTGATTCACCCCTAACAAACCGATACCAGTCGAGATAACCATAGCGATTGTCAGGATGTAAAAAATAAATAAACCTTTCGCACTTAAGAATAAGCCCATCCATTCTTTAGATGGAACTCTTTCAATCGGAGCGCAGATATCATCTGTAACGTCTTTTAAAGTCTTGTTGCCAAGAACAAGCTGATTACGCTTAAGCATGGTCAGCTCCTTTCTCTTCTTGAGAGCCATGGGCAGGAGCAGCTCCGTGTGATTTCTCTGGAGTTACCTGATCATTGTTTTTAATTTTAGTTTGGTAACGTACTGAAGGTTTCGCGTACCACTCTTCTAATAAAGCGTAAGCACGTGGCTCAGCTTTGAAAGTTTTAGCAACACGAGAATTTTCATCGTTTAAATCACCAAACACGATAGCTGTTGTCGGACAAGCCGCTTCACACGCTGTTTTGATATCGCCATCTTTTACTGGACGATCTTCTTGTTTAGCTTTGTTTTTACCTTCTTTGATACGTTGAACGCAGAAAGTACATTTTTCCATAACACCGCGAGAACGTACGCCCACTTCTGGGTTAAGCGCCATGTGCATTGGTTTTTCGATGAGCTTCGCGTAGTTGAACCAGTTGAAACGACGAACTTTATAAGGACAGTTATTTGAACAGTAACGAGTACCAACGCAACGGTTGTACACTTGTTCATTTAAGCCTTCAGAGCTGTGTGTAACTGCAGCTACCGGACATACCGTTTCGCACGGAGCATTGTCACAGTGTTGGCACATTACAGGTTGGAATACTGTTTCTGCATTTTCAGGAGTGCCTGTGTAGTATCTGTCGATACGGATCCAGTGCATTTCACGACCTTGCATAACATATTTCTTACCAACAACAGGAATGTTGTTTTCAGATTGGCAGGCAGTCATACACGCAGAACAACCAGTACATACGTTTAGATCGATCGCCATACCCCATTTGTGTCCGTTGTATTGGTGACCTGACCAGATATTCCATGTGTGGTGCCTGTGAATATTTGCTTCTTTATTTTTTTCGATATCTTTATTCGTCGCAGTTACAACGATTTGACGGCCTTCCATTGAATCGTGACCTTGAGTTGTCACTAATTCAATTTTTTGACCTGTTTTTTTGAATTCAACAGATTGACCTGCAAATACACCAGCTGTTGCTAATGTGAATGCATTTTGACCGATACCTTTAGCTACATCACCAGCATGCGTGCGGCCGTAACCTACAGCTACTGCTACAACTTGGTCATGTAAACCTGGTTGAATGTGTGTTGGTAAAGATAATTTTTTATCACCTACTGTTAACTCGATCACATCGCCTTCGCGAAGTTTGTTTTCAGCAGCTGTTTTAACAGAAACGCTAGCGTAGTTATCCCAAACGATTTTAGAAACTGCATCTGGAAGCTCTTGTAACCAACCTACGTTAGCTAAAGTACCATCGCCTAATTGAACTGTTGGGTATAATGCTAATTCAAATTTAGCATCGCCGTTTGCCGATTTTTTAAGACCGGAAACATCGCCTTTGAAATTACGAGCTGAACCAGCCGCAACATCACCAACGAAACCTTCTTGTAAGAAGTTATTCCAGAAAGATTCGAAATCCTTACCGCCACCAACTTTAGCCATTAACTCAGTTTTCCATAAGTTACGTACGTAGTCGTAGAAAGTTTCGAATTCTTGAATACGTTTAGGACCAACTTTAGCCATGAACGCCCAAGTCATTAATGACAATTGGAACGAACGTGTATCGTACATAGTACGGATAAGTGGTTGGTGAATACCGTATAAACCAGTTGCGAATTCAGAATCGCCCCAAGTTTCTAAAGCATGGTTGTCTGAAGCAACGTAGTGAGCGTTAACTGCAGTTTCATCCATTTTTTCGCCAGCATAGACAACTGTTTCTACTTTTTTAAGAGCATCAGCAAAACCGTGATCAGCACTTAAAGCATAGAATGGATTAGAACGGTAAATGATTAGCGTTTTTACTGCACCATCATTCATTTTTTTGATTAAAGATTTAATGCTGTCTTGAGAAGCTGTGATGTTCTTATTACCCGCTTGAGCAACTACTGTTTTACCTTCGTTGCCTAAGATAGAGTTTAAGTAGTTCACGGCTACTTGAAGAGCATGACCATCTTTAGTGTTTGTTTGGATACCACCAGCAACAACTAAAGATTCACCTTGGCTCTTCACTAAATCAGCAGCTACTTTTTTGAAAGCTTCTGAAGAGATACCAAGTTTTTCAGCTACTCCGTTGAATGGAGCAACCGCTGTTTTAACAGCGTCTGAAACATTCACTTTACCAACGATTTCAGCGATTAAACCCATAACAACATCAAACTGTTGTGATGGTTTAATCTTAAAACGAACGTCAGAGTTAGCACCAGTTAATGAGTAAGTTGAATCGAAAGAGTAAAGTCTAGACATTTTGTCGATGTTTCTGCGACCATCAGCAAAACGTTTGTTGTTTGTCATTGTCGGACCCCAAGTACCTAAGAAGTCACCGTCAATTGAAACAATCACTTGCGCTTTATCAAATCTGTAACCTGGAACTAAAGCTTCACCGTATGAAGAAGCTTGAGCATCTGCCACGTTATCAGCTAAAGGCTCCCACACGTAGTGGTCAGCACCAAAGCCCGAACGGAAATCAGAAATTACAGTTTTTGTAGATGGAGAAGAAATATTTCCAGAAAGGATAGCTACGCCACCTTTTTTAAGAGCTTCAACAACTTTGTTGTCTAATTCTTCCCAAGAAACGCCAACAGTTTCTTTGTTTGTGCGTTTTTCGTTAAATAAATTTCTGAAAGGTTTTTGTAAACGGTTTGGCTCATATAAACCAAGTAAAGAAGCTTGAGCTTTAACTGAAGCGCCCGTGCCGTTTAAAGGAAATTTTGGGTTACCTTGAATGTGAACTGGACGACCTTCGCGAGATTTAACTAATAAACCTAAACCTTCTTGGCCATCAAAGTATGAAGACGTGTACCAGTTAGACATACCAACAGTAACTTCTTCAGGTTGTTTGTTATACGGAACAATTTTTTGCACCGGACGGCGGATACAACCAGCAGCAGATGTTACGGCAATTGAAGCACCCATCAATTTTAAGAAATCACGACGAGCAACGCCGTCTTTCTCAGTACCTTCATCTTTATTTTCATCACGTAACGGTGATGACATAAATTCTGTTTGTAATGCAGCTTGGAATTCCGGAGTGTTGTTTAACTCTTCGAAAGATCTCCAGTAACGGCTATCACGTTCGATTTTTCTATTTTCGTTATCGTTTGTAATTTTATTTTCAGACATCGTCGTTTCCTATTGATGGCACGTTGTACAGTTAAGAGAAGCTTTGTTTTCTGGTTGACGGTGACAGTTCACACACCAGCCCATTGACAAATCTGAATGTTGAATAACTTTAGGCATCTTTTCAATTTCACCGTGGCAAGTTTGGCAGCTTACGCCTTTTGTAACGTGCGCTTGGTGATTGAATTGAACGTGGTCAGGTAACATGTGAACGCGAACCCACTCAATCGATTTACCATCGTTGTACGCATCACGAAGTTTTTTAATTTCGTCTGTGTTCTTGTGACCGGCAACAGCTTCTTCACCTGGTTTACCTGCTACCTGTTGGTGGCAGTTCATACAAGTGGCTAAAGAAGGAATGTTCGAAGATTTCGAACGCTCAACTTGGTTGTGGCAGTACTGACACTGGATCTTGTGTGTACCAACGTGAAGTTCATGGCTGAATGCGATTGGTTGATCTGGCGCATAGCCTTTGTTGTAGCCGATTCCAGTGCGCTCGCCGCCATCTGGATTTTGGAACAAACAACTTGAAAGAAAAAATACCGTAAGCACAAGCATAGCCGTGGCACTTACAGTGGTGCGGATTTTCATAAGCATAAACATTTGCCTTTCTTTGAAGTTAATTAAAATGCAATGCGAAGCAAATGTCACGGGGGAATTTGAATAGCAATTGAAAATCCCCGAGGGAAATCAAGATGTTGCGTGCCCACGATTAAAGCAAAAAAGTGTGACAAAAAGGCTGCTTTCGCGAAATGAAAATCATTTTCACAAAGAAACTTAAGCAAAAAAAGCGAAGTGTTTTAGACTTCGCTTTTTTTGGAATTAAAATGTTTCAAAAAAATTAAACTTTAGAAAGTTTTTTTACGCTGAAAACATAGCCAACGAAAATGAAATGCAAAAGCACAAAAATCGAAACGTACTCCACACCACCAGCACCAAAACCGTACGAATGAAGCCCTGCGCCAAGAACAAAATTCACTCCGTACCAAGCCATAATCACTAGATTGAACGTCAACACCGCCGCAACCAACATTCCGAAGTTTTGGATCCAGTTCACTAAGCGCGTGTGAAGAATTATTATGTAACCCAAAAGTGCAATTAAAGCCCACGTCTCTTTCGGATCCCAACCCCAGAAACGGCCCCACGAAGCATCGGCCCAGACACCCCCTAAGATAATTCCCGGAGCCAAAAATGCCACACCAATTTGCATCGCACGGTACACACCCGTCGTGATGTGTTTGATTTTTTCAGCATGCTTATCTTTATCAATTGCATAATAAATAAGCCCAATGTCGCCTAAGCCAAAAGCCAAGGCAAAAGCGGCGTAAGAAATCGTGATCGTCATCACATGCACGATAAGCCAGTAACTGCTGCGTAAAACCGCCTCTAATGGCTGAATGCTTGGGTCAAGCACCGCAGGCGCTGTATCGGCGATAACCATACACACGAAACCTACTAACAAACCTGCTAATAAAAAGATTCTGTATTTGTAGATCTTCTCTAAGATCATCGAGAACAACATCACACCCCATGAAACCCAAACAACAGTTTCATACATATTAGTTACTGGTGGGCGCTCAGCTAAATAAACTCTAAAAGCAAAACCTAAAATGTGAATGAAAAATCCGGCTAAAGTGATTGTCCACACAAGCCCCATACCTGATTGTAAATTTCTGATCCAGATAAAAAGCAAAATAATCGAAGCCAAAATATAAAGAACATAAGTCCAACGAAACGGATGTAAATCATTATAAAAAACTTCCGTTCCCACTTTATGAGCTTGAGCATATTTTTCAGGAGCTACCTGCTCTACACTTTTTTGAAAATCAACAACTGCTTTATCCAACGTGGCTTTAGCACCTTCAACATCTTTATGTTCAGCCAGCGCTCCTAAGTAAGCCGCAACACTTTGGCTGATATTCACGAATAAACCTTGTTGTGTTTCAGGAATTTCAGCCACCGACAACCAAGTTTCAGAAACTGGACTTGGCATAATTTTAAGCAAACGACCTCCCGCTAATTCGCGAAAGTAAATCATTTGGTTTTGCAAACGCTGTAACGCCTGAAAGTACGGCGTTAACTTTTCTTGGCTTTGGCGTTTATCGGCTAATTCCTGCATTAAGTTTTGAAACTTGTCCGTTGTAAAAAGCTCGTTGTTTGAAAAATATTTTTGGTCTTTAGGTAAACCTAATTTATTTTTTACATCTAAGTGATTCACTTCAAAAAGTGGGCGATTCACCCAGCTATCCGGCGAAAGCATCCAAGTTAATACAATCAAGTAAGCCGGAGCTGATTCACCCGATTCCGTTTTGTATTTTTGTTTTCCGTAAACAACTTCTAATACTTCTTTAGCAAAAGTATCGTAAGGCTTGATACGGCCGCCGTCTTGAACCGGCATGTATCTGATGGCTTCACCTAACTTGGGCTCAGCTTTCGCGATCTGCGAAAATAAAGAAACTTGTAATGTTACCAGTACTGCAAAAATTAAACGAATCATTGTGCTGTCTTTCTTCGGCGGGTTTGGACAAATAGCCAAACAATGCCCAGTGATAAAACTAACGAACCTAAATATTTAATCCAACGACCTGGATCAAGATTCACCGATAAAACTGAAGCTGTAGGCTCACCGGTTTTTTCATCTTGATTAAAACTAGCTTGATAGAATGTGTATCCCGCGTACTTCAACGGCTCATTCATCGCAATCAAACCAGAGACAGGAGCGTTTCCGTTTGGCGGAACGATTTCAACCGCACTAGAATAAGTTTTGGCTTTTTGTGTTCCATCATAATGGGTCATTTCAAACTTTTTCAAATAAACCGGAAACCCGATGTCCATACGGCGGTTCTGAAAACTGAATAAAAAAGCTTCGTTATCGCCAAAAAGTTTGATGACATCATTTAATAAAGTCCACTGCGTTTTATCACCAAACTGAAGCAATAAGGCAGGGCTTGTTAATGGCGTTGGACGATCGACTTCAACAGCATCCCACTCTTCAGTGGCCTGTAGAAGATAATCCAACAAACGAAGCTCCAACCCCATCCATCCCGTAGAAATTATATCTCCGATTTTGATGCGACCTGATTTAAACGATTTCATTTCTTCTTTGCGGTAAAGTTCGTAGTTTAATTCAGTGTCGCTTTTCGCATTAAAATAAATTTCATTCGTTGCACGGTCTTTACGGCCTTTGTCTTTAACATCATGACCAAGAACTACTTTTAACGGACCAAAATTAACATCGGCTGTTTTGGTTTTCGAGTTTTGAGTTAGAGTTTCAACCTGTTGAACATTCGCATTTTGCAACTGAAACTTAACTGATGCTCCAGCATTGGCATCTGTTGATTTTTTTAGTTTTTTACTTACGCGAGCGTATTTAAGATATTTTTTTACTGTAATTTCAGCGTCACCTAAATTTATTTTATACGGTTTATCTTCAGTCGGCGGATGTAAGAAAAAATCCACTTCGCTTTCAAAAACTTTAGTGTAACGATCGCCATCAAATGTCGCGTAAACAACGACGTCTGTTTGCGCCACTTGCACGTAATTGTTTTTACCATTAATCGGAAGCATCATTGAACCATCTAGGCCGTACTTTTGCGTCACATAACCGCCAATGACGATTAAAATAATTCCCGCATGAACTAAGATGAAAGGAATATGCCGGCTCTTCCAAGGCATCCGATCAACTACCACAATCGCCAGATTGTAAACCAACAAGCCCATGGTCAAATACATCATCCAACTGCGGTAAACCAACTTTTCCGCAGCGAAAGCGTCATATTGAGATTCGACGATAGTGCCCCACATGATTAAAATTGTGAGGGCCACAAGAACAGGAATACCTAATTGAAATGATGTAGAAAATTTCCAGAATTTCTGCACCAGAGGGTTTTTAAATCGCATAACGTAGAAAACGTACTCTTAGATTTTCAAATTGGGAAGTTCTCTTTTTACGATATCAAGTGCCTTGAATATTTGCTCTTGAACAACAACATAATCTGGTTTTATTTTTTTAGTCACTTCGTCCATATATAAGGCACGATTTAACTCCACTTGCAGAGCTTGCTGACCAACCTCAGGCTGACCGTATTGTTGTGTCACACGGCCACCCATGTACGGCCAATTGTAGCTGATCGAAAAGCCCACACTTTTGTAAGCTTCAATCACTAAATCCTTATAACGGCTATCACAGCTCACTCCCAGGTTGTCACTGATTACAATATCAGCACGATATTGACCTGGGTCTTTATGTTGATTTGTACCTAAAGAAGGCATCGAGTGCGCGTCTAAATGAAAAACGTGTTCAAAGCCCTTTTTCTTAAAGTCAGCGTACAGTTTTTTCACGCCATCGTGAAAAGGTGTATATATAAGGTCAGTTAATTTATTATGCAGATCTTTGGTGATGGGGCTTTGCATTAAAGGGTAATTCAAAGTTGTGACAACCCAGTGAAAACCACGGCTGTTCGAGCCCGATTTGTTTTCACTACCAATCACAGAGTCGCAATCAATATCTTGAGGAATACGGTTTAAATCGACCGCGTATCTGTGCCACTCGGTTTTATGGTAAGGCACTTGAAGTTTTTTAAGAGAGGGTTCGTAAATCACGTCAATGTAGCGATCCACATCGCACATCAGAATTTTCTCATCAAGATTATGCAACCAAGTGCACTCTTCAGGAACTTTCTCTCCTGAATGTGGCATCGTTACAAAAAATGGAATAACCGGCTCTGACAAAACACACCCCTAAACTTGACTAACTCTAAAAGACATTAGCTAATAAATATATGAAAATATATACGAAAACCGGAGATAAAGGAACAACAAGGCTGGTTGATGGCAGTTGCGTCGAAAAATTCAATCCACGCGTTGAAGCCTACGGCACTGCTGACGAACTAAACTCTTATCTTGGTTTGATTTATAGTCTGCTTGAAAACAATGAACAGTTGAATCTAAGCAACACTTCATTACGCCGCTTACTTTTTGATATTCAAAACAACATGTTCGTGATCGGTAGTTTGTTAGCCACAGCTGATGCCGAAGTATTCAAAAAACTTCCACAATTAGATTTAGAAGCTACTCCCCAATTAGAAAAAATGATCGATGCGATGACCGCAGAGCTTGAACCTTTAAAGAATTTTATTCTGCCCACAGGTCATGTTTTAAGCTCACACTTTCATGTAGCACGCACACTTTGCCGTCGTTGCGAGCGCAGATCGTCTGAAATTGCTATACAAGAAGCTCACTATGAGCCAGTTCTAATTTACTTAAACCGTTTAAGTGATTTTCTTTTTACCACAGCTAGATTTGTTAACCACCGCACCAACACGCAGGAAATCTTGTGGAAGAAAAAATAGTTCTCCGCGAATCCACTCCAGCTGATTCTGAAAAGCTAGGGCAATTCTTTTATGAAATCCCCACGCAAGCGCTTTTAGATGTAAAAATCAGACGTGAAATCGATTTTTTCTCGCTCTATAGACGTCTTCAGCAGAAGTTTCATAATTATATTTTAGAAGAAACCAATGCTTTTCAAAATAACGAGATTCTAGGCACAGCCAGCTTTCTTCTTCAGGATATGAAAACTGAAAAAGAAGTTCTAAAAACCGCATACGCCTGTGACTTACGTGTATCGCACCAACGTAAGGCCGTTTTAAACTGGTCACGCCATTTTCTACCGCAATTACAAAAGTTAATCGCCACTGAAAAAGTTGAACACTTTATCACATCGATCAATATGGAAAGCATGCAAGCAATCAACGCTTTCATTCGCACCAAACAAAAAAGATCGAACAAACCTCTTTATGAATTAATTCGTAAGTTTAATCTAGTTTCGATTCACGGATTTTATCCTTTACTATTTAAAGTAAACCCTTTTATCAAAGTTGGTTTTTTAGAAAAACAAGATCACAAAAAATTCATCCGTTATCTGTGTGAAAAACTGCAAACTTTAGATTTAGTTCCACTCGCTATGACTGAAGATCTTGAAAAGTTCATTCAGGATTCTTTAATTTATTCATTTAAAAATTTTGTCGTAGCCCGCGATGCGAAAGATAATATCGTGGGTGTTTGTTACCCGTTAAGTTCGTCACTACTTCAAGAATACTTTCCGCAGTCTTATAACCAGCAATCAGATAACTTTCGCCAGTTTTTAAAGTTTGCTTCGTTTTTTGGAGTCGGCAGAAAACTGACACGTCCGTTTTCGCGCACCCAAAAAGACCAGACTCTTAACTTTCAGTTTTTACACTTCTTGTTCTTCGAACACCCTGAAGTGTTTCAATCAATGGTGAAGTTCACTTACAATCAGTCTAAACAGAATGAGTTCTTGATTTATTCTTACGAACAGTCGATGTACACGCACCGACCACCGATTGGAACGATTCACAGTGAATCGCCCTACGCTCTCTACGAGATCAGAACCCCGGACGCCATAGATGATGCCGGTGAAAAGCCGTTAAAAGCCAAAATCAGCAAAAACATCTGGCTTGATGGGTACTTGTTCTAAAAACAAAAAAGCCACCGTCTAATAGACGATGGCTTTCTTTTTTTATCTTAGAAACTTAAGCTTAGTTTAAGCTTTGAGCTTGTTCGATTTTACCATTTAAGAAAGAGATGTAAGAGTTAAATACGTCTCTTTGTCTTTTAGCTTCTGCTTGGTCAGCTGTGTTGTTGCCAGATAAAGGCTTAACTTCAAAACCAGCTTCACCTAATGTTTTAATTTTTGACCAGTTCGCGTTCACGATAGCTGGATCAAATTGTACCGACATAGCTTCGTTCATTTCAGGAGTTAACATACCAACGATATCTACTTTGATAGCTTGTGGGTACGGAAGACGTGCGATACGTTCGATTTTTGAATTGTAATCGATCGCTTCTTTAACGTGCCCTAAAGTTGCGAATTTCTCTGTATAAAGAGAACCACCTAGCATTACGTCGCTGTAGAATTTCGCGCGTAAAGCTAAGATTTGTAAACCTGTCTCAGTAAAACGATCAGATGTGTAAATACGTTGAACGATCTCTTCGATAACGCTGTCACGTAAATAACCAGATACGATTGTTACAGCCATGTAAAGACCTAACTTATCGTGGTCAAACTTAGCTTGAACTTTTGCATCTTGAGCATCTAATAATGGATTAGAGTTGATGTCGTAAGTGTTGATTTTTTTGATTGATTTAAAAACCCACATTAAAGCTTCTTCAGTCGTTAAAGCTTCACCTAAGAATTTACCACCCGTCATTAAATCAGCTGGGAACGGAGCTAACATTTCGTAGTGATCTTGGTCTAAAACCATACCTTCGAAAATACCAAGTTTTTGTAAACGAACTGAAGCGTTCGTTTCACCCATACCTGTGTTTAAGCTATCCATTTTATCCGGAATAGTTTCAGCTTTATCTAATACTTTTTTTAATTTACCGCAGCCAGAAAAACCAACTGCGATTGTTAATACTAATAATAATTGTTTCATCTAATACACCCTTTTAGATTTTTAAAATTAGTAAACTGGTTGTAATAAAGATTTTTTAAGTTTTTCTAAGCCAGAATCAGCAGAAGCGCCTAACCAGATAGAAAGGATTTGTTGTTGTAAAGCGCGTGGGCCATCAACTACAGAAACTTGGTCTTTTGTATCTTCGTAGTATAATTTTGTGCCACCTTCTTTAGTTAATACTAAAAGCATAACAAAAGATTTACCTTGAGAAGCATCGCCACCTTTTTCAACGTTTGCTAAGAATTGAGCGATAGCTGGGTCTTTTAAGTTAACGTTGTTAGCTACTAAAGCTTCACGATAAGAAGAAGCAACTGTAGGAGCGTCAACACCACGTAAGAATGTTAAACGGATTGCCGTAACAGAAGAACCTTCTAAAGATTTTAAAGCGTTGTTATCGCGAGAGTATTTAGCTGCATCGTTAGTGAATAATTCTGCAACGTAAACTTTAGCTGGAACAAATAATACTGTTTTAGCGCGTAAACCAGCACCAACTAATGTCATGTTAACATCAGAACCAGTTACTTGAGCTGTTTGGTTTAAAGTAACGCCTTCGATTTTTTTGGCTCCGCCAGATACTGTTAAAAGACCTGCGTTAGCTGTAAGGCCGATCATTAATACTAATGAACCGATAATTGATTTCATGTGTTTCTCCTTAAGAAATAAGATGCGAGAGCGATTACTTCTGTTCGCATCGAGTTTATGTTTTTTAATTGCGTGGGCTAGAGAACACAAATTTTCGTGTAAAGTCTAGAGCTTTTACTACCAGTAGCAGCTCTTACAAATGCAGCATGTAAAATAGGGGCATTTTTGGATTATAATGCAAATAAAGTGAGTTTTAAGTCTAATCCTTGATTGTTAAAAGCTTCGCTTTGTTTGATTTTTAACTGTGAAAATTTCAATTTCCACTGTGGCGGATGAACCACAACAAGGCCTTTTAAATTTGGAACACGTTCCAGTGACATTAGTACATCTTCAGCATCAGTGTTCTTTAAACGCTCTCCGTACGGAGGGTTTGCGATCACGATAACCGATTGGTCTTTTAAAGCACTAAAATCAGCGGTTTTTGAGTTACCTTGAATAAACTTAAAACTATTTTCAACTGCTGGAAAATGCGTTTTAAAAGCCTCGTAATTGCCCTCTAATTTGGCGAACGTTTTGGGGTCTAATTCAACACCCATAAATTGCGTTTTTGAAGGGTTCGCAATTTTAAAATTTTTCTTCCAAGTTTCTGATTTTAAAAGCCCCGGTAAATTATTAAATCTTTCAAAATCAAACTTAGACACCAGATTCGGTTGAAAAAAACTAGCGGCTTCAAACAGTAAAGTTCCCGCTCCACAAAAGGGGTCAAGAATTGTTGTGTTTGCATTTTGTGGTGAGTATTGAACTTCACCCTCAAGCGCATTTTTTAATAAAAAATTATACATCTTCGCCGCTAAAGTTTCACGCATAGGCGCTTCACCCTGAGCCTGACGGTAACCGCGTTTGTGCAGATGTTTTCCTGAAGTATCCAAGCTTAAAGTCACATGATCTTTAAAAATACGGATGTACAATGAAAGTAAAGTTTCATCTTGTTTTTTCACCGCATTTTTTAAAATTTTATGAGCTGATTCTTCTAAATTACTTTCATGAAATAGACGTGATTTGCCCGATTCGATATTTAAATTAAATTTTTGTTCGCCTAAGTATTTTTTTAAATCCAGTTTTTTTAATTCTTTTTCGAACTGGTCAAAGTAGCGCGCTTCAAAATGATGAATACGCCACAACACACGATTTGCAAGTTTAGAAAATAAATTAATTTGAAATCCTAAATGTGTTTCACATTCAATCTCAATACCACCGATATCTTCATACACCACTTCTGGACGCGAACGTGTTGGCAAACCATCTAAATCAATAATTTGATGCCAAAAACTTTCAAGTTCATTAAGCAGGTCTTTTTCTAAATGCGGTTGGCACGAAACAAAAAAGCGTGACGCCATTAGAATCTCCAGTAGAAGTCAAAGAAACCGTAGTAACCGTCTCTTGGATCTAATTTAAATTTAGTAATATCTGTAGCATTCACTGATATTTGTGCGTGAAAACGGTCGTAAATCCAAACGTAAGATAAATAACCACCCAGCGCTTTTCTTTCGAAGTTATAACTCGGACCAATTAAAACACGGTCCCAGTCAGAACGAATCACTTCATAACCAGTCTGGAATGAACTTGAACCTAAGGCCTTAATCGCCGCGGCATCTTTAGCGCCGTCCCACTTTACTAGACCTAAACTCAAGAATGTATGCGAAATTAACGAGTCTGATGAAATCGAATCCCACCAAACATTTAAGTTTAATGTCGCCTCTTCTTCTTTTTGAAGATCAACGTAACTAAGACCTGCCGCCAAAGTTGTCGCATCTGAATTCCAAAAGCGGGCTTTAAAGTTGGCATTCGGGCGATCAATTAAATTACCAGGTGCAAATGTACCAACTGTTAACCACTCGTTAGCGCCGTAGTACAAGTTACCAATATAGTTCACTAAAAATTCATGTTTATAAAGTGTCTGCGCGGTTTCACCGATCGAGAGACCTTGATAAAACAGCGGACGGTATCTTGATGAAATATCTAACTCACTTTTTTTAACGATCAAATCAGTGGTTCCGATAAATTCTTCGTTGTAAGTCGACATATCTAATTTTTTGATAATATCGCCTTTTTGAATAAGATATTTTCGCGATTGGCGAACCAGTTTTAAACGAAGTTCGTAATGGCCGTACTTAATCGTTTTAACGTTTTGCAATTCAACGAAAGCAAAAACACCGATTTTAGAATTTTGTGAAATAACCGGTAAGATTTCGCCGACTTCCCACATATTGGTTTCACTTGAAGCTAGTAAATACTGTTCATCAACAAAACCGCTGATCACAGCACCACGTGAATATAAAAATTGCGCCTGTGCAAAGACACTCGCAAAAAAGCATAATACAAATGCTAAAATTAAACTGTTAATTTTTTGGGGTGAAAACTTAAACATAAAATTGAAATAACTAGGGCTAAAATCCCTACTCCAAAGGCAAAGGCCAATCCGAATTCATCTGTCATATAACCCACGCCTAAATGCATGGCTACGACAGCTAAACTTTGAAAACTCATGGCGTATGATAAAAACGTTCGACTTAAATCTTTTGAAATTTCTGAAATGTACGAAACACACAGCGGATAATACGGCGCCATTGTAAGCCCGCTTAAGGCTAAGAAAAACGGATGTAGCTTTAAGCCTAAAAAGATAAAAGCTAGCGACCCGATTAAAAAACCATTTAACTGTGATTTTAATGAAAACGGTAAATGAATAAACGCAAAAAGCACACGACCAATAAGCAAGAACATAAAGAACATTGTCACGTAACCCGCAGACTGAGTTAAATCCATCTGAAAGTACGTACGCATATAAAGCGCTAAACGTGTTGAAACTAAGATTTCAGCGACCACATAAAACCCAAAGAAACAACAAATCATGGCTAAGGCACGCTTTGAAATTCTTTTTTTATCAGCGGTATCTTCTAAGCTTACAGGCACATGCACCACAAACTTAGGGTTCGGTACAATCAGAACCTGCGCTAATAAACAAATAAGACTTACACCCGACACCACATAAAATGCTGAACTCCACTGACCAAAAGCTTTGGTCGTTGAAGCTGCTAATAGAGGTGCTATAAAGCTCGCTAAACCGTAAAAGCCATGAAGGCCTGAAAGGGCGCGTGAGCGAAGTTTTACCTCAACTCCTTCAGCAACTAGAAGGTTTTGCGAAACGCCCATAAAACCAATGCCTGCGCCTAAGAACATGCTTCCAGCGATCATCCAATTAAAGTTTCCTGAAAAACCCATAACGGCTAAGCCTACAGCCAAAAACAGAACACCAACGGCTAATAGCGAAGAAATCGTATAACGGCGTAAATATGACGGCGAAATCACGCCAGCGACGAAAGCTGACCCTGAAGAGGTCGCGAATAACCACGACCCTAGTGTATTTGAAACTTGAAATTGATTTAAGATTTCAGGAAAAAGAGTACCACGAATATTATCGGCAAGGCCCAGCGTGAACAAACTCGCAAACGCGAAGACGAGGGCCCAATGAGACTGTTTAATTTTTGCCGGCATTTCCTAAGGCTATTTCATCTTTTAAGATTTGAAAAGTACTAAGAATTCTACGGCGATTCACGTTACCTTCAAATTTAAAAATGTCGCCAAAATTGCACAGTAGACTAACATCTGACTTCTCTGGAATGCGGCCATTGTAAACTAAAAAGATAAAGGCTTCTTGTAAGAACTCTTCTTTCGAGTGCGACAGTTGGCAAACGTTGTACCACTTGCTCCAATCTTTTAATTTTTCGGCAACATCTGGCTTTTTAACGTACTCAGCAACGAAGTTTTTAAAACGTGGGTAAGAGGCACGAATTTCTTCTGGGCCCACTTCGCCAAACGGTGCTTTCACATCATAGATTGTAAATAACGAATCAATAAACATTGATAACAATGAAAAAGCGCGAATATCAGCTGTTTCAACACGCCCAACAGTATCAGCTTTTAAACGGGCTACGCCCATAAGCTCTGTGTAAAAACCAAGATATTCTTGCTCATTTAATGCATTTACGTAATTACCAAAAAGATAAATATGCGAGAAAAAACGTTTTGAGTTTGTGCGAATGTTTTTTAAGAAGCACTTTTCATCAAACCATGGTTTACCGAAAATATCGATTTGGCCAGGGATTGAACAACCCGCTGCGATCATGACTTTTTGAATATCATCAGTCATTTCAGCGCCACCGCCTAATAACATATTCGTAAACTGCATCACTTCTAAGAAATGAAGTTGGTTATCGCCATTACCTGCATACGTAAATAGATCGGCCTGCATAAAGTTATCAGCGCCGTTATCTGTAGCACGTGGGTCAAATAATTTAAGCTCAATCGCGAACTCTTTAAAATCGTTATACCACTTCACAAAGTCTTCTTTAAACATGCGGCTATTGGCGCTATAAAGGCTTAAGCTTGGATCAACTTGTCCCCACCCTAACATCAACTCACGCGATAACATTTTCACGTAATGCGAGCGGCTCACGTCTTCCCAATTTACTTCAGCCGTGTTTTGTGACGAAGCTAAAATGTATTTTTTATTGCGGTATAAAATCGGAAGTTTAGTTAAAGCTTCTTGGCGAAGCTCTTCAAAACCTAACGCAATTTCTTTAACTAAAGCCTGATCAAGTTTGTTCACTTGAAGCATTTTAGTTAACGACGGTGTTACGCTATAAGCTTTGATCTTAGCCTGTAATGCCGGCGGCATAAGATATGTCTTAGGGCTAAAATCAAAGCTATTAATCATATCTTGGTAAGCTTTGTAGATATGAAATTCGCGCTTAATTTTTCTAAAATTCACCGGACGAAGTGTTTCAAGACTTACCGGATCTAGATTCTTCTGATCATTAAAAATGCGAATAACGGCCATTTTGTAAAAGCGTTGGAAAGTTGGCTCACTCACTTCAACCGGAATGATTTTCGCTTTTAACACTTCGTTAATAATAGGATCTAAGTATTTAACAGGAAGCTGGCGTGTTTTTGTGTATTGTAATGAATTTTCAAAAGCGTCAATTAAACGGCCTGTGAAACTTAAAACTCTGTTTAATTGATTCTTCTCAGAAATTTCAAATTTCATTCCTGTATAAAGGGCTTCAGCATAAAGTGCTGACACATCAACGAAATTATCAATCGACTGGATATACTCAGCTTCTGATTTTAGCGGTTCTGTGCCCGCTAATAAATTAACGACATTTTCAACTAGATTTAATAATTCCTGGTCTTCTTGTTTTTCAACGATGTTTAAGCTTGTTGTTAACTGCTTAACGTCTTCAAAGTTATATTCAGCACGCGGAATTTTTGAAGCTGTTAAAAGAGTTTTTAAAGAACTACGTAATTGTGAAAATGCTAAGTTTAAAGTTTTTTGGTCAAAGGGACCATTTTCTTTTTTGAAAGTGAAGACTTTAATGTACGGAGATAAGTTTTTAACTTCGACCTGTAAAACTTTAAGATAGTCTTTTAAAAGATCTAACTCTGACTTAGTGATTTCGTTTTCAACGCCGCCTAATAAAGCTTTTTTAAGAACTAGTAAGTTATCTGTCGCGTTTTGTGAAATTTCAGCGTCTTTAAAGAATGTATCAAAGATAATGAATAATTCACTACCCGTGAAAGAATTAGGATTTGTACGGCCTTCAGCGCGATTTTTAAATTGATCAAGCGTTCTGTATAAACAATCAAACGAATCATCGATATCTTTTTCGCTGGCTTGTGATTCTACTAATTTTTTAAAATCAGCTTGAACGTCTTTAACACACTCAAGATCAGAAGCTTGAATCTCAACAATTTTTGGCGGCTGTGGTTTACCTTTAAGAAAACTATCACAACCGGTTAAGCCTAAAACTAAGCAAAACGAAAATAAAATTTTAATCTTTTTAGAAATCATAAGACGCCCCCGCCCATACTTGATCTAAGTTTCTATAGCTTGATACCGTGGTCGCTTCATCGCTGGTTTCAACTAAGAATAGATCCAGTGTCATTTTCCAAGGTCCCTTTATATCAAAAATGTTCTTCCATTTTAAGGTTTTGAGTAAATTTTTCTCAGCCTCGCGCCACTGAAGACTAGAGATAATTTTCAAATTCTCGCTCACATCGGCTCTATAATTCACGGTCACCTGATAAGCTCGATTATAGAGGTATTTCTGCGTTAATGACTGACGGTCAGCATTCGCATCTGGCCCTTCTTCTTTGATATCGCCGCCCTCAATAAAAAGACCGGCTAATTCAAAATCAATAGGTTCGAAATCAAGTCCAATATACGGAGTCACTGCTGTGTTCGCCTGAAACACCGGCGAGTTGTAGTTTGTCGTATACTCTGGCGTTTCCGGATCATTGTAGATCACCGAAACCCCAACATAGCTATTTTGCCATTTCTTAGATAAATCAAGGCTCGTTAATTTTTCGTAATAGGTCTTAGGCTGCACATCTACGCGCACACGATTAGTCACCAAGATACCTTTGTAACCAAAAGCAAACTGATTTGACGGCTTATATGTGCCACCTAGGCTTAGCTCAAGGTCATCAAATTTATAATCAAACTTAATTCCAAAACCAGGCTGCTCAACCACATCAGAAACTTCTGGCTTAATGATGTTGTAATCAATCGGAAGCACTACGTTTTGAAAAATAATATTCTGTGGTGGTGGGGTGAAATACGGGTTCGATGATTCAAACTGCCCGTCTTTTACTTCGTAGGCCGGCCCCTGATCTGGAATAAAAAATGGAGTCCCGAATAAACTTAAATTCCAATGCCCTAAATTTTTCTCGTAGAAAATACCAAACAACCCTTGGCTTTCCATATCTAACGGGTTCCAACGAAATTGCGGTTGGTAAGAACCTAAATTCCATTTTTCATCACCTTTAGACCATGTCTGAAGCTTACGGCCGATATGCAATGAAGCTGTTGAATCAATAATGTTGGTAAAATAAATTTCTTTTAAATTGAAGTAACTTAAGACCGAATTTTTTGGCGTGTATTTACCCACTAAGTTAATTTTAAATAGATCATTTTCGGCTTGTTCGGATTTAATTTGAGCGCCGATAAACGCGAAACTTTTATCTTGGTTTGTGGCGTAATCTTCGCTGATAAAGTTAAGGCTTGAAACCTCAATTTGGCTTGAAATTTCAGCGAAGGCTGGACAGGTAAAGCCCATCAATAGAACTAGTGAAAACAGTTTGTTTATCATCTGAACAGTCATGCCCTAAAACCACGGTCATTTCAAAGCTAAAATCATAGACATAACGCCCTTTTTGTAATTACATAACAATATGAAGATTCTGGTGATTCGATTCTCAAGCATAGGAGACTTAACTCAAAGTTTAAGCATTCCTGCGCTTATTAAAGAAAATCACCCTGAAGCTGAGGTGCATTTTTTAACGCGCTCAGATTTTACGCTTTTATTAAATAACAATCCTCAAGTAAAAAAAGTATGGGCCATTGACCGTAAAAAAGGCTTTTCTGAGATCTTTCATTTAGCCAAAGAGCTGCGTAAAGAGCATTTCGATATTATCTACGATGCTCATAATAACTTACGTTCATTTTTTATTCGCCACTTGGTTTCGGCGAAATCAAAAATCGTAAAACCGATGTCGCGGTTAAAACGTTTTTTACTGATTCGTTTTAAAATTAATCTTTTTGAAAAACCTTTTTCTGGCCAGCGTGATTTATTAAAACCTTTAGAAAAAATGGGTATTAAGTTTCGTCTGCCAAAACCGCCGTTGATTTTTTTTGATCCAGCCACTGAAAATAAAATTTCTGGTTTACTTTCTGAACATCAGCTGTCTCGTTATGTGGTGATCGTGCCCTCAGCCGCCTACGCGCTAAAACGTTGGCCCATGAATCACTGGAAAAAGTTAGTTGAACGTAATAGCGATAAGAAAGTCGTGGTCCTAGCAGGTCCTACTGACACTTTTACTTCTGAACTTGATCAATATCCGAATATCGTAAACCTAACCGGTAAAACCAGCTTATTAGAATCAGCTGCTATTATTAACCGCGCCCAAGTGATAGTCACAAATGATACAGGTATGCTGCATTTTTCTGAGCAGTTAGGTAAAAAAACAATCGCTTTAATGGGGCCAGCACCGTTTGGTTTTCCGTCACGCACAAGCACGGTGATTATGGAGAGAAATCTTTACTGCCGACCGTGCAGTAAACATGGTCAAGGTCCTTGCGTGAATCCGAACTTTCAACAGTGTATGGTCGATTTAACGCCGACCATGGTGCAAGAGCATTTAGAAAGACTGTGGTTATGATTATTTATAACCTTCTTTATAACTTTTTACGTATTGTTCTTTTATTAAGTTCACCATTTTTAGGTCCAAAAACCAAAGCGTGGATGAAGTTAAGAGCGAACCAAGATATTTTTAAAACGCCCGTTGATCCGAGTGCGCAGAAAATTTGGATTCATGCTTCAAGTGGTGAAATTGAATACGCTAAAGGCTTGATTCGTGATTATAAAAAAGCTTACCCACAAAGTCAGATTTTTGTGTCTTACTCATCCCTTTCAGCCCCTTCGTTATTTAAAAACATCACGTCTGAAGTCACCGCGTTTTTTCCGCTCAATTGGGATATCACGAGCCAAAACTCTAAACTTTTAGAGTTTATTAAGCCGAGCATTTTGATTTTTTCACGCACTGATTTTTGGCCAAATTTAATTTCTCAAGCTAAAAAAAGAAATATCAAATTAGCGACTATTGCAGCTAATCCTAAAATGACTTTTTTAAGCGCTTTCTGGCTTAAATTTGCTTGCAAAGACTTTGATTTCTTTAGCTGTGTTGAAGAAGAACAAGTCATTTTTTTAAAAAACTTTTTACCGAACACCGATGTTCGTTACATTCCTGATACCCGCTTTGACCAAGTGTTTTTCAGACTGAATCAAAACTCATTAGTGCAGCTTGATCAGAATAAAAAACTTATGACTTTGGGTTCAACTTGGCCCAAAGATGAAGAGGTTTTAAAGCAGGCTGCAGCTCAACTTTTACAGAATAAATTCTCGCTGATTTGGGCTCCGCACGACATTAAACATGCAGCTTCACTTTTTAACGATTTAGCAAAACTTCTTCCCGGTAAAAAAATCGTAAAGCTCGCTGACTACCAACCTTCGACTGATTTTGATATTTTGATTGTTGATCGTATCGGCGTCTTAGCTGATTTCTACCGTTTTTCGAAATTGAGTTTTGTCGGCGGATCATTTGTTTCGCGCGTGCATTCTGTGATGGAGCCTTTATGTGCTGGCAATTTTGTGATCGTTGGCCCGTACTATCAAAATAACCCTGAAGCCATCGCTTTTAAAAAAATGAAGCTCGTTAAAACTGTAAATAACACCGAAGAATTTTTAAGTGCAGTTCAGTATTTTGAAGATAATAAAGACCAGCTTAAAGAACTAAAACATCGTACCGAAAGTAAACAAGGCGGAAGCCTTAAGACGGTTCAAGCGATTGTAGAAATCTTAAAGTCCTAACGCCGTACCAACTTATTTTTTCACCATCGATAACAACGCCCTTAAAGCCTTCAGCTTTAAGTTCAGAATAATATTTAGCAAACGGAAATGGTTCTGACGAGAACAAGCAGAATGTTTTTTTAAGCTCTTCTTCTGAAATTTCAGGGTATTTCTTTTCGCTAGGTTCAAGAGTGATTCCAAAAAGTTTTAGCACATCGCCGATAAAGGTATCTGGCGATACGCGCATAAAAGGTTTTTTCCAGATCGCGTAAGTGTACTTTTGTTCCGGAGCAAATTCGCCTTCGATAACGCATTTTTTGAACTGCTCCGACGAGAATTTTTTAAGAGAAAGATACGCATTTCCCCATTCAGTAAGTTTCGTATTTTTTAAAATTTTACCTAAATTGATCAGCTCTTCGCCGCAGCTCTTGATATCCACGACATGCGTCGCATAACAAGTTAGCCCATGATCAAGGCACATTTGGTGCATCTCTTGGTTATTTTCTTCTTTATCAAACAACACTAAATCAGGTTTTAACTGCACTATCTGCTCGATAGAATTAATAGTCTTCGTTCCGCCGACCACCGGAATGCTTTTAATCGTATTTTCAGGGTGAATACAAAAACGCGTGCGCCCGATCACATCCACTTCGGATGCCATCAGAGTTTCAGTCCATGAGGGTACAAAACTTACGACGCGCATAGTAGGACAATAGCACAAAAAACAGCATTGAGTCATGGGCTGTATTGTGTAAAATGGTCCACTTATGAAAGATTTTACAGCAATTCGTAATCGTCCAGAAGAAGTGCCTTTTAAAAAAGGCGATGTTTTAGTTTTATTCGGAGAACTATTTAACCGTGGCTACGCCAACGGTTTAGTTGAAGAAGCCGAAGCCCATGGTTTAACTGTTGTTCGTGCAACTGTTGGTCGCCGTGATGAAAATAATAATTTACGTGCTTTAACTGAAGAAGAATCAAAAAATATTCCTCAGCCTTTTATCAATGTTCCGCTTGAAGCTGGTTTTGATCTTGAGCCCGACAGCAAAGGCCAAACACCTAATGATTACTTAAAAGGTTTAAAATTAAGTGACTGGCAAAATACACAATTAACTGAACAGTCTTTGCAAGAGTCTCTAGAAAAAGGCCGTGCGCGTTTTAAAAAACAAACGGCGACTTTCGTAGCTCAGTTAGAAAATTTAATTTTACCTAAACTACAAGCTGGTAACCACGTGCACTTTGCGCACTTAATGGCTGGCGGCGTTCCGCGCACAAAAATCGTATTGCCGCTGATGAACCGTGTTTTTAAAGGCACTGGCGATCGTTACTTATCATCTAAAGAATTCTGGGAAAGCCAAATTGGTCGCTTCTTACAATTAAACTTTCACGTGGTAACAGCTGAAACGTTTGACGTGCTAGTTGATGAATCATCAGCTTTACGTGAAAAACTAAAAGCTAAAAACGTTTCAACATCTTATGTAGCTTACGGCTATCATGGAACTGAAGTTATTATTAACGGCGAATACCACTGGCAATCTTATGCCCCGTACATCCAAGGCTGGGCAAAATGTGATTTAGAAAAGTATTCTAAAAAATGGTTTGATAAAGGTGTTCAAACTTGTGTTTACAACTGCCCTGAGATTTTAACGAACTCTAGCTCGATCTTCCAAGGTGTTGAGATTGCTTTATACAACTTACTTCGCTCTTTAAAACGCGAACAACCGACTCATCCCATCACGAAAAAAATGGAACAAGACTGCGAACAGGTTTTAAAAGAACCACAAATGCTTCAGCAGATCTTTTCTAAAGTTGATGAGTTTATGACGTGGTCTGAAAAACACGGCACTAGCGATTACGCTACTTGGCCGCAGCATTCTACGAAAGAACAGTTAGAAAAGATGTTAAATCTTTCTGATGAAATTCTTTCTATGCATAAAGATGAAAAACAATTAATGAGCGCTGTCTTAAGCGAGATCATCTTTAAATCTTGCGGCTACATCATGCTTCACGATGCTTATAAACCTAAGCACGCTGTCGCTTGGATTGGCCACGACGCTGTTTCTAAGTGTTTACCTAAGACCTAACCATGGCAAAGAAGTTAGCGATCACTGGCGGACCTTCAGGCGGAAAAACTACTCTGATTGAAGTGTTAAAACAAGAATTTGGTCCAAAAATCAAAGTGGCTCCTGAAGCCGCTTCGATTTTGTATAAAGGTGGCTTTCCGCGTGTGAAAAACTATGCGGGCTACTACCATGCCCAACTTGCCATTATCTCTACTCTTCGCCATATCGAAGATCTTTTAGTTGAAAGCCACCCTGAGTGTTTAATTATCTGCGACCGCGGCTCATTAGACTCTCTAGCGTACTGGCCTGATAACGAAGAGCATTTCTTTAAAAATATCAATTCAACCCGCCAAACTGAATTGGCCCGTTATGACTGGGTTTTACATTTAGATACAGCGACCGAAGGCGATTACGACACGACTAACCCAATTCGCACAGAATCGTTTCATGAAGCCTTACTTTTAAATGAAAAAGTGCGTTCTAGCTGGAATGGTCACCCTCGTCGCCAAATCATCACCGCCGAAAATGATTTTTTCGGAAAAATGAAAAAAGCCACTGATATTGTTGAAGAGATTTTATCTCAGATGAGTCTTAATAAAAAATAACTACTTGTAGATGATGTCTAAAATCCACTGAATGTGGGGAATGATATTCATATACAGTGAACCACCCTGGCACTCATCGATTTCTTGCGATAGGCCTTCGTTGTAAATTCCGGCAGCGACACCAATCACATAATGTGTTCCGCGGTAAAGCTTTAAAGCCGGTCCGCCTGAATCGCCGTAACAAACGCCGTGGCCATTTGTTTGGTTCACCATCATGATCTTTTCATTTTTAAAATCAGTTCTTAGCTTTACTGATCGCAAAACGCCTTCACTGCGTTCTAAGTCTGCTGTTGAACCCGTTTTGCCGTAACCCACCGCTAAGAATTGTAGGTTTGGTGTTTCGGCCATTTTTGCTGCTAGCTCTGGGCCTGGAAGCTGTGGAATTTCGTTAGGAACTAAACCAGTAGATTCAGCCACGGTAATGATCGCGATATCGTTACGTTCCATTTTTGAAGAGGGATTATATTTTTCATGACGATCGACATGAACAGGTGTCAGCGTTAAGGCCTGCTCATCACCCAAGGGCTTTACGCCCGTTACTAAACTTAAATCATCAACAGTTTCATTCACACAATGAGCCGCCGTTAAAATGTGACGTGTGCTAATGAAAATTCCGGTACAAACTTGCGGTGTACCCTTATTGTCAGAAACGATCATGACAAAGAGATTATTTACTAGCGTAGAACTTGCGACCTCTGAGCCGCCAACGATCTTTTCAACCGGCCCCAAAACTTCTGCTTCAGCACCATGGACTTGTGTCTTTTTCCCGCAAGAGGCGAAAAACACGAGGCCTATGATAGCCAGAGTTAATTTAAAAAATTTTGAAGCTACTTCCACCGCTTCAAAATAATACATCGTCAAGATTTCCACAATAGCCTCAAGAATCGATGTCAAGAATCCGACAATTTCAGAGGGAAAACCCTCGAAAAAACAGGTTTTTTGAAAGGCTTTCCTGTCAAAACTTTTTACACTGGATTTGCACATGAAATTTTGGATCAATTCACTCTTAGTTGTGCTCTTAGCTGCTCCTGCAATATACGCTAAGAAATCAAGAAAACCGACGTCAGTCGAACGCCCTCCACAATTTGTGCTTTTAGCTTTTGACGGTTCAAAATCAAACGACTTCTGGAAAGAGTCGATCGATTTCGCTGACACTGTAAAAACTCACAACGAAGCCAAAGAGAATTTGATTCGTTTTACTTACTTCGTAAATCCAGTTTACTACTTAGATAAAAGCCAAAAAGGTTCATACCAAACACCGATGTTAAATAAACCTGTTAGTTGCATCGGCTGGGAAGATGACAAATCAAGAATCCCGTTACGCGTAAGTTTAACTAACAAAGCTTTCTTAAAAGGTCATGAGATCGGTTCACATGCTAATGCTCACTGCGATCAAACAGGCCGTGATAAAAATGATCCTATGTATGGTAACACTTGGGATGCTAACGCCTGGGATTCTGAGTTTAACCAATTTAATTACATCTTCTTTAATATCTTTTCGTTAAACAGACTTCCAGAACCGAAACAGTACGGCCCTTCCGGTTTTGCGTTTAAAGAAGAAAATATCGTCGGTTTTCGTGCGCCACTTTTAGCGTACACAGATGGTCTATGGCCGACACTACAAAAACATAAATTCAGGTACGACACTTCAAAAAGTTCATCTCCAACTTACTGGCCACAAAAACAAAACTGGGGTGGTTGGAATTTTCCGTTAGCAAGAATTAAAATTGCGGGAACAAACAAAACAACTTTATCCATGGATTTTAACTGGTTAGTTTACCATTCAGCAGGAGCTTCAAAACCAGGTTTAACAGACGAAGAAAGACTTCGTTTCAAACAACAAATGTTAGATAGCTATAATTTTTATTTTAAAGAAAACTACTTTGGCGGTCGTGCTCCGGTTCACATCGGTCACCACTTTTCTAAGTGGAACGGTTCAGCTTACTGGGATGCCATGAAAGAGTTCGCGCAATTTGTGTGTGATAAACCAGAAGTTCGCTGTGTAACTTACACTGAGTACGCTGACTGGTTAGATGGTTTAGATCAACCGACTTTTGATGCGTACCGTGCCGGTCAGTTTGATAAATTAAAAGATGATAATTCAATTAAGAGTATCGCAGCGCCATTCTTAGCGCGTGTTCGTCTTGATCAAAGTGATAAAGCCTTTGAAGCTGTGGTAGACCCGAAAGATGTTAAAATGCTGAAACTGACAAAAGGCTCAGTTGAACTACAAGTGAACTTTAAACCTCAAGAAACAACATCTGTTTCTAAAGAAGATTTAATTAAACAATACGGAAAAGGTTCAACGATCTTTGTGCGTTCAGTGTTACTGAATAAAGACAGAAAACCATTAGACTGGTCGACTTATAAAGTTGAAGGTTTAGGTACGGTGTCAGAGAAAATTTCTGACCCTATCGAAAACTTAGCGAACGAACCTGAAACAGTTCACGCTCACGCAGAGGACTAAAATAGACCGAAACACTAATTACTTAAGAAAATCCAATCAGCGCGCTTTCCATCGACTTGTGAAGGCGCGATTTGTTCTTTGATCTCTTCTTCTGATAACCCTTCAGTATAAACTTGTGAAATCGTTTTTACTTCAACAGGTAAACGGCAATTTAATCCTTCTAAACGTGTACGAAGACGGTCTGGCAATCCCCCACCGTAAGCCACGTGAAATTCTCCAACGATAATCACATAGATGTAGTCAGGATTTTTTTCGACAAAGTTTAACGCCTGCCATGCCATTGTTTCATCCCAAACAGACTGGGCGGCAAAGTAGTTTTCAAATTTTTCAGGCGGCATATGGCCACCCATTACTTCATTAAAACGGCGTCTGTAACCTTCATTACCTAATTGAAAATTTGGCGGCATTAATTGTTGCTGTTCAGCCGTTAACGAAGCTAAACCTGCTTTAGAAATCTGACTTGTCACCGCACGTGGCATGTTAATTCCGAAACCTTCATCACCAAATAACAATTGCGGACCGTAAAGATTAAAATCATTACCACCCCAACTAATAGCCTTTTTGAAGTCTTCTTCAGCGAGCTCACCTTTACGAAAGCTAGAGATTAAAGCTGCATCTGTATAATTAAAGAATTCCATACCGACGGCTACCTTATGGCCACGCTCGCGAAGAGCCTGTAAAATGCTCATTTGCTGGTCATGAACTGGCTTAAGCCCGTGCATTTCACCAACCACAAGAATCTGCCCTGGTCTAATCTGTTCTATAACCTGATTTAATTCGATTTGAGTGTTTGTTTCGCCATCAAAGATCTGGGCTGAAACACATGAGGGAAGAATAACAGCAAAAAGTACCAGTAAGAGTGTATTTAATGACATATTGGATTTATATTCCATTGACTCTGTGGGGTAAATCTTTTTATATAGACCTTCGTTATTTTAAATGGAGCATTGATATGGCAAAAAAATCTGGTCGCATTATCGTTACTTTAGAGTGTACTGAAGCAAAAGCTGCAGGCAAACCAGTATCTCGTTACACAACAACTAAAAACAAAACTAAGACACCTGGTCGTTTAGAAAAGAAAAAATACAATCCAAACATGCAAAAACACACTGTTCACAGAGAAACTAAGTAATTAACTTTCGTTAATACTTTTAGTTTATCTTAACAGATCAAAAATTTTAGCATCACTGGAAAAGGGCTCATTAAACTTGAGCCCTTTTGACGTTTTCTGAAGTCAATTCTGACATTTCGATAGTGGTAACAACCGATGATCGCGACTAAAGCACATCGTCTGTTCTGTATCTTCAACAAATTTATTACCGACAATCTTCCACATTTTAATTGTTTGTAATCCCGCTAAGTAATTCGGAGAAAAAAGCGCAATCACCGTTGAGGCTTTGGCTGAAATCGTTCCGATCACTTCGCCGCGCGCATTTAACACGGGCCCACCTGAAATACCCGGCTGAATGTTTGCGCCTAAACACACAAGATAACCTAAAATTCCATTTTCAACCTGAGCCTGAATTTGTTTCGGGCGCATCACGTAGCCTTTAAGCATACAGGAAAATTCTTTGGGGCCTACGCCCATAGGGTAACCAAAAATTTTTAGAGCTGAGCCAGTTGGCGGGATATCTGAGGGGCGTTCAAAGTATGAACTCACACTCACCGTTTTTGGATCCATAAAGTGGTCAATGCCATCAATGATCACCGAGTTTTTTGAAAAACTTCGTTTGTATTTATCAGCCTTGGGCTGCATTTGATCGCTTGGTCTAACAGTTGGCCCGTAAGGATAGATACTCCAGTTTTTACTGAAGCCTAAGCAATGTCTGGCTGTAACTATACGAACTTCACCGCCCGATTTTAAGTAATAGCCGGTGCAGTTTCCGCTGTACGAGCCATCATTATAATACATGAAAGCTACGGCGCGGGATTCGGTAGATTCGCCGGAATCAGCTCCCGCAGCGATCGAGGCAAAAAACAAAACTGCCCCGAGAGTATGGAAGAATTTGGACGGTAAAATCGATTTTAATGCATTTTTATTCATAGTTATGCACGACTTGCAAATATGAAGCGAGGTGTTGTTAGCGGCTTAAAGCTTGGACTCACCGTCACCTTAGGTATATTTTTAAGCCATGAGCAACTTAAACCAATTTTTAGAAACTATGTGGGTTGATTACACAAAAATGAACCCTCAGGCGGCACAAATTTTCCAAGCTTTTTCAAAAGGTAACAAACATGTCTTAAACGACCACATCGCTTTAAGAACATTTAACCACCCAAAACTTGGAATCAAATCTTTAGCTAAACATTTTGAAAAATATGGTTACAAAGATTGCGGCGAATACTTTTTCAAAGAAAAAAAATTATACGCTAAACACTACGAACACCAAACAAATCCTGACATGCCGAAAATTTTCATCTCTGAATTAGAGTTAGAAAAAATGCCAGAGTTCGTCCAAAAAACAATCAATCAAATCGTGGAACTTATTCCGCAAAATAAAATTGATTCAGAAGAATTTATTTTTAGCGGCATTCACTGGCCGATCGAACATTCAGTTTACGAAAAATTAGCTGAAGTGAGCGAATACGCTTCTTGGGTTTACGCTTGGGGTTTTAGACCAAACCACTTTACCGTAAGTATTAACCACTTAGACCAATTTAAAAATATCCAAGACTTAAACGTTTTCGTTAAAGGCTTAGGCGTAAAATTAAATGCTTCAGGTGGCGAAATCAAAGGAACTCCGGAAGAGTTATTAGAGCAAAGCTCGACAATGGCTAACGAAGAGCCTGTTAACTTTAAAGAAGGAACATTTAAAATTCCGGCTTGTTACTACGAGTTTGCTAAACGCTACCCGCTAGCGAACGGCAAACTTTATCAAGGTTTTATCGCTAAATCGGCTGATAAGATCTTTGAAAGTACAAATAAACAAAACTAGTACGCAGCTCGCATCCTGCTGTTGCTTCTGACGGCTTCCTGCCGTCAGACCATTAGATTCTAACAATAAAAAACCGACGTTAAAGTCGGTTTTTTTATTTTAAATTTCTGAATAAATTTGAATTCGCGATTAAGCGATCTTTTTAATAATCTCGTGATAAGTTTCTTGTTCGTTGTCTTTATCTTTCCAGTAAGGTTGCGCTTGTAAAAACGCTTTGACTAACTGGGCATCAAACTGAGAACCACCGCAGCGCTTTAACTCTGCAAAAGCGATCTCTGGCGGCAGACCTTTTCTATAAACACGATTTTCAGTCATCGCATCGAAGGTATCTACAACTAATATAATACGGGCAAATAAAGAAATTTCATCACCGATTTTTTTATCAGGATAACCTTCACCATCAATGCGTTCATGATGGCCGCGAATACCTGGCAAAAGCTGAGCGAAAAAAGGATTTGTTGCTAAGGGTTTTACGATTGTTTCTGAAATCGTAGAATGACTTCTCATGATATCTAATTCTTTCGGATCTAAACGGCCTGGTTTTAACAGGATGTCTTTATCAACACCGATTTTACCAATGTCATGAAGAAGACCTGAGAATTCGGCAACCTTTTGCTCGTATTCATTAAGCCCAATATCGCGTGCTAATTTTCTTGAGTATTCGCCGACCCGTAGACAGTGCTCATAGGTTGATGGCTCAACAGTTTTCAAACATTCCAGTAAGCCTTTGACAGAGTCATAGGCCCAAGTAGGTACATTACCCCAAATGAGTTTAACCGACATCCATTCCCCCAAAGAAATATGCCTGATGGTTAAGTTTCGGTAAACTTCGAACTGGACTTGAGTCGTATGTAAATCAATCTCATAATGAGACAATGATTTACAACAGATTAATTTTATCGTTTTTCACTGCCTTCACAATCACTTCACTTTCTCATGCCGCTGAAAGCTTTACTGTTAAAAAAACCAAAGGCCGTCAGGCCGTTATTGAAAGTTCAACTCCACTAGTTGAAGGCGAAACTTATATTATTCAAACCAACAAACAATCTGGATTAATCAGCGAAGATGTTAATTACCCTAGATCTAACCGTTCACGCGAAAATTCTTTTTCTGCGGCGATTAATTCTTCATTCTTTAAATCAGATAATTTGCAAGAACATCAAATCGACATCGAAGGCCGTTACGGCTGGAATTTCGGCGATTACGAAGTGGGCCCACTACTTCATATCGGCCTGTTAGATGAAGGCGCTGGCTTTAATACTGATTTTTATGTGGGTGGATACTTCGATTACAACATCACGCCTAATGTAGGCCGCACAGAAATGGTTTATGGCGTAACAGCGCAAGGTTATGGCGGAAACCGCGAATTCACCAACGGAGCCAGCTCACAAGTTTTTGCGATGGGTGCCGGTGGATTTTTATCTTGGTATTTAATGGGCTCAACAACAGCTCTTCGTTTTGAAGGTTTAGTGCAATCAAAAAAAATTGCCACAAGCGCCACTTCAGCCAGTGCTATTGGCTTTACCGGCAACATGATCTTCGCATTTTACTATTGATTCGCCTTCGACAAGTATAGATTAGAGTACTAAGGACGACCGAGAGGTCGGCCCTTCAGAAAAAAGGTCAGCCGGAGGCTGATCAAAACAAGAGACTGACCAAAATAAAAAAAGCCAGGTAGTTAACCTGGCTTTTAGCATTTAGCATTTAGCAGTTAGCTAACGATTACCATTGGATATCGTCAGTCGTCATACCAGCTTCTTCAATAGCACCTTTGTACATGCCTTTGATGAAGTCTTTAGCTTGGTCAGGTTTTAAACCTAAAGAAGCTGCAGAACGGTTTGTAAGATCACGAGCTTTTTCTTCAGCATCAGCACCACCGTTACGGAAAGCATTTACAGCTGATAAAGCTTCGTTGAATTTAACACCGAATACAGTTTTAAAAGTTTTATCCATGTCACCAGTAGTTACTTTACCACGCTCAGCACCCATTACAGCCCAAGAGTTTAAAGCAGAAGCAACGGCGATAGCTTTAGAGTTAGTTAATTTGTATTCTTTAACTAATTTCTCTGCACCAGCTTTGATTAACTTTTGGTTAGCTTCAGAAGAGATAGCTTTAGAGTTAGTGTCAGTCGCTTTTTTAGCACCTTTATTGTTGATCGCTTGACCGTAGTTAGATGCATTTGAGTTAGCAGAGTATAATACACCGTTGTCACCGAACCAGTAAGTTCCACCAGATACGTTTTCCCAGTACATACCTGTTGTACCTACACCGATAGTTGTTCCACCAACATAACCAGCAAAGCTAGAGATGTTAGCTGAATATTGGAATACGCCTAAATCGTTGTAAACGCTTGCGTTACCATTTGAATCGAATACTACGTACCACATGTCATCAGAACCGTAACCATATTGATCGTAATCTGGATCAGCAGAAACTGTAGCACGTTGACCGTTTGAACGAAGGAAAGTACAACCTGGAGTTGGTTCAGATGAACCACGGCATGCATCGCCGTATACTGTTTCGTATGGATATTGTAAGATATCGTTTGGATTTGTTGGTGTCGTAGATCCGCCACCACCGCCGCCACCGCCACCACCGCAAGATGATAGAGCTGCAACGCCCACTACTAATAATAAAGCACTAAGCTTTTGTGATAATTTCATGTATTTCCCCCGTTTGGTTTTTTTTGGTTTTTGAGTACAGGGGGAGGCATTGCTAATCGTGGGCCAACTTTTTTGACACCAGTTTTCGAATTTATAAGAGAAGACTAACAGTTGCGTCGTGACACGCGAAACACGCGATGAAAAAATTGCACGTCTGATTGAAAGACATGCAATTTTTTGGCTCTATTCAAATTTAATTAGGATTTACGTTCTGCAACTGATGGTTAGTATGTATTTAACCGCAGGTTAATATGTTAGTTGAAGTCGTAAAAACTTATCACCGCAGTAGAAATCTAAGGCATATCCGCCTGTTCCTAAATACAGCGGGGCATCTTGTGGACGGCAACCTTGTGGCGTTTGTATATGTAATCTTGCTGGCGCTAAGATCTGCTCCACTTTTCCGTTCTTATCTAAAACCGGAGTAATCATTTTGACACCACGGCTGACAGCCGTTCCTGCCACGTTAAATAACGCTGGGTATTTATCACCCGACTTACGATTCGTGATCGTAATTGGGAATTGTAAATTTACTGTTAAGTCATCACCCATGAACGTGTACTTATTTAAACTCGTTTGAACAGCAAAAGCTCCTTTAAAATCGTGGTATTCAATTTCACTGTTCGTGATCACAAAGACTCCTTGTGATTTTTTACCCATGTACGCCGAACGCACTAATAATGGTGCATCGTAAATCGTCGTGATTGATTCAAGCAAACGGTCATACATTTTGTTGTTCGTAAAATCGATCGCTGTCACACGTTGTTTTTTGTGCGCATCTAAACCAAACCAGAAAGTACCACGGTACTCATCGTTAGCTTGGTGTAAGTTTAAAATACGATCAACTTTTGTATCTAGTAAGTTACGGTAGTTTTGCGAAGCACTTAAGTTTTCTAAAACTTTCTCACCCGTTACTTTTAGATTTTGCACATAACCTAAAGAGAACTGGTAAAGGTACGAAGGTTTAATTTCAGTTCCTAAGTTTTTCGCAATCAATACAGGTAAGATACCTGATTGCACTTGTTTTAATGAGGGCTGGATAATATCCACGATGCGCGAATCTTTTGGCGATTGGATTTCATCAAGCTTAAAGTCTTTATCTAAATAATAAAGACGGATGTCTGTTTGACCCATGTTTGGTTTGGCATCGTCATCTGTTTGCCATAAGTCAGTCACATCCCATTTTTTAATAACAGGTTTACCTGTGATAACCCACGCTGGACGTAATTCATTACCCACTTTTAACCAGCTGTAGTTTGTTGGCATAACCGCGCGCTCGTCATAAAACGCCACTTTTTTCTTAAGATTCATATTTGAATCCATGATGTAGAAATGCAGCGTATAATCACCTTGATTATATAAACCGCCTTTTTCTTTATACTCTTGGATTACGATAATGTATTCAGACTTACCATCACCGTCGATATCCATACGGATACGTTGCACAGGGCGCGTTTGTTTGATGTTACCTTCAAAGTCTAAAGTTTTAATCGCTTCAAACGTGTAAGTGTTATTCGCATTACGCACTAACTGAATATCAAAGTTTTTCTCGCCTTGTTTTAACGCTACGTAATCGCGTGTGTTTAAGTTGCTATCGTAAACTTCATCCACTAAGAATAACTTCATACCACGGGCTAACTGGCCAACGATTGGAATCGAAGTTAAATCAGCACCAACGGCGTCTTTAGTTAACTTCGTTTGAATTTCAGCGCGTGTTTCAAAGTTTAAAGCTTTTTCACCAGCCACTGTCGGCTTAACTGTAAAAGTTAAATCAGAAGCCACTTGCGATAAAGCGCCATCTTCAGTGTCTGTGATTTGTAAATTCACTGTCACAAGACGCTCTTCACCCATTTCCCACATTGTATCACCATCGTGGATAATTTCTGAAGACACAACTGTTGGGTAATAACGTGATTTGTTTTTAGAAGCGATTTCTAATTGCACATCATTAGATGAAACATCAGACCAGTAGTTTTTAACTGCAAACTGGAATGATAATTCACGTGATTTTCTGTCCCACTCAATCACTTGAATTTCTTTATTGGCATTTAAGATCAATGGTTTTGCTTTTACTGCCATTGAGGCACGCGCATCAACCAGACCCGCTAATGTATAGCGCTCATAAGATCTTCCTGGCTGAACCGGAGTCCCTTTAGTTTGTACAGGGCCTACTAAAACTGGAAGCTCTGGACTTGTTTTACGCGCACCTAAGATTAAACGCGGGTAAATTTCTTCTTTAGCTACACCACGCGATAACATATCAGCTACGATACCAGCCACTAATGGCGTGGCTTGTGAAGTTCCATTTAAAATATCTACACCGATAAATCCAGGTAAACGGATCGATCTGTGAGTCATTGGAATAGTTGAAACTAAGCCCGTACCCGGAGCTGCGATATCAACACCGTAACCGTAGTTAGAAAAATGCGCCATCGCACCATCTGGACGAGAAGCACCTACGCAAATGACACCTGCGTACTGGCAAGGGCGTAATAAACTTTGAGTCGAGTCATTACCCGCTGCTGCTAATACGATAATTCCACGCGCTTGGGCTTCAGCGATAGCGTCTTTTAAAAGCTGCGTATCGTTTTGTTCAGGCCAGCCGATTGACATTGTAATGATGTCAGCCCCTGCGTTCATGGCGTAGATAATTCCACGCGCTGTACGCTCAGCGTTTTCTAAAGCACCGTTAGCGTTGATACCACCACGCACTTCTTCACTTGGTGATAAATCAATACTAAACGGTTTTACCGGCTCATTGGGTGCTTCTGCGATCACTTGCACCGGAATAATTTGCACCTGGTCTGAAATCGAAGCGACTAATCCGGCAACGTGCGTACCGTGTCCCATAGTATCGACGACATCTGGAGTACCGATAATATTTTGCACTGGCGTTGGATCACCGAAGATCGACCAACCATTACAATCGGCCGGGTAACCGTTACCGTCTTCATCAGTTGCTAAGTACTTTTCAGTGCAAGTTTTAACCGTTTCATCTTCAGCTTTTAAGCACGCTTCAAATTTATTGTAATTCGCACACTCTTTTTCGTTACGCGCGATACGGTTTTTTAAATACGGGTGCTCGACATCAACACCTGTATCTAAAACGGCGACCTTAATTTTCTTTAACGCTACCGGTGATGCCACTGGCGGAAGTAAATGTAAATCTTCACCGGCACGCGCCTGTAAGCGGTACGTTTGTAAAGGGTCTAAGTCAAATAACTGAGCGGTACCTGTATTTTTGAGCGCCCAAGATTTCGAAATGATATTCTTATACTCGTTCTGCGTTCCAGCTGCTGCTAGAAATGGAATTAATAGCGAAGCCAGCGAAAGTTTTTTTAAGTTAATCATTGGAAGCTCCCTTGTGAACGATCTAATTCAATAGGAATGATTTTAGTTTTTTCCGCAAAGATACTGATTAAGCCGTTAGAGTAAGGGTGCTTTTTCGCAGGCTCACCTAACACGTTAGATACCGAGAACGCCTCATCTGCGTTTTCATCACCTTTTCTAAAGCCTGTGATTTCAACGAAGTATAAGTAGTTTTCTTTACCTAATACTTTTAATAAAACCGGTAATGGAATGTTTTCTTCTAAAACATAGATTAGCTCTGTCATGATACGGTTTTGCTCACGCGCATCGCTTTTTACATATTCACGCGCTAACATAATGATATCGTCAACCCAGCTTTCTAAACATTCATACTTAGAACCTTTTAACCAAGCTGTTGTGTTCACATCTTGGCCGTGACGGTCATTGTTGTTTTGGCGAGCTTCAGCGTTTGCTTTACATTGCTCCATGTAGTGAGCATAACCAGCAGCTTCATCACCACCACCGATCACTGTCATTAAATTTTTAAAGATCGCTTTATCTTCGGCACGAGCGCTTTTCGATGTGCCGTCTTCATTCACCTTTTTAAATAAGCGTGTTAAAAATCCCGCTTTATCTAATTTAATCCCTGTGATATCCGGTGTAATTAACATCGCTTTGATTTTATCAATCGCCGATGGAAGTAAAGATAAGTTTTCAGTAATACGGAAGAAGTCGATCTTCTTTACCTGATGAAAACGGTTATCCGGAATTAACGGCTTAGTTTGAAACTCAGTTCCCGCAAATTCAGGCGTATTAAACTTATCACGTAAACCTTGTAAGATTTTATCTAAGTCTTTTTTCTTTAACGACCAACCACCCCACACGTTTTGTAGAACGGCTACTGTAGGAAGTGATCCTTGACGTTTAGTTAACTCAGTGTCGGTACGCACGATATGCCATTGCGCTTTACCAAACGGCATTTGCGATGGGTTCTGTGCATCTTGCGATAATACAGGTGCATAGTCTGGGCTTAGTTTTTTAACACCGTAGTCTAAAACGTTTAAGCCAAAACCTAGAACGTCTTTACCTGTTAATTTACCTTTACGGTAAGTCACAACTTCAATTGGTTTATTTTCAACTTCGCCAGAATCAACACCTGTAACTTCTGGTTTGTAAATTTTTAATAAATGTTCTTCTTTAAGTTTTGATTTTCTCCACCATAAGAACTTCGTTTTTAACTCTTTCGTATTTAAGTCATGGTCAATCTGAAAAACTTGTTTTCTGAAGTTTGTCTCTAACTGATCAGTGCTTGATTGAAAGATTAAGGCACGTAATGCACCTGACATTTTATCAGCAAAACCTTTTTGTGATTTATAACGTTTAGCTAATTCAGCGTTATCAGAAAAGTAAGCTTCAACCGCAGCTACTGGGTCCTCTTTTTTAGCTAACGCTTCTTTTTTAACTTCTTCAATAGCTGCATCAACTTGCGTTATGAAGTCAGTGTTTGAATTTAAGATATAAGCATCAGTGTGAAGATCAGTGTATGTTGATTCATGTTTAACTTTTAATAAGTTAATAAAGTAGTTCACATCAAACGTAACGTGGAAAGCTTTTGAGTTTTGGTTACGGATAAAAACTTGAAAGCCTTTATCTGTTTTGGTGATTTGCGTTTGACGTAATAAGACAGCATTCGCGCCACCTGATAAGCCCACCGTTGGAACTGTTTGCGCTGTAAAACCTAATAAAGCATCCAAAGCATACATGTAACCCACTGATCCGCCGGCACCCACAGATTCAGTGATTGTGAAAACTTCGCCGTTTTTAAAGTTTGCGAAGAACTCAGATAATTTACCGTCTTTTAATGGTGATGCGATTTTATCTAAACGTGAAGGCACATAAAGATCTTTCCAGTCGATCTCTTTTGTTTCTTTCATCGTTTGCAGTGGCACAACGTGTGTGAAATCACGGTTATAAGTGACATTTCCGCCTAACATCGTGCTGATACCGCTAAAATCTTCGATCATGCGGAACACACCAAGACCTGCACTTAAACGCACGTTATCAACTAATTGAACTGCCGCTTGTGAACCGTAAAAAGTACCCGTCGTTACGATACGAGAAGCACCGAAGTTAAGACCGTATTGGCGGCCATCGGCGTAACCTACTGGAGCGATTTTGCCATCGTTACGGATTCTAAAACCGTTTACTTTTTGCGATGTCACTTCTTGTCTTTGTAATTTAAATTTTTCAGATAATTTGCTGATCGCTAAACCAATCGCTGAAGATTGAGATTTGATCACCATGTATCTTAAAAAATCACCCTTTTCAAAAGGCGATTGGCGCTCACCGTGAGTAAAACGGTGCGGTTCACCTGGAATATACTCTTGCGTGATACGGCCATTAACCACTAAGCCATCTGGTGATGAGTAGTTAAAATCTGGAATGCGTGCTTGCATCATGCCTTGAGCTTCGCGGTCAAAAAACCATGTCATCATGTTTTGCGCACGTGACATGATCGCCGCTTTTGCTAACTGATTTAAACTTTGTGGAAATTCAGCCGCCTCAACGATTTCATTCCAGTCTTGATCTGTTAATTGAGCCACGCGACGTAACATCCACTTCACATCATCGCCACTTGTTTGCGAAAAATAATCACTGAAAGCAAAGTTAATATAAGCCCAACCGTCACGAACTAAAACTGATTCTGGTGCCACACGACCTAATGACTCTTGCACGTCACCGATCACAAACGGAACTAATAAGGCACGAAATTGACGATCACTTGCAAAGTAGGGAATAGATTCCACAGAAGCCGGTGTTAAACCATCAAATAAACTTGGAATTTCGCTATCCATTTTTTCTAAATAAGCGCCGTGAACATATAATGAATTGCCACCAGCTTCAGATAAAAATTCACGTTTATCTGTATCTGTTTTAAATGGAGCGATAGATAAACAGTCAATAGATACGGCGTCTGGACCTTGTTCGCAGAATGCGCGTTTTACGAATAAGTCTTTTTCTTCTTTATTAGCAAAGTTTAATTTGATCTTGTCGTAGTGTTTTGGTGATTGTTGAAAATAACCTAATTTACGTAATAAAGCTGATTTTAATAACGAAGCATGCGTTTGCAGACCTAAAGTTAAACCATAGCGCTCAGATTTACCGTTTGATGGCTTAACAATAACTGTATAAAAACCTAATTCACGATTCGCACCAAGATATGAATCAATAGTTACGCCCGTCTCAGCATTAGGCATCTCGGCGTGGATCTTTGTGTCAATGGCGCTGTATTTCTTGTTCTGCCAGTATTTGTCTTCAACTGGCTGAAGTTTCGACAAGTCGACACCTGTGTTATTCATTCTTGCAAGATCCGCGATACTTAGCTTTTTACCACCTGGGCCTACTAAGTTTAATGCCGGTTTAGTGAATGTTTTTAAGGGGATACGAACGATACCTTCATGAGCAAAAGCTGCTGATGCAATTAGGAAGGTCGCTAACACAGTCTGAATTTTTAAATTCATAGATCACCTCGTTAAACTTATATAGAGCTAACGAGGGGCCAAGAATGTGTATCAGGCTGATACGGGTGTGTTTTTTGACTTAGAGAAAGAAAATCTCATTCTGAGACAGAGTTTTGAACATTGGTTTTTCTTTATAATGATTCAAAAGATCTTGAAGTAAATTATCACGCTTTTCGATCATCGCTTTTTCATTATCGTTATCAAAGTCATGACCTAAAAATCCAAAAACCATCAGACCTTTTTGTGTCGACACAATACCCGCTAAATTAAGTGCTGGTACTTCGTAAAGGCGGCCAGTTTTTAAAACGACTGATCTGTTAATCACTAAGTCTGTTTCATAAGTTCCACGATCAAGACCCGCTGTTAACAAGATATAACCTAAGTCTAATTGCGCTTGATCAGCGATAAGCTTGATAAAATGCATGACTTTAAGAATTGAAAAACAAGTCGCTTTATTATCAACGCGCTCACCGTTAATTTCAGTTGGAAGACCAGAGCCTGTTTTCATGATTAAGCTATCTAAGTCTAAACCCAGTTTTTCGTTTTGAAATTTACGAAATCCCGCTTCACCGCCAAGAAGAGCAAAGAGCGCGTCAGACATGTAGTTATTCGAATTTAAGTTAATCTCTTTTAAATAACGAAATAATGAAGTGGATTGAATCTTTAATTGAGTTGCATTCGCAAAAGCACTTTGTGCCTGCCCGTTTGAATCTAAGATCACATTTGAAACCGAGAATGAACTTGGTAGATCAATCGACTTACCTTGTTGTTCAAAGTAGTCAGTTACGTTTTGTCTAGCTTGCTGAGTTTGGCCACCCCAGTTCGCTGAATTGAAGATCAATTTTAAATTATCCACTGACTGATCAAGACTTACCGGAATCGTATCTAATTCAATATGCGGATTATTTAACACTGATAAGTACACGCGCGTACTTTTAGCGATATACAGATTTCTGATCTTTGTGACGCCGTATTTTTTTAAGTGCGACATCGTATAAAGCACTTTTTCGATATTAAATACCGGGTCAAAGTTTGAGTTTAAGTACGCATCGACTGAACCATCAGCGTTTTTACGTAAACGCCAGTCATGAATAAATTTGTAATCTGTTCCTAAACGGCTTAAAGCAAAAGCAGTTAAAAACACTTTGCTGACTGACGCTGAAGGGTAAAGTTTGTGATCGCGGTAGCCTGAATAGTTCTGGTTGCTTCCTAAAGCTGATTCGCAGTAGCTGACACTTGAATCACCGCTGTATAAAAGCTTACGGACTGGCTGGGCCTGAGGCTGAGCCTTAATGAGATCTTCTTTTTTAGGTGAATAAGCAACGACTCCGTCTGACGAACTCGAGCTTGGCGTACAAGACGCGATAAAAGCTAACGACAAACAAAAAAGAAGTGATTTTTTTAACATCGGGTAAGGTTTTAGCTTGGGGGTAAATACCCGTTCAAGGGCTAAGCTTTGCCTTGAAAATTATTTAGGTTTACTTTGACAATTTACGCTCTAATAACGAATATACGGGCTTATGAGCCGTATTATTTACAACTACAAAATCAATAAAATCACTGACCACACAAAACAAATTCGCGAGCTAGATCTTCAGGTCATTAGCCACCCTGAATTTAAGTTTAGAGCCGGCCAATTCGTTATGCTTCATGTTCCGCAAACTGATGAAAATGGCCAACCGATGAAAGCCGCTCTTCGCGCTTATTCGATTGCAACCACTGAACACGATTTACAAAAATTTCGTTTAATTTTCAAATTCGTCGATAACGGTGTGGCTTCAAAATATGTTTGGGGTTTAAAAGGCGATGAAATTTTAAATTTCACAGGCCCATTTGGAAAAGTGTTCTTTCAAGAGCCACCAACAGAACAAATTGTTTTCTTCAATACTGGCAGCGGTATTTCACAACACTTTTGTTACCTAGAATCAAAAATGAAACAGTACCCTGAATTAAAATACAAAATGTATTTTGGTCTACGTTACGAAGAAGACATTTACTACCGCGAAGAACTAGAAGCGTTAAAAAAACACCTTCCAAATTTTGAGTATCACTACGTTCTTAGCCGCCCGACTGAAAAATGGACTGGCAAAAAAGGTTATATCCAAAATTTCTTAACTGAAATCGATTACAAAAACACACCGACAACGTTCTACCTTTGCGGTAACGGGGCGATGATTAAAGATGTGAAACACCAAGTTCTAGAAGTTGATGGTTTTGATAAAACACGCTTCTGGGCTGAGGCTTTCGACTAATGCGCAAGGCCCTGGCTGCTATTCCAACCTATCATCGAGCGGTTTTAGAACTGTTCATTGCGGGAATGCTCTGGGGAATTTCTTTTACTTTCGTAAAATGGGCGCTTGTAGATTTTAGCCCAACCACTTTAGTTTTCTGGCGTTTTGCTTTTGCCATCGTTTTAGCTGAAATGATGTTTTTTGTTTTTGACCGCGAAGGGTTTAAAAAATCACACCGCGATTATAAGATTGGGCTTCTAGCCGGTGTTGGCCTTGGAAGCTCACTGATCTTTCAAACGATTGGTCTACAAACAACAACAGCGACAAATTCAAGTTTCATCACTTCGCTTTATGTGGTGTTAATTCCGTTTGCGAATTACTTTTTCTTAAAATCTAAAGTTCATTGGTACCACTTTGCTTTAAGTTTTGTGGCCTTTTTAGGAATGGGATTATTATTAGACCTTCCGAACAACGGTTTACGACTGCAAAGCGGTGATCTGTTTACGATTCTAGTGGCGGTCACTTCGACATTTCATATTATCGCGGTCGGGATCGGTTCTAAAAAAATGCAAAGCGGTTTTCGCTTTAATACATCACAAACTTTTTGGGCGTGGATCTTTTTAATTCCATTTTTAGCTTACGATATGTCGGCTAAAGATATTCCATTTTTTCCACCGATCACAAACTATATTTCTGTGGTATCAGTTATAGGATTAGCGATTCTTGTGACTTTAGGAGCGTTCTACTTACAAGTAAGAGCACAAAGAGTGTTATCGACAACCACAGCCAGTATGCTGTGTTTATTAGAAGCGCCTTATTCGTTTTTATTCGCGTCGGCGCTTTTAAATGAAAAACTGACTCCGATCCAATTGGCCGGAGCCATTTTAATCTTAGGTATTTCTGCCCTTACGATCTACGTAGAACGACCAAAGAATACTGACAGCTAAGATCGCAGCCCCAGTAAGCCCCGTTAACCATTCAGGGATATGAAAGAAATAATCTAATAACATCATCATTGATAGGGCACCTAACGCATAGAAAGCGCCGTGCTCTAAGAAGCGAATTTGTCCTAGAGTATCTTTTTCTACCAAGTACAACGTTAAGCTACGTACGAAGAACGCCCCGATACTTAGACCGATCATGATTTGAACTAAACTTTGCGTGATAGCAAAAGCCCCGATCACACCGTCAAAAGAAAACGAAGCATCTAAGATTTCTAGGTACATAAACATACCAAAACCTGCTGACATCATCGTTTTTTTAGCCATTAAGTTTGCATCACGAGTTAACTCCATGCTTTCTAAGAAATCAGAGAAACTGTGCACGATTAAGTACGTGATCATGCCCCATAGACCTGGAACTAAGAAACGAATTTGATCTGGAGCCGCCATTAAGCTTGTAATGGCCAGTAAAGACACTAAAGCCACGATGATCTCAACGCCTTTATATTGTGACACCATCACTAATGGCTTTTCGATGATGTGAATCCAGTGCTCTTCTTTATCTTCATTCATGAAGTAATGTAAGAACACCATAAATAAGAACATTCCACCAAATGCAGAAACTGTAATATGAGCTGATGTCATAAGTTCTGCGTATTTAGCCGGATCGTTTAATGAAAGCATTAAAGCTTCAACCGGATTGATGTGAGCGATAATCGCCACAATCGCCAGCGGAAACACTAAACGCATACCGAACACGGCGATTAAAATACCCCAAGTTAAGAAGCGTCTTTTCCAAACTTCATCCATTTTTTTAATCACTGTGGCATTGACCACGGCATTATCAAATGAAAGTGAAATTTCTAAGACCGCTAAGATCAGCGCCGTAAAACCTGCTTGTAGCATATGGCTTGTTGAACCGGTTTGATACCATTCAAACCCCATGGCTAAACCTAAGCCGATCACTGTAATAATTAATGAACCTCTGATGTATTTCAGCATGCTGTTATTCCTTTTCTACTTTTTTATCTTTTTTCTAATAATGGTTTTAAAAATTTAGCAGTTTCACTGCGCGTATTTTTTGCGACAGCTTCTGGAGTGCCTTTAGCGACGATTTCACCGCCGTAAATTCCCCCGTCTGGGCCCAGATCAATAATATGATCGGCACATTTCATCACTTCTAAGTTATGTTCAATCACCAGAACTGTATTACCTTGTTCTGTTAATTCTTGCATTAACTCAACTAACTTTCTGACATCGTCAAAATGAAGACCCGTTGTCGGCTCATCTAAGATGTATAAAGTTTTACCTGTGCCACGGCGTGAAAGTTCTTTTGATAATTTCACACGTTGCGCTTCACCACCAGAAAGTGTCGTTGATGACTGACCCAGTGTCATATAATCAAGACCCACTTTGTGAAGTGTTTCAAGTTTTCGGTAAATTTGCGAGTGATTTTTGAAGAACTCTAAGGCCTCTTCAACATTCATAGCCAGAACATCGGCGATATTTTTTTCTTTATATTTAATTTGTAAGGTTTCACGGTTGTAGCGCTTACCTTGGCAGGTATCACACTGAACAAACACGTCTGATAGAAAGTGCATCTCCATACGGATTTGTCCGTGGCCCATGCAAGTTTCACATCTTCCACCTTTAACGTTAAAGCTAAAACGGCCCGGTTCAAAACCACGCAGTTTAGCATCAGGCAACGAAGCGTACAGATCACGAATCATGGGAAGTAAGCCAACATAGGTTGCCGGCGTTGAACGTGGTGTACGACCGATGGGGCGTTGATTGATATCAATAACTTTATCGATATGTTGCAAACCTTCGATCGATTTATACGGCGAAGGCACAGCATTCGCTTTATAAAATTCTTTCGCTAAGATTTTGTATAACGTATCAATAATTAAAGTCGATTTACCACTGCCCGAGACTCCGGTTACACAGGTGTAGGTGCCTAACGGAATTTCTAGATCTACGTTTTGCAGATTATTACCCGTTGCTCCCGTAAGTTTTACGAAGAGACCGTTGCCTTTACGACGGGTTTTAGGAACTGGAATTTTACGAGCTCCTGATAAATACTGACCCGTTACAGAGTTAGGATTTTTCATTAACTGCTGAGGCGTTCCTTCAGCGATCAAAGCTCCACCTAATTTACCAGCGCGCGGACCAAGATCGACCACATAGTCAGCAAATAAAATAGTGTCTTCATCATGCTCAACTAAAACAATCGTATTGCCGCGATCTTTTAGTTCGCCGATGATTTCAAGTAATCTATGGTGATCACGCGGATGTAAACCAATACTTGGCTCATCCATTACGTACATGCAGCCAATAAGCGCTGAACCTACTTGTGTGGCCAGACGAATACGTTGTGCTTCACCACCAGATAATGTTCTGGCCGGGCGAGATAATGATAAATAGGAAGTTCCCACGCGCTCTAAATAAGTTAAGCGGTCAGAAATTTGTTTTACGATTTTTTCAGCGATGAATTGTTGCTTAGATGTCCATTTAGCTTTTTTGAAAAATTGGCTAAGTTCTGTCACTGAGTAATCAGAAAGTTCGGCGATATTTTTCTTATCGATTAAAACATTTAAACTTTCCGCTTTTAAACGCGTGCCTTTACAAGTTGGGCACGCATTAAGAACCATTTCCTCTTCTTCGTCGTCGTCATCACCGGTGGCTTTTTTGCCTTTATAAGTGTACTTCACCGAATCTAGTTTTTTACCGCCCACTTCAGAATCAGAAATTTGTTCTTCTTCAACTAAATCAAGCGTTCCTAAACCATTACATGATTCACAGGCCCCACGTGGGTTATTAAAACTAAAAAGCCTAGGTTCTAACTCAGGAAAACTGAAACCACACTCAGGACAAGCTGAATGCATTGAAAAATTATGTCTTTCACCATCACCGTTAGCTTTAACAGTTTCAATCACTAAGCGGCCCGCCGCTAATGATAAAGCTGTATTCACACTTTCAGATAGGCGGTGTTTGATAGAATCTTTTAAAATTAATTGATCGACCACTAAATCAATATCATGCGTTTTTGTTTTCGCAAGTTTTGTGGCTTTTTCCAGATCGATAAATTTTCCGTCGACTTTAGCTTTAACAAAACCTTTTTTAAGCCACTTTGTGAATTCAGCCATGAACTCACCTTTTTTACCTTGGGCCATTGGAGCTAAAACGTAAAACTTAGTACCTTGTGGTTTTTTTAAAATTTCATCGACAATCGCTTGCGGTGTTTGCGAACTTACAGGCACATGGTGAATCGGACAACAAGGTGTTCCCACTTTAGCGTACAACAATCGCATGTAATCGTAGATTTCGGTGATTGTTCCCACCGTTGAACGTGGGCTTAAACCTACTGACTTTTGATCAATCGCAATTGCTGGTGATAATCCAGTGACAGAATCTACTTCAGGTTTTTTTAATTGTTCTAAGAAATTGCGCGCGTACGCAGATAAACTTTCAACGTACCTACGTTGGCCTTCAGCATAAACCGTATCAAAGGCTAAAGATGATTTACCAGATCCAGATAGACCAGTGAATACAGTGATTTTATTTCTAGGAATCGACAGAGAGACATTTTTAAGATTGTGCTCTCTGGCGCCTTTTACAACGATGTCGTTAGTTTCAGTATGCTTGGCCATTCGCCAATATCATATTACTTTTGGCAGTCTGAACATACTCCAAAAAGCTCTAGAACGTGCCCCGTCAAACGGAAGCCGAAGTGTTTAGCCACTTGTGATTGCAATTCTTCGATTTTTTCGTTTTCGAATTCGCAAATCTTGCCGCATTTAGTGCAAGTTAAGTGATCGTGATGCTCTTTAGGCGTCAATTCGTAACGTGAAGCGTGGCCACCCATACGAACTTCAGTCACTAACTCGTTAGCTGCTAGGTCGCGTAAAAAACGATAAACTGTTGCAAAGCCTACAGATGAATCGCGCACCGATACTTTTTCGAACAACTCTTGCGCAGTAACGTGGCGTTCGCCAGATTTTTTGTCGCCGTCGTGTAAAGACTGAAGAATTAATAAACGTTGATCTGTGATTTTTAAGTTCATCGAACGAATCATTTTTTTAAAATCGTCGATTTGGTAACGTTCAGATTTACGAACTGTTTCAGAAGTTTGGTGTACAGGAAGAATAATTGAGCTATCGATGTTTTTCATACATCAAGTGATACTGATAATGACTTTCATTTGCAAACTTTATTTTCGCAAACTGCTCTATTAGGCAGCAAAGTACCTGTTTTTTTCATGTCGACAGTTCAAATTCAAACTTAGGGGCATTTAGCTTTTAAGCTATTAGCCCACTCTTCCACAACCTTGAGAGCTTCAGTGTGTGCGACTGACCGACCCAACTGAGGCATTTTGACTTCTAAGTGATCGTTCGCCATGCGGTAATAAACAATGGATTTATCAGCCCCTTGCGGATCGAAATCAAATAATCGTCCACCCGATCCAAGACCAGCAGCCACTGGGCGTTTGCAGTAACCATAAGAATTACTTTTTGGATCTAACTCAGCTTGCAAATACAAACCTGTATTACGTGCGCCGCCTTTTGGTGAGTGACAATGAGCACAGTTAATTTCTAAGTACGCCTGCACACGACGATCTAACGGACCTGATTCAGGTAAAGACCATACCGCTGTTGACGGAACTTGTTTTAAATCTTTCGGTAGTCCACTTAAAAAAGCTTTACGTGCGAAATACACTAACTGATTTTCTTGGCTGCCATCTTCGTTAGATGAAAATGTCCAATTTAAAAATTTAGCTTTAGGACCAATTGGGCTCATGGTTCCTGCAATCGTGTCGGTCATATGACAAGAGGCACACTGACGACGATTCGGAACCGCATAGTCGATTTTAAGTGGTTTTTCACCGTGAGCTAAAATATCGTAAGATTCGACTTTGCCACCTAAAAATAAAAACGCGTCTTGTTTGGAATGATCCCACAGGTATTCAACCGCTTCCCAACCCGCTTTACGTTTCACTAATAAGCGAGTTTCAACAGCTACAGGTTTTTCTGATTTCGGGTTTTGTAAAAAGAGTGAGAATGTTTTTGTAATGACTGTGCCAAGTGGAAAATCTAAAACTGAATTTTCTGTGTACTTCATAGAAGTGCTTGGCGGTAAAAAGATAAACCGATCTTTTTCGGCGTAGTCGGTGAATAACTCGTTATTCAGATTGTATTTAAAGCCGCGCTCTTGAGGGTCTTGAGTCGCATCGGCTTTTTGAGAGAATAAATTATAATCTGATAAATTGGGACAATCGTATTCTAAAGCCGGCCAGTTAACACCTTTGTTTTTTTGTTTACAGATTTTAGCAATTGTTTCAGCGCTAACTTTTACCGGAGAAGCTGGCAGTGCTGGTGCAAGTGCTAATTTAATTTCGGGAAAAGGCTGAAGCACACAATCATGCGGAGCTGTATCATGTGTTCCAGGCCCTCCTGGAAATGGCACCCACCAACGGCTATTATCTAAGTGCATATTTCCAAAACGAACTTCATTTGCACCATCGGTGGTTTTATTTTTTCCGATACAAATACGATCTGCATCTGCTAATTTGCCACCTGTATAAGTTCCATCTTCAATGCCGTCATAGATAATTTCTGGCGTGGTGAATCCAAGAAGCAATTTAATAATGGCGTTCATACGGGTACCATCAAAGAATTTAAATTTTCCTTTAGTGAAGGTATTATCGCGAATAGAAATACGACGAGGCATTGGATCATAAGTCGTATCCTCGAACTTACGTTCGCTCACCGCATAGTGAGAAATAGCCACACCCGTTAAGCTGTTGTTGATAATTTTATTTTCAAAAATTTCAACTTCACTGTTGGCCATAATAAAAATACCAAGTCCGTCGGGAACTAAATGAACGATACTTCCGGGAGTTGAAAAGTTTTTTAAGTTATTATCATGAACGTGGTTATTAAAAACCCGCGTTTGACGTCCGCCTTTAACAGGCAAATTGGGTAAATTAAAAACTAAAATTCCAGCCGTGTTATCAAAGGCTTCGTTTTCATACACATCAGCGTAACGTGAATTTTCAATTTCGATTCCGGCGACATTATGAAAAGCTTTATTTCTGCGAACGATGATATTTTCACTCTGCCCTACGTAAATTCCGGCATCTGAAGAATCAGACACCTCACAGTCTTCAACCAAAACATCCCGGCTCGAAACGGGATATAAACCGTAAGCCCCGTTTTCACGGCGAGGACCTGCGGTCCACGAAATTTTTAAACGACGAAAAGTCACTGACTGCGCTGAAACTACTTTAACTGCATTGCCGAAACTGTCTTCAACGGCAAAGTCTGAAAACTCTAAAGCGTTAGCGCTTCCAAAAACACCTTGCGCTCCGATTTTTTGATTTTTAAAAGACAAAATGGTTTTACCCATACCTTGCCCGCGCAGTTTAATACCGTGTTTGATAATCACGACTTCAGAATTTAAAAAGAATTTACCTTCGGGCATGATAATTTCGGCCCCGTGATCGGCCTGCTCAAGAGCTTCATTTAGCGATTGTTCAAAATTATTTGACGAAACCTGAAAGGCTTGAAGAGCTTTAGCAAAAGCTGATTCGAAACCTAAAAATAGACACACGATCAGTGAAAGCTTAATGATAAACATGTTCTTTTGTTTAGCTAAATTTTCTTAAGCGAACAAAAGAAATGCGGAGCTAATTGGGAAAGAATGTATAATTGAAGCTTTTCTGACTAACAGCATCATGAGGATGAAGACTTTCTTCATGACGAGTCTTAATACGGTAGCCAATAAGCTCAACTGGTTTGTGCTGGATGCGGGCTTTTAACTCAGAATCAACACGTCTTACCGCATCTTCACAGAACATCAGGTTTTCAGAATTTAAAACTGCGAAGGCCATTTCATCAGCTTTTTTAACCGCTGTTTGCACCGGAGTTTTTAAAGTGTTTTCAATAATTTGAATAAAAGACTTCAATAGGTCATTCACATCAAAATGATCTTTATCTGTCAGTAATAACTCACACTCCATCACACTTCTTTGTGCGTGTGGTGTGGCTGGCAAACGGTCGATCGTTTTAACTGGTGAAGCCGTTTGTGAATTAAAAGTTTCAACAGAAAGCGCTGCTGATTGCGGGCATGTGCTTGAATAAAGTACTGCGAACTTAAGCCAAACTTTTAATGATTCGCCAGTGACTTTAAGAGCTGAAACCGACACATCGTAATTACGAAAACCTTCTTTACCACTTTTTAGAGCTTGGGTTTTAACCGGCAATTTGTAAGTTAAAGAAAGACTTGCATGCGTTGAGATACCTTCTTGTGAAGTGATCGCTTTTGTTAAAAGTTGATCTAAACCTTGTGTCGTTAATTCCTGCTGAAGAAAGTAATCCATCATCAACGAATAAAGGCGCGACATATGAATACCGCGGTGACCTTCAATCAGGTTTACCCCTAAAGCCAAATCACAGGGAATCAAGTTTTCGTGATGGCGAAGTGATGACTGAATACGTTGCATACCAACCCAATCAAGAGACTGGTAATCTTGCAGTTTTTGAATTTGAACATCGGATTTAATATCAGTGATCATCAGGGGCAATTTAGTCGAACCGGAGGGGCTTTTCAAGCTAAGTTATTAAACGATTGCCACGCTCAATTAACCTATAAAGGCCCTCTAATTAGGGGGTCTTGAAAACTACCTGAAAGGACTTTTGTCTGGACCACGACTAAACAAGAGTTAAACCACGTGAATCACCCTTTATAACTGCTTATAATTTAAAGTGAATGGCTGACACTCAAACTGACAATAAAACCACTCTGTTTTTTGTTAAAAATATGACCCACCAGTTCGGGCCGGTGGAGAAGTTTTTAATTAAGCGTGGTTATAATGTTATCGTTGAAAATGACGTCAGAGCCGGCCTTGATCGGATCATGGAAACAAATCCCGCGTACATATTCTTAGCCTGGGACCATCAAAACGTAAATGTTCGCGCCATGCCGAAAACAATTTATCAATCTTGCACCGGACAAATCGTACCCTTCATCATGTCAACCCAGCGCGATCAGATTCTCCAGCTAGAAACAAGTGGTTTTGAAAATAAACTTTACCCGCCTTTATCAGGCCCAGCCATCATTCGTTTAATTCAAAAACAAGAAAAGAAAAGTCAGGTTTTTGATCAGATCAATAGTAAAAAAAGTTCACCAACTGCTAAGAAAGATTCAGAAATGATTCAGGTGAAATCTTTTTTCACGTCAGAAGATGAACAAAAATCTAACGTGACCTCTCGCAAATCATCTTCAATTGCCGAGAGTGAACGAAAAAAATCAGCCAGTCGAAACCGCGGCCAAGCGCAAAAGTTCGCCAGAAGTAATGATCAAGAAAGTCAGTTAGTTTCCTCTTCTGGAAAATACGACCCCAACAAAGCCAAATTGATTGCAGCCCTAGCCAAAGAAATTGATAAAGATGGCGCGATGTCAGAAGGCCAAAAACAAACGACAAAAATAAATTTAACGGCAGCGGTTGAAAAAGAATACTCGGCTACGAACGGCGGCCCACAAAACGCTTTAAAAAAAGCGATTGAAGAAGAAATTGACCAAATTGGCGAACTGAGCAAAGTCGATAAAGCGATTACCAAAGCGAGGCTTCTGGCTTTACTGGACAGTAAATCAAACGCCTCTCAAGCTTCTTCGATGTCGCTGCAACTTCCGAAAGCGGCTAAAAACTTATCGCAGAACCAAAAACAATCTTTAGATAAATCTTTTTCTGAGGTCGTTAAACCTGAAATGTTTGATCTTATCGAAAATTATTCAGACATTACCGAAGGCGCCTCTTTATTAACTGAAACGACAAAAATCTATGTCATGGCTATTCAAGAAGTTGAATGGACTGGGTATTTGACTGTGGCTTCAGAAAATTTTCTTGATATCGCTTCAGCGCAAGTGATTTTAAATAACTGGCTTAAACAAATGATTCAGGTTGAACGCGTTGATAAAAACCCTGACGAACAAGAAGAATTGCCTGAATCGGTATTGTTTGAAATTCACGTACCTAAAGTGAACTTTGCCGATTTTTGCAGTTATAAAGCCGATTTTTTTAAAGACATTCAGTTTGAAGATAAAAAAACAATGTTAGGTTTTTTCTCGTTTAGCCCGTATCAAGTGATCAACTCTATTCACGAGACTTCTGATATGCTGGAGCTTTCGACAGACTTTTTACAGCCTAACCAGAGTCTGCCTTTTGATGTGAATTTGTATTTGCCTGAAAACAAAAGATTTATTCTTTATTTGCGCCCGGAATCTTTTTTAGATGACGCGCAAGTTTCACGTCTACAAACGCGTAAAGTTCAGTATATTTATTCAAACATGGACTACGAATTGGCATTATTAAAATACAAAGCCGAATTTAACTTACGCGCCTTAATAGACTCCTACATTCAGCAAATCAAAGGTTCAAACACATGAAAAAATTAATTCTAGGAAGCACGTCGATTTACCGTAAAGAATTAATGTTTAAATTGGGAATTCCTTTTGAGGCGATGAAACCTACTTGCGACGAAGACGTTTTAAAACAAGGTTTATTAAAGCAGAATAAAACTCCTCTGGAAGTTGCTGAAAGCTTAGCTTATGCCAAGGCCGCATCTTTAAATAAAGAATTCAAACAAGCCGTGGTGATCGGTGGCGATCAGTTAGTTGATTTTGATGGCCATATTATTGGAAAAAGTAAAACCAAAGAAAAAGCCAAAGAACAACTAACAGCAATGGCTGGGCGCACGCACCAGTTAATTACTGCGATTGCTATTTTACATGGCGATCAAAAATGGACTTTAAATCATATTTCTAAAATGAAAATGAAAAAGCTTTCAAGCCAAGAGATCGAAAGTTATATCAACAAAGATCTTCCGCTTGATTGCGCCGGCAGTTACAAAATCGAACAAAGTGGTATCTGCCTTTTTGAAAAAATTGAAACCGACGACTTTTCAGCGATTCAGGGTTTACCGATGATGTGGATCAGTCAAAAACTTAAGGAGATCGGCTATGAGCTCTTCACCAACTAACGATCAAAAACTAAATTCTGAATTAAAAGACTTAGCTATTAAAGCTATGGAATTTTCTCACTCCCCGTACTCTACAAAGCGCATTGGTGCGGCTATTCGTTTAAGTAACGGCCAGATCTATTCAGGCTGCAATATTGAAAACGCAAGCTACGGCGGAACAGTGTGTGCTGAGCGCGTGGCGATTTGGAAAGCTTTTAGCGAAAATAAAAAACCTGTGCACGTAACCCATGTGGCTGTAGCCAGCGCAGAAGAAAACCCATGGCCACCGTGTGGTTTTTGCCGCCAGGTTTTAGCTGAATTTGCTAAGCCTGATACCGAAGTGATTTTGACGAATACGACGGGTAAAGAAAAAGCTATAAGCTTTAAAGAACTATTTCCTTTTGCATTTGAACCGGAACATTTAAACAAATAAAAAAAGCCAGGTGTAATACCTGGCTTTTTTTTATTTGATATGCTGCTCCCGAAAAAGGGACGGCCTACCTATTGTTGGCTTAAAAGCGCATCGTTAGTCGATACTTTGGCTGATTTACGTAAACCAGAAATCCATTTTGAGTAACCGCTTAACGATTTTTGGTTAGCGGCTGCGTCTTCTTTAGCTGGAGCTGTTGAAGCTACGCTTTTTGCATCTACTAATTTTAATACGTACTGTGCATCGCCTTCGCGAACTAAAACTTTAGCCAGAGGGTTGGCTTTGCTTAGCTCTAAAGAAGCTTTAAATAAAGCTTCAGAGTTAACTTGTGGTAAAACATCTTGAGTTAAATCGAAGTAACCAGACTCAGTCCATCTTAAGCTCGATTTATTGATATACTCATTAACTGCTGCCACTGCACCTTTAGCAACCAGCTCTTCTAAGTGTTTAGCGATCGCTGTATTGGCTTCTTCAGCTTGAATTTTAGCTGCAATACCGTTTTTAGCAGCTTCAAATGAAGTTGTTTGTGCTGGCTTTTTATCAGCTACCTTAATGATATGAAAACCAAATGGAGTTTTGACGATTTCAGACACTTTACCCACTGGAGTGTTAAAAGCAGCTTCTTCAAATTCTTTAACCATACGGCCTTTAGCGAAGTAACCTAAATCACCTTTTTTAGTTTTTGAACCTGGGTCTTCAGAAACTTCACCAGCGACTTTGCCGAAATCTTCTTTCTTTAAACGCTGAACGATATTTTCCATTTTAGCTTTAGCAAGGGCTTCATCAGCACCTTCACCGGTACGGATTAAGATGTGAGAGGCTTTAACTTGTTCAGGAGTTTCAAACTCACCTTTTTGATTATTATAGTAATCTTGCACTTTTTGCGCGAAGGCTGGGTCAGTTAAATTTTTCGCCGCAGATTCTGGTGTGATTAATTTTTTAATTTCATCAGCGTTGATTTTAACAAAAGCCACATTCATTTGTTTTGATTTAAGTTCAGCTTCTAAATCTTTTTCGATACGGCTTGAAGATAAACCTAATTCAAATAACTGACGGATACGTTGAGTTTTTGTTTGCGCGCGAAGGTCTTTTTCAAACTCACCTGGAGTAAGTTTGTTGGCCATCAACAGATTTTTATAAAGATCAGACTGGAAAACGCCGTCTTTTTTGAAGTACGGAAGATCTTCCATGATGATTTTTTTAAGCTCTGCATCAGTTGCATAGATTTTTTCACGTTCAGCAGCTTGGGCTGATAACGAATTATTGATTAGTTCATTTAAGGCTTCAGAACGAATTTGTTTCTTTTGAAATTCGTTATCGATTTTGCCACCGAAAAATTGCGCGTAATAGTTCGCAATGCGGTTTTCTTGTTCTTGGAATTGTTTAAGAGTGATGATCTCACCGTTTACTTCAGCTGCTGCGCCGACACCTAGAGTTCCATTACCTCTTGTTGAATAATCAGAAAGAACGAAAGTTAAAATGATCATACCGAAAATGATCATGGCTAAAATAGCTTTACCATTGATCGCACGGTTTCCAGCCATAGCTGCTTTAACTTGCTTAATAAACGATTGTTGAGACATGCAGTTTTTGCTCCTTAAAAAATACAGATTAAATATCTTTAAACTTAGTGTTGAAATCTGCAAGTAATTTGTTACCGTTAGATTCAGGAGAACTTTTCTACTGTGAATTTTCTAAATATTAATTTCAAAAAAGCGATTCTCATTCTACTCATGGCTTTACTGCCGCTGATCTCAATTAACATGGAGCAGAAAAAATCTCAGGAAAGCTGGTTTGCTCAGCCCTTAAGCTTTTTATCTGATGGCTTTCAATCTTTATTCTCTGGTTTAAGCTTAGGTGTGCGCGGAACTACCGCTGAATACTTGAATTTAATCAATATCAAGAAAGACAATGCCCGCCTCCAAAGCGAATTAGCAGAGATCAAAACTCGCCTTAAGCTTTTTGACGAAAGCCAAATTGAAATTGCCCGTTTAAAAAACATTTTAGATTTTCAAAAGAACACAAAAATGGAGTTGTTACCGGCGCAAGTGATTGGCCGTGATCTTTTACCGGATCATAAGACAATCACATTAAACAAAGGTAAAAAACATGGGCTTAAACACATGCAGGCTGTGATCACAGTGTCTGGCGCTGTGGGTTATATCTTTCGCCCATCTGAGCACACATCGCATGTGATGTTGATCACAGATCGTTATTCAGTATTTGATGCTATGATTCAAAAAACACGTGCGCGTGGGATTATTGAGGGCACCTCAAAAGAAGGCGGTATTCTTCAATATATCGATCGTACGGAAGATGTTAAAGCCGGCGATATTATCGTAACTGGTGGTTTAGATAATATCTTTCCAAAAGGTTTTCCTTTAGCGGTTGTGACTGATGTTGAACGCAAAACAAAAAGCGCCAGCCTTATCGTAAATGTTAAACCGGTTGTTGAAGCCAACAAAATCGAAGAAGTGTTTGTGGTGTTAGACGCCGCTCATGAGGATTTCTTTCCTGAGACAACAACGGCTGCTGTTACAACTGAGTCACCAACTAAAGGCACAAACTAGCGATGTCTAGAAGTACGATTTTACTGATTTTAAAACTTGTTGTGTTCACGTTGGTGTTTTATGCGTTCTGCGCATTTCAAACTAGCTTTTGGCCGTTTGTGCTTGGTTCATTCCCTGCCCCACAGCTTTGGTTAATTATGGTGGTTTTCATCGCGCTTAAATGGCCGAATATCCGCGCGGTGTTTTTCATTTATTTCTTAGGCTTAATTATGACCCGCTATTCCTACATACCGTTAAAAATGGCGTGGACAAGTTTAGTGGCATTAATGCTTTTTGTCTGGATCTTTAAAAACCGTATCCATTCAACGTCATTGTTTTATTTTTCAATTTTAGCGACAAGCGGATCATTCTTTTACGCTATTGCGTATATTTTGATTTCACGTTGGTTAGAACCAAACCCTACCCCGATTTTCTTTTTGCACCGTCTACTAGAGCTAGGTTGCAACTTTTTATTCAGTATTCCGATTTACAAATTCTTAGAATTTATTGATCAGCGTTTTGAATCAAATCCTTCTTGGGGACCAACGACAACAACAGCGAGCACTTCTTCTGAGGTGGAATCATGAGAACCCAGTATATCAGTAACCCGGAAGAGGCTAGAGATTTTCTTAACCGCTACCGCCCGTTTTATATTTTCGTGGCGATCACAGCGGTTATCTTCACAACACGTTTAATGTGGCTGCAAATTATCAACGGCCGTGAGCTTCGCCAATACTCTGAAAAAAACCGTGTAAAACAAACTAAAATCATGGCTCCGCGTGGTCTAATCATGGATCGTGATGGCCGTGCCTTAGTTGAAAACTTACCAGGTTTTGAAGCGGTTATTTCTCCTCAGTATATCGAAGATTTAAAAGCCTTATCTGAAAACGTGGCACCGGTCATCGGCATGGAGCCCGCAAAGCTTGTTGAAAAAATCACGCGCTCTAAAAAATTAAACGGGCCGTTCTCTTTGATCCGTTTAAAAGATAATTTATCGCGCGAAGAAGTGTTTCGTTTAAAACGTATCCGCCTAGATTACCCAGGCTTAGAGATTCGCGAATCGATTATCCGTTATTACCCACTTCGTGAAGATGGCGCACAGCTGTTTGGTTACGTGGGCGAGATTTCTAAAAAAGAAATCGAAAAGTTAAACAAGAAAAATGGCCCTGATTTATTCTTTGAACAAGGTGATATCATTGGCAAATCTGGCCTTGAAGAGCATTTAGAGAAAAAAATCCGCGGTATTGATGGCGTAAGCTTCGTACAAGTCGACGCCCACGGCCGCGAAACAATCACTGAAATTCCAAACATCTACGGTGAACAAATTAAAGATATCGAGCCAGTACATGGTCATGGTGCTACTCTAACTATTGACCGCGATATTCAAATTGCAGCTTATGATTCATTTACTAAACTAAACCGTATCGGTTCGGTTGTGGCGATGAAATCTAACGGCGAAATCTTAGCTTGGCTAAATTCACCAAGTTTTGACCCGAATATTTTCACCTCAGATGTTCCGACAAAAATCATGGGTAAGTTAAGTACTGATCCATTTAAACCGTTCCGTAATAAGGTGATTCAAGATCACTTCTGGCCGGGATCAACTTTTAAACCGATGGTGGCTTTAGCTGCGCTTCAAGAAAAAGTAATCACAGATAAAACAATCGTAGCGACACCTTCAAAGCTTTGGTTCGGTAACCGTTACTTCCATGATCACAATAAAAATGGTTTTGGTAGTGTTGATGTTTACACGGCGATTGAAAAATCTTCGAACGTTTTCTTCTATAAAATGGGTATCTCTTTAGGTGTTGATAAAATGTATAACTACATTTCATTACTGGGCCTGGGGGCTCGCACGGGTATTGAAATGGATCGTGAAGCTCCAGGAAGATTACCTAGTTCAGAATGGAAAAAAGCCCGTTTAGGTGAAGAATGGCAACCGGGTGAAAACTTAACGATGGCCATCGGTCAAGGTTACGTAACAGCCACACCACTTCAAATGGCTGTAGCCTACAATACGATTGGTACTGAAGGTAAAGTTGTAAAACCTTTTATCGTTAAAAAAGTAACTGACCATGAAGGTAAAATCTTATTCGAACGCTTTCCCGCGGAATTACGTGATGTCACGTTACCGCAACCGAATGGTTTTAAAATTGATAAAAGCACTTTCAAAGTCGTGAAAGAAGCGATGAGACGCGTGGCCAATGGTTCAGGCGGTACAGCCCGCCACTGGAAAGTTCCTGGCGTTGAAATGGCCGGTAAAACTGGTACCGCCCAAGTTATGAGTTTCTCGGCAGATCAAATCTATCAATCGTGTGAAGCGCGTCCTATTCAAATGCGCCATCACGGTTGGTTCGTGGCGTGGGCCCCAGCTGATAAACCAGAAATCACAGTCGCCGTACTGGCTCAGCATGCTTGTCACGGTAACACAGGAGCCGCTCCTATTGTACGCGATGTGATGGAAGCGTATTTCAAAAAATATCATCCTGATATCGTAAGAGACGCCTTAAAGAAAAACCCAAATGCTCGAGGCATCGTTACCCCAGGTTCTGCACCCGCGGGCAGCGACTAGTTAAGGAACAAAAATGTCAATTGGTGGAATTAACGTAACAGAAAGAAACTTTTTAAGCCGCATCGACTTGCGCTTAATTGGTTTAATTTTTACTTTGAATGTGATTGGGCTTATTAACTTATTTAGCGCAACTCACGGACCTCACTCAACCGAAGTTGAAACTTTATTTATCCAACAAATCGTGTGGCTAACTGCCGGCTGGACAATTTTCTTTGTAATGACCTTCTTAGATTACATTTGGATTAACCGTGTGATCTGGCTTATGTACATCGTCAACGTCGGCGCTTTAATTTATGTGGATTTTTTCGGTAAAGCCGTATTAGGTGGTCAACGTTGGATTGATTTAAAGTTTTTCAGATATCAGCCTTCTGAAACCATGAAGATGTGTTTGATTCTCGTTCTCTCAAAGATCTTAATTAACAGAAACCCTGAAGGCCCAGGTATGGGATTTAGGGAATTGTTATTCCCGTTTATGTTATTGTTTATCCCTTTCGTTCTCACAGTAAAGCAACCCGATCTAGGAACAGCAATGACGTTAATGCTTATTGGTGGTACACTTTTATTTTTCGTGAAAATCAGAAAAAGCATTTTAGTCGCAATTATCGGACTTGGTCTAATAGCTATGCCACTGATGTGGAAATACGGGCTTAGAGACTACCAAAGACATCGCGTTTACACATTTTTATCACCGGACTCAGATCCACAAGGTAAAGGTTATAACTCGATTCAATCACGTATTGCGGTTGGTTCAGGTCAGTTCTTCGGTAAAGGTTTTCGCCAAGGAACGCAATCACAGTTAGAGTTCTTACCAGAACGTCATACTGACTTTATTTATTCAGTATTATCTGAAGAATGGGGTTTTGTCGGAAGCATCGCGGTTCTTACGACATTTATTTTCTTATTCTTAGTGTGTTTTGAAATTGCATCGAGGGCCCGGGATAAGTTCGGAGCTTTGGTTGTGGTAGGTGTGACCGCGTACTTATTCTGGCATATGTTTGTCAATATCGGCATGGTTATCGGGCTTTTACCGATCGTGGGCGTTCCGTTACCGTTACTTAGTTATGGTGGATCCGGAATGTTAACCACAATGCTTGGCATGGGTTTAATCAGTTCTGTCGCCTACCGCAGATACCTATTCTAAGATGAAATACGTTTTAGGAATTATCGGATTAATTGCCCTTGGTCTTTTTGCGCAATGGGGCTGGAATACTCTAGCCCATCAGCGTGATGAAAAAGTTGAATCAGCGATTGAACAATCGCTATTTCCGGTCATTACAAAATCACAAACACCTGATCATGTTTTTGCTCGCCCGATGTGGACTGACACCAGTGGTGATGCTTTAACGGTTTACTGTGATTATTACGGCGAAAAATCACCTGAAGACCGCGAACTCGTTAGAAATGAAATGGCTTTAGTCGTCAAAAAATGGGCCGAAACTCACCCTAGAAAATTCAAATTTCACTTCGTCACCTTCACTGACGAAGTTATTAGTCCTGAGAAGAAATAAAAAAGCCACCGGTTTTACCCAAGCGGCTTTTTTTTTAAATCATCAAATCAACCCTATTGGTCGATCATTCTGTAGCGGATACGCTTAGGGGTTGCGTCTTCGCCCATGCGTTTTTTACGGTCTTCTTCGTACTCAGAGAAAGAACCTGGGTAGAAGTAAACTTTTGAATCCCCTTCAAATGCCATAGTGTGTGTACAAACACGGTCTAAGAACCAACGGTCATGGGAAATCACAATCGCCGATCCACCGAATTCGTTTAACGCTTCTTCAAGCGCACGCATTGTATTTACGTCTAAGTCATTCGTCGGCTCATCTAGTAAAAGTAAGTTCGCACCTTCTTTTAAGATTTTAGCCATATTCACGCGGTTTCTTTCACCACCTGATAATGTGCCCACTTTTTTCTGTTGGTCTGTGCCCGAGAAATTAAACCAGCTTACGTACTGACGAGCCGGAACTTCGCGGTTACCTAATTTAATTAAGTCAGCGCCGCCAGATAATTCATCAAAGATTGTTTTATTCGGATCGAGTGTTTCACGCGTTTGATCAACGTAAGCGATCTTAACCGTCTCACCGACTTTGAAAGTTCCAGAATCTGGTTTTTCTTTGCCTGTGATCATTTTGAATAATGTTGATTTACCGGCACCATTCGGTCCGATAACCCCCACGATGGCCCCTTTAGGAATTGTGAAGTCAACATTATCTAATAATAATTTTTTACCGTAGCCTTTAGTTACACCTTTAGCTTCGATCACGATATTACCTAAACGAGGTCCAGGTGGAATGTAGATCGACATCTCTTGTAATTTTTCAGCTGATGGTTCTTTTAATAAATCTTCGTAAGCATGGATACGTGCTTTTGATTTAGATTGGCGGGCTTTAGCACCTTGTCTGATCCATTCTAACTCGCGCTCTAATGTTTTAGCTTTTTTAGATTGAGACTGTTGCTCTTGGGCTAAACGTTTATCTTTTTGTTCTAACCAAGAAGAGTAGTTTCCTTTCCAAGGAATACCTTCACCGCGGTCTAATTCTAAAATCCAACCAGCTACGTTATCTAAGAAATAACGGTCATGGGTAACGGCGATAACTGTGCCTGGGAATTTAGCTAAGTATTGCTCTAACCAACCAACTGATTCAGCATCCAAGTGATTCGTCGGCTCATCTAGTAATAAGATATCTGGATTAGACATAATTAAACGCGCAAGGGCCACACGGCGTTTTTCACCACCTGATAAGTGAGTCACTGGGCTGTCTGGTTCTGGACAACGTAAAGCATCGATCACTAATTCGATTTTTTGGTCAACTTCCCAGCCGCCCATTTGTTCGATTTTTTCTTGAAGCTCACCTTGTTTTTCAATTAAGCGATTCATTTCGTCCGGATCTAAATCAGGATCAGAAAATTTATCGTTGATCGCGTTGTAGTCTTTCATCAATTTAGGAAGATCTCCCATTTGAGAAAAAATATTATCGCGAACATTGAGTGTTTCATCTAATTGAGGTTCTTGCTCTAAGTAGCCGACTTTCATCTTCTTTGCCGGGAATGCTTCACCTAAAAATTCAGTGTCAACACCCGCCATAATTCTTAGCAATGATGATTTACCTGAACCATTCAGACCTAGTACGCCGATTTTTGCGCCATAAAAATATGATAAATAAATATCTTTTAGAACGAAACGATTTGGAGGGTAAACTTTAGAGACACCCTTCATTGTGTAGATAATATCTTGAGACATGCACTTCTCCCTTGATTTTCAAAGTGATATTAGTACCATAGAGTTTAAAGGCAACACAACTAAAGTAATGAGCAACAAGAAGTCTTCAAAGAATAGCAGCAGCGCTAAAAGCAGCGCATTAAACCCGTCTGAACTGCAAAGTTTAGCTAAGGTTAAATGGTCTTCTATGTCTACAAACCTAAAATCGGCTATGGGCTCATGGTCAGATCTTGATCAAAAACCTGCCGCCAAATCCCCTGAAGAAGAGCAATTAGACAAAGTTAAATCGCTCATTGAAGATTTAAAGTTAAAATTAAACGATTTCTAGAACTGATAGCTTAGCTACGATTAGCTAACGGTTGAGCCTTTTTCCCAAAGACTGGCCACTTCAACTAACCCTGCTGTGACACTATGGAATTCTGTCTGAGTTTGTAGCTTTTCTTGACCGAAACGGGCTTCGAATTCTTTTCTGATCAGAGGAACTTTTGATGTTCCGCCTGTTAAGCACACTAAATCGATTTGCTTCTCAGTTAAACCTGATTTTTGAAGAGATCGATCTAAGGCATTGATAATATTGTTTTTTACTTCTGTCGCCCACGTGGTGAACTGGTCACTTGAGAACGTTTCATAAACTTCGATATCTGGGTAGTCGAATTTGAAATTTGATTTATCAGATTTCGATAATTCTTTTTTACAAGCTTCGATACTTTCAAAAAATGGAAAGATTTGGTTATCTTCAATCATCGCAAAAAGACGATCCACACCAGCCGCATCTTTTGGCGTTAAAGCACACTTTCTGACTTCGCGTACGAACTCATAGGTTTCTTTATCTTTTAAGTGCACGATATGCGCTGGATGATTGAGACGCATAATCACACCTGGAGGCATGGTCATCACATTTCTTCCCAGTGGTAACATGTATCTCGTTTTAGCGCCAAAATACTCGTTCAGCTTATTAGCCATAAACACGCTATCAAGGGCATCGCCCGCTAACGGACAACCTTCAATTGATAAAACATCTTTTTTAGAAAATTCTTTGGGATTAATTTTCATGATGGTGAAATCTGAAGTTCCGCCACCAAAATCCCCGATTAGAATTGTTTTTTCTTCTGTGGCAGATCTGCGGTAATCAAAAGCAGCTGCTAACGGCTCTGGAACAAATTGCACATCGGTAAAGCCTGCAAACTTACAGGCCTTTTCCATACGATGAAGAGCAAAACCATCAGCCACTTCATCCATTGAATAACGAGCCGGTCTTCCCATCACCACGTGTGTAACTTTCTGCCCGATCGCTTTTTCTGCGCGTTTTTTTAATTCTAATAAAAATAAACCAATAATGTTTTCTAAAGAAAGAACACGGTTGTTAAAGACAGTCCCTAAGTAGCCTTGATTTGGCAAATGTGTTTTGAAAGAACGGAACAAGCGCCCTTCCATATCGTTTTCTAGAAATTCATCAATGGCGCGCTGGCCGTAATAGCACACATCCGGATCTGGAAAGTATAAAAGTGTGCGCATCATGGTTGGATCAGAATTTAGATCATCAATAGGTAATGCTAATGTTTTTTCGCCGTCATAAACACAACCCACAAGTGAATTACTTGTACCAAAATCAATGGCTAAAATAGGTGTGTTTGATGATGCCAAAAGCGAATTAACCTTTGGCTTCTTCTGGCGTTAGAGTTTTTAGTTCAAGTGCGTGCAGGCCTGAATTGAACTCAGGCCTTAAAAGATCATAAACTTTACGTTGGCGATCAACACGACCCATTCCTTTAAAAACCTCAGAGACGATTTTTAATTTATAATGAGTTTCACCTGTAGGTTCTACACCCATGTGGCCAGCGTGACCTGCATGTTTAGCACTGTCGTTTTTTAATTCAAAAACGACAGGGTTTAACTGCTGCAAAATGTTTTTAATACGCTCGTCGCGACTCATATTTATGGCTTTCAGTTTCTACGATTTTTTAATTTTTGAAAGTAATGATTGCGCCTGAAGTTTAGCGATTTCAACACCCATTTTAGCGGCTGTGATTACACCCTTTTCTTCAAGTTTCTTTTCAACTTCTTTAGCTTTTTCTAAAGCTTTAACCGCCGCTACCTCAGCTAACGGATGCGGAAGGCCTACTTCGAATTTTTCATCGTTCTTCCATTGCGTCGCGACGTTTTCAGCCACTTCAAAAGCTTTTGGGGCTTTTTCGCGAACCTTTTCGCTAAATGGAAATTCAATTTTTACTTTTTCTTTGGGAGTTTCTGTTTCTTCAGCAGAAGCGTCTTGTTCTACTTTAACTTCATCGTTTTCAGAGATAGACATATTTTCATTCATAGAATTATTCATAAAACCTTGCCTTTTTAATAACTTAACTCGTAAATAATAACATGATTTCAGTCTTAGAGGATAATGCTTTTTTTATCGTGCTCAACAAACCGGAAGGTGTTTCTGTACACAATGAGAAGCCTAGTCTTTTAGATTGGCTTACAGAGCGAAAACTCCCCGTAAATTTCGTCAATCGCCTAGATCAACAGACCAGCGGCCTGGTGGTTGTGGCGCGTGACCCCAAATTTCATGAGCCTCTATCACAGGCTTTACACTCTGGAGCCAAAACTTACCGCGCCCTTTTACGTGGCGGCTGGAAAGATAAAGCCTTAACTCTAACCTGGAATCTACCGTTATCTGATAAGGCCGAAGGCCGTAAAAATCCACAAGGTAAATCTGGTGATCGCAAAAACTGCATCACACACGTTTCTGTGGTTCGCACCAATCAGTACTTCACCGAAGTCTTATGCGAAATCAAAACCGGCCGCCAACATCAGATCAGAAAACACGCTGCCCTAGCCAAACATGCGATCTTAGGTGATAGCCGCTATAACGATGAAAGTTATAACGAAAAAATGGGAAAGATGTATAAAACATCGCGCATGTTTTTACATGCGGAAGAGTTGAAGTTTAATTTTCATGGAAAAGACTATCATATTCGCTCGCCTAAAATGGATTTGGAGACTTTTTTTAGTGAAAAAGCATAAAGATCTGGTTCAATTTTTAAAGTCTAAAGGATTAAGAATGACACCTTCAAAAGAAGTCATCATTCAGTATTTTTTAGACAACAAAAATCGCCATATTCCTTTTAAAGAACTTCAAAAAGAAATTTATGATAATGTTCCTGATGTTGATCGTGTAACTATATATCGAAATATTGAGAAATTCGTTTCCTTAGGCATTATTCAAGAACTCGACTTGCCAAAAAAAGGGAAAATTTATCAATATGTTTTCGAAAAAAAAGTGCCGCATTATTTTATCTGCAAATCTTGCGGAAAAACCAATAAAGGCAACGAAGCTCTATTTAACAAGATAGAACTAGCTTTAAAAGAAGTTCCTGACTTCTCCAAAGCTAATTTGTCTTTGGTCTTTTACGGTTTTTGTTCAAAATGTGAAACTTCGCTATAAAGATTGTAAATGCGCTTTGTATTCAGAGCTTCTTAACAACGAAGCCAGATCTTTTTCATTATCGAGTTCAGCCATAAAAATCCAGCCTTCACCGTAAGGATCATCATTAATAATCGACGGGTCTTCAAATAAACGATAATTAACTTCTGTGATCATCCCGTTAAAAGGCGAAAACAAATCCATAATATGACGAACACTCTCAAGCGAAGCAAACTCAGCATCAACCGCTACCCGCGTACCATCTTCTGGTAAGTCGACATACACAATTTCACCAATTTTTTTAAGACCATATTCAGTCACACCGAACGTCACTATATTTTCATCGACAGCCAACCACTGATGATTTTTTGTGTAAAACAAATCAACTGGAATCTGAAAAGCATCTCTCATTTTTTATACATCCTATTGTTTCTTATCTTGATCTTTCGCTTCTGTTTTATCTGCCGAAACGCCAAAAAATTCAGGAAGAAAAAACATTCCTGCTATGAATAAAATAACGACAAAAATAAAAGTTATAGCTAAAGCTATTTCCATATCACTTCACCTTTGCAATACGCGACTTCACCCGGAGCAAACTGATCGTCAGTGAAATCGCCATAAAATCTAACTCAACCGCATAAATTTTATTATTGTGGGCTATCTGCGGAAGCGTTTGACTAACCCAGCGCTTTTGTTCATCCGCATTAAAGACATTAACCACAATCACATTTTTACGAGCCTTAGCTTCTTTTAAACACTTCATCAGCGAGCCGTACTTGTCTTGCAGTGCCCAATCTAGAATTAAAACTTTTATATTATCTGCAGATTTAAAAACAGTTTTACCATCCGGTGCAGAACGAACAACCTTGCACGGTAATGCATCACCTAAGATATAGCGAGCAATTGATTTAACAACCTTGTTTTTAGAAATAATCAAGGCTTTTCGGGGTAAATCAGCTGTTTGTGGTTTTAGAGGCATAGATATTGATTATTGCAACTTGTTGCAATAATCAATTCGTACTGCGTCGACATAAGTAATGAAACCTCTTTCGGAGGCTATTTATTGAAGAATTTATCTGGATTTGCAAAACACGCTTTAAAAGTTTTAAGCATGTCGGCCGCGTGAGCGCCGTCCATAAAACGGTGGTCAAACGTAACTCCGATTTTCATCATCGGTCTAGCTTCGATACGATCTGGTTGGCCTTCGCTTTCAATCACTCTGGCTTGCTTTTGAACTGCGCCTACCGCTAATAACATCGGTGAGCGTGAATACGGAACTAGTGGCGCCAAGCCCCAGTCGATCCCAAATGAACCTACACTTGTGATCATTACAGCTCCGAACGGATCTTTCGGAACACCGAACCAGTGAAGTGGTAAACCTAAATCAAAATTTAAAAAGGATGTGCCAAGTAGCACATACTTCATTAAAAAATTTGGAATAAATTCCATCGTCGAGCGAACTTGCATTAGCTCGCCTTCTTTGTTTTTTTTCAGTTTATTCGCTTTGTTTTTTAATTCTTCAGCCAATTGAAAAATCGTTTTGGCCTGTAAGTTTCTTAACGTCACTCCTGATAATTCGGCTTTAGTTGTTTTATCACCGTTATCTTCACCCTCGATATTGACCTGAAAGAAAATATCGATGTTTCTACGATAGTAAATATCATGGCGAATCATAATCGAATTCACTTCAGGACGAACTTTCAAACACTCAACCACCGCTTGACCAACAAGATGAGTTGGCGTGAGCGAAATATTTTTTTCAGCTTTCATTTTTTCAATAAATTTTAAAGCCTCAGTCATATCAACCTCAGCCATGCCGTACACCGACGGATCGCCGGCATTCCACCAAGAACCTATGGCAATTTTTCTGAAAAGTGATTTATATTTTGGTTTGTAAATTTTGAAACTCATAGATGTGTCGCCTCAGCCTAAAGATATCGTCGTTTGACAAACTTAACAATTTTAAACTCGAACTCGTAACGACCCAGACCTTTAAGTCCCCCTATTGGTCGAGTTTCGTCTTAGCGTCATCGAGTTGTCAAAAAAAATTAACAATTATCCAGTCTCGGGGACCCCTATGGTTCTCCGGAGCAAACGCCGAATAAATAGGTGCGAAATATTCATTAATAATTGTTTAATAATTTTAAATTAAAACAAATTTTATTTACTAACATAGTAAGGAGTAATCGAAAAATGGCAGCAAAAACTAAAAAACAACCGGCACCTAAAGCAAACCCTCAATCAGAATTGAAAGGTTTTGTTGATGCAATCAACAGATCACAAGCAGTGATTGAATTTAATCTAGACGGTACGGTTATCACAGCAAATGAAAACTTTCTTAAATGCACAGGTTACTCGTTACCAGAAATTCAAAATCAACACCACAGGATGTTCTGTGATCCGACGTATGCTTCGTCTCCGGCGTACACTGATTTCTGGGCAAAATTAAACCGTGGCGAATTCTTGTCTGATGAATACAAACGTTTTGGTAAAAACGGCAAAGAAGTTTGGATTTTAGCTTCTTACAACCCTATTTTCGGTAAAGACGGCAAGCCCGTTAAATTCGTAAAATTTGCAACTGATATCACAAATGCAAAAAAAGAATTACAAGTACGTACAGAAATCATGAACATGACTAGTATCGTGTCTGAAGCTGACTTACGCGGTGATATCTTAAACGTGAATGAAAAATTCTTAGAAGTTTCTAAATACCCTCGTGAAGAGTTAATTGGTAAAGGTCACAATACAACTCGTCACCCTGACATGCCAAAAGAAGTATTCAAAGAAATGTGGGCTACTATCGGTCGCGGTAAAATCTTCCGTGGTATGGTAAAAAATAGAGCTAAAGACGGTACTCCATACTATGTTGACGCTGTGATCGCCCCGATCATGGGTGATAACGGTAAACCTAAAAAATACTTAGGTGTTCGTTATGACATCACAGAAGCTGAAATTGAACGTCAAAACATGAAAGGTGTGATCAATGCGATCGACGCTTCTTATGCTTATATTGAATTTGATACTGAAGGTAATATCTTAACAGCTAATAAAAACTTTTTAGGTGCTACTGGTTACTCTTCAACTGACGAATTCAAAGGTAAACACCACAGAATGTTCTGTGACCCTCAATATGCAATGTCTGTTGAATACGCATCTTTCTGGCCAGAGCTAAAAGCTGGTAAAGCTAAATCTGGTATCTTTAAACGTGTAACTAAAACAGGCCAAGATCTATGGATTCAAGCTTGCTATTCACCTGTCACAGATGAAATGGGCCGTGTGTTTAAAGTTGTTAAATTAGCAACTGATGTTACAGAATTACAAAAAACAATCATCGCTTTAGAATCTATGGCTGGCGGTCTTGCCGCTTCTGCAACTCAATTAACTGCTGTAGCTACACAAATGGCTGACAATGCAAAAAAAACGTCTCAAGATTCTGAATATGCAACAGGTATTTCTTCTGAAGTTGCCTCTGGCGTTCAAATCGTTGCGACAAACACTGAAGAGATGGTGGCTTCAATCAAAGAAATCGCTCGTTCAGCCAATGAATCTGCACAAATGTCACGTGACACTTTAAGCAACGCTCAAGAGACAAATAAAACAATCACTAAACTTGGCACAAGTTCACAAGAGATCGGTAACGTGATCAAGGTGATCAGCTCTATCGCACAACAAACTAATTTATTAGCTTTAAATGCGACAATCGAAGCTGCCCGCGCTGGTGATGCTGGTAAAGGTTTCGCCGTTGTTGCCAACGAAGTAAAAGAGTTAGCAAAACAAACTGCTAAAGCGACCGAAGAAATCACACAAAAAATCGGAGCTATCCAAAAAGATTCATCAGCAGCCGTTGATGCGATTTCTGGAATCTCTCAATCTATTGAGAAATTAAACAGCTTATCTGGAGCCATTGCCGCCTCAGTTGAAGAGCAAACAGCAACAACAAATGAAGTATCGCGCGTAGTTGTTCAATCATCAAAAGGTGTTGAAAATATCGCAACTTCTGTAAAAGCTGTTTCTTCTGCGGCCGAACAAAATATGTCAGCTTCATCTGAAACATTAAACTCTGCAAAAGGTTTAACTCAGTCTGCTGAAGACTTACGTACTCTAATCAGAAAAATGCAAAAGGCTGCTTAATAATGAGTAATAATCAACTGGATCCCGCATTACAGGAACTTGTGGCTGAGATTGAAGAAATTTCGGCGCGTGTGACTGGTCTAATTCAGCTCAGTGAAACCACTGAGCTGAACGCCACACAGATCGATGCTTTGTATCGTGATGTGCACACATTAAAAGGTTCATGTTTACTATTCGGCTTTCAGGAAATGGGAGCCCTAGCCCACGAACTTGAAACTCGCATGGAACCCGTGCGCAAAGGCTATGTGCAATTAAAAGCCGTAGGCGTTGACCGCTTACTTAAAGCCTTTGACCTGTTCGGCGAATTCAGTCGCGAGCATATGGTAAATATGACTCCGCAATTTAAAGATAAGGTTCAACAGATGACATCAAGTTTTAAAAACGGAACAACGCAAGCCGCGAGTCCTACGCCGTCACCTGCAACACAACCTACTCCTCCACCTCCAGTTCAAGCTTCATCACCTGCACCCGCTTCTTCGAATACTCCACCTCCGGCAGGAGCTGATGACGCCAATACAACTGTTCGTGTACCGGTAGCTTTATTAGATAATTTGATGGCCATGATGAGCGAAATGGTTTTAGTTCGCAATCAGGTTTTACAAATTTCTAATAGCAGTGACGATTTGGAATTTTTAAACTTAAGCCAACGTTTAGATGTGGTAACTTCAGAATTACAATCTGAAGTGATGAAAACCCGCATGCAACCGATTGGTAACGTTTTAAGTAAGTTCCAGCGCGTAGTCAGAGACTTAGCTAAAGAACTAAATAAAAAAATCGAACTAACTCTAGAAGGTACTGAAACCGAGTTGGACAAATCATTAATCGAAGCGATTAAAGATCCGCTAACCCACATTATCAGAAATGCCTGCGATCACGGATTGGAAACTCCCGATGAGCGCCGCGGAACTGGTAAATCTGAAATGGGCCAAATTTTAGTGCGCTCATTTCATGAGGGTGGCCAAGTGATTATTCAGGTCACTGATAATGGTCGTGGCTTAAACCGCGATAAATTAATTAAAAAAGCTATTGAAAAAGGTATCATCACTCAAGAAAAAGCAGCGAAAATGACAGACCGTGAAGCTCACGAACTGATTTTTGCCGCTGGCTTTTCTACCGCTGCTAACGTGACTAATATTTCTGGCCGCGGCGTGGGTATGGATGTTGTGAAAAACAATATCGAAAAAATCGGTGGTCGCGTAGAGCTTAAGAGCGAATTAGGTAAAGGTATGACTTTATCGTTAAAAATTCCTCTGACATTAGCGATCGTGCCGGCGATGATTATCAAATCAGGCGAAGAAAAATACGCCATCCCGCAAGTGAAACTTGTTGAGCTAGTGCGTGTTGAAAACAACCCTGATTCTGAAGAAGAAAAAATTGAATACATCCAAGGTAAGCCAGTGTTTCGCTTACGTGGAAAATTATTACCACTGGTGATCTTAGGTGAAGTTCTAAATCCAGAAAATAAAAAAGATCAATCAAGCTACAATATCGTCGTTCTGAATGCTGATAACAGATATTTTGGCTTAGTTGTGGATGAAATTCACGACACCGCTGATATCGTTGTTAAACCGTTAAGCCGTTTCTTGAAAAACCTTTCGGTTTATTCAGGTGCTACAGTTTTAGGTGATGGTTCAGTGTCATTGATCTTAGATGTGATCGGTCTTGCAAAATACGCACAGCTTACAGCAGCGCGACCACAAGAAGAAGATGCAGCTTTACAATCTCGTGAAGCAATTTCGGACCAACAAGAATTCTTATTCTGTAAAGTGGGTGCTCCGACAGTTCATGGCTTACCATTAGCTGTAGTTCATCGTCTTGAAGAATTCCAATGGGCCGACATTCAAATGGCTGGAGAAATTCCGGTTGTTCAATACCGCGACCAGTTACTTCCGATCATGTCGGTTCATGAGTACCTTGGTTACGGAAAATTTGATGTCGTGAACTTATCGCAAACCTACCCAACCTGTAAGGCTGTTGTGATTAAGAAAAACACTAAACTTTATGCCCTACAAGTGCATGAAATTTTAGATGTGATTTCAACTTCGACAAATATTGACGATGCTTTCTCTGACCGTAAAGGTGTTTTAGGAAGCTTACTGGTAAATGGCGAAGTTTCTGTGATTATCAATGCTTACGAGTGCGTTGAGCATCTTATGAATAAGATGGCTCCAGGCCAAGCGTCTGAACGCGTACCAGATTTAGTTTCTTATGTTGAAGAACAAAAGAAATTTTCATCTAAACCGTTAAACGTTAAAGCGTGCAAGATTCTTTTAGTTGAAGATTCAAACTTCTTTAAACGTCACTTAACTGCGATTTTAAAGAAAAACCAATTGCATGTTGTCGTAGCTAACCATGGTCAAGAAGCCTTAGATCTATTAGCCCAAGACAATTACGACTTAGTCTTAAGTGATATCGAAATGCCGGTGATGAACGGCTTAGAATTAGCAAAAGCTATCCGTTCACAAGATATGTACAACCATATCCCGCTTATCGCAATCACAACTAAGTTCTCTGAAGCCTATGCTCAGGAAGGTCTTGAAGCCGGATTTAACGAATACTTAGAAAAAATCAAAGAAACAGAGCTTGTAGAAACGTTATTTAGATATTTAACGTCTGTAAAAGCTAAGAAACAAGGAAACGTGGCCGTATGAGTTTACAAGAACAAGCCTGCACATTCTATCTCGAAGACCGCATGTACGCGCTAGATGTGCAACAAGTGCAAGAAGTCACTAAAAGTTTACCGATTACTCCGATCCCTTTAGCTCCATCATACGTTAAAGGGTTAATCAATCTGCGCGGCCAAATCGCCGTGTCGATTGATTTACGTGAAATGTTCGGTTTACCCAAGCAGGAAAACACGGAGTTAACCAATACGATCGTTTGTCGTACAGACGGCATTTTGATGGCTTTTCCAGTAGACCGCGTTGGTGACGTTGTCGAAAACGACTATAACAATTTTGAAAATACTCCAGAAACTGTCGAACCAAAAATCGCACAGTTTATGAAAGGTGTTTTCAAATCTCAACACAACATTTTAAGTATGCTTGATATCGAGTCTATCTTAAAATGTTTAGACCTAAATGGGAAAGCGTTAGCTAGCGAAGCTTAAGATATGAGTAAAAAACTGAACGTTCTTATTGTTGATGACTCTTTAGCTGTGCGTGCGCTGCTACGAAAGTCGCTTGAGAACGAATCGCAAATCGAAAGCCTATCGACCGCTTCAAACGGTCGTACGGCGATCGAATATTTTAATGAGAAAAAACCAGACATCGTGGTTTTAGATATGAACATGCCGGAAAAAAACGGCTTGCAAGTGATCGAAGAAATCAGAGCTAGAAATTATCAAACACCCGTTGTTTTATTTTCAACAGCTGGTGAAGCTCCTGATACTTTAAAGGCTTTACAATATTCACAAGTGGATTTTTTAGCCAAAGATGAGCAAACGGATACGGCTCATTCAGGGGCTCTAGAAGATAATGTTAAACGTTTAAAAGCCCGTCTGTTACCAAAAATTCTTCAATTTTTTCATTTTCAAAAAGAAACTGAGACACCGAAACCTGTCGCTCCAGTAGCTCCGGCAAAACCAGCTGATCTTCCCAAAAAACATTTTTCAGCGATAGCTACTTTTAAACCAGATGCGGTCACTATTGCCAGCTCTACTGGTGGTCCGCGTGCTTTAGAAACTTTGTTTGATGGCTTAGGAAAATATATTGAAAAACAATTTGGTCCGATGTTTATTGTTCAGCACATGCCCGCTGGCTTTACTTTACAGTTAGCTGAACGTTTATCTAAAATTTCAGGGCTTCATTTTAAAGAAGCTAAACATGAAGAAGTCGTGCGTCCTAGTACGATTTACATTGCACCTGGTAACTACCACATGGAGTTACGTGCTGATCCAGATAAAACGGTAAAAATTATTCTTAATCAAAAAGAACAACGTCACAGTGTTCGCCCTTCTGCTGATTTTATGTTTGAAACGGCGGCCCCGATTTATCGCGCCAGAATGTTAAGTATTGTTTTAACTGGAATGGGTGAAGACGGCATTCAGGGTATTCCACATATTAAAAAATATATGGGAAAAGTTGTGACTCAATCCGAAGCCACATGTGCGGTTTACGGTATGCCTAAAGCGATTGATGATGCAGGTCTTTCTGATGGTTCAGAAGATTTACAAACTATTCGTCAAATTTTAATGAATCATTTTTTCTTCAAAGTAAAGGATGCTGCCTAGATGAATCCGATGGTCATCGATTTTTTTGCAAACTATATTAAAGAGCAGCTTGGCATCGTCTATGAGCGTGGTAACTATTACCAACTTGAAAAACGCTTAGAAGAACTGGCAAAAAGTGAAAATTGCTCAAGCATTGAAGAGCTGGCTCTAAAGGCTCGCAATGGCATTAGCGGCAATTTCAAAACTAAATTATTAGACTTAGCTACAAACAATGAAACTTCATTCTTTCGTGACCCTAAAATTTTTGAAATGCTTGAAAAAGAAGTGTTTCCGCACTTTATCCGCCACAAAATGCATGAAATTCGCGTATGGTCTGCGGCTTGTTCGTTCGGACAAGAAATTTATTCTGTTCTTATGTTACAGCAGGAGCTGGCTTTCGGGGCCCGCCCGGAAATCAGAGAGTTCGTCGCAACCGATATCTCTGAAAAAGCTTTAAAAAAAGCCGCTGAGGGAATTTATAATCACGTTGAAATGGGCCGGGGCTTAAATCCTCACTTACAAAATAAATTTTTTAATCCAGCAAAAGAGCCGAATCACTGGCAAGTTAAAGTTGATCTTCGCAGAAAAGTTAACTTTAAAAGCCAAAATCTTTTAGACCCATTTAATCACCTGGGTAAATTTGATTTGATCTTATGCCGTAACGTTCTGATTTACCAAACTGTTGATAAGAAAACGAATATTATCGACCGTTTATATGATCAACTGACTGAGCATGGCATTTTAGTCATGGGTGTCGGTGAATCAATGATCGGTTTATCAAATAAGTTTGAACAGTTAACTTTTGGTTCAGTCTCAATTTATCGTAAAAAACAAAACGTGGCCAAAAAAGCCGCGTAAAAGAAGTGGAAACTAACACATGAACGCAATGATCAACGAAGATGATTTAAAAGAGTTTAGACAAGAAGGCGCCGAACTATTAGACGCTGCCGAGAAAGCTTTGTTATCTTTAGAAGACGGTGCTGATTACAAAACACAGTACAACGCCATCTTTCGCGCGTTTCACAATCTTAAAGGTGCCGCTGGCATGATGGAAATGTTAGATCTTCAGGCCCACACGCACATTTTAGAAACTGAATTAGTTTCGTTAAAAGAAAATTCCAGTCTTTCTTCTGATCAAATTGATTATTTTTTGAAAGGCGTAGACCGCGCTAAAAAAATGCTTTGGGGTGAAAGTGTTGAATCTCACGAAGCACCACCTGCAAATAATGTCGTGCCAATGGTTCAACCGTCCCACCCACCGATCCCTGTTCAAGCAGCTCCTATGGTTCCGGTTGAAGAAAAACAAAAGCAAACTGTTCTTGAACCTACCCGCTATTTACTTTTTAGCGACGGTGGCGAGCTGGCGCAATTAGAAGCTGATCTTAAAGGTTTTAATTTTGAAGTTCACAATCACAGCGATTATATCGATGGTATTACAAAATATGACTCCCTTAAACCACATGTGATTTTTATTTCGCCGAAGTTTTGCCAGACTAGCCCTGAAGAATTAAAATCAATTCTAAAAAAAGATGGCCATATTCAGCTTTTTGTTGATTTTGATTCTTCAAACGTACCGGTAGATTTTTTAGTGAAATATATCCGCAATCATTTTGAAAATGTAAACTTAAAGAATTTAGCGGCTGAAGCTTCATACTTACTAAAGTACCAATACGCAGATCTTTTAGATTATTTACGTTCGCAAGGTAAAGAGCATATCGAACAAACTCTCACCGAAGAAATGCGCGATTTTTTAAGTTACAAATCAATGATCGCACAAAAATTCAAAGGAGCTTAAAAGCTCCTTTGACCAACCTGTTGATTCTTTAATCCCATTTTCGCTAGGTTACGCTCAAAGCGCGATCTTGCACTGGTCGCTGAAACTAATAAAAGAAATCGTCGTCTTTCAGAAAAATTTAAATGTCGTAGTTTTCCAGCTACTATCTCGGCTTTGCGCCGTGAAAGCCCTCGCTTATTATTCAGAATATTACTTAAATGCATAGGGTTTAATTCTAAATCTTTAGCGAAATTTCTTAATGAATAAAAAATATTTTTTGAACGGCGATGTACAAACTCTGCTTTTAAAATTTCAATATATCTAATTCGATTCATTCATTTTTTTAAGTGCAATCGACTTACTCAATCAAAAGCGAAATTATAACCTGTTTACATTCATTAAATCCGACAAGCAAAGACTTATCCGGAACCGGACAACTTTAAAACCAGTAATCCTAGACCGCGCGCCTATTTTCCGGCGCTCGGGGTTCTGGATTACATTGTAATCTGAAACCCCGAGCGTTTTTGGTGCGTCATAAGTTCTTCATCTCATGGGTGTACTAGCGCAGAATTTAATAGTTTTATATTTTTTAATAGCAGCAGCGGTAAGAGAATGCAGATGTTTCGTTGGCATGACGGCCTAGACCATCGTTATTTGCGGAGCAGGCTGTTCCATTCCAAGTTAAATAAACATCGTCCATGTGGCCCGCTGGCATAGAGCTTGGATTAAAGGTAACTTGGCCACTGACTATCGCTGTATGATCACCATAAACGCCGTTGGCGACACCGCCGTAAGGATCTACATCAGGAACGCCGGCAATCGCTCTTGCGCCACAGGCTTGCTGGAAATCATTGTGAGTACAAAGTCTCGAACCAGGACCTACGCCTTTACAAGTTGCGATCGCATTATCGGTAATAGTTCCAGTGGCCATACCGTTAATACTTGTGTGCGAACGCAGTGTGGCTTCCATACAGATACGCCCGTCAGCGACTGGCCAAAAACCTGCACGACAACCAAAACGCGCATCACCGTTTACTTCTAATTTAGCTTGCGGGGTTGCTGTGGCGATACCGACATTACCGTCTGAGGCAATGATCATCTTTGGCGTTGCTATATCGGTGATTGAAACGCCCGCTGTACCTACTGTATTATTTGAAATAAAAAATTTAACTCCGTTGACAAGATCTATCCATGACGGTTTTCCGGCACCACCACCGTATTTCCAACCCATATCATAATAGGCATTACCCGCAACCGTTGGATTGTTATGAACTAAAAATAATGGCCCTTGCCCGGTTCCGACATCACCGATTTGTGCTCCGGTTTGCTTGCCGTTACCAGAATTATTACCGGCGATATGAAGCAAGTGAGCTGGAGCGGATGTGCCAATGCCGACAAAACCAGAGCCTGAAATACGCATTCTTTCTGTTACAGTTCCTATTGGGTCATTGACTTGAAATTTTAAAGGTTCTGTTCCGTTGTCGCCCCAGATAATCGTTGGGTGTTTTTCATCGGTGCCGTTGTTTTCAAGACCGACATACAGATTATCAGTATCATCACCGATCATCACACCGAGCGTACGACTTGCACTCCACGTATTTGCCACACCTGAAAATGGATTACCTATTTGCAATTTTGTTGTCGGAGCTGAGGCTCCGGCCATTCCCACTTTACCAGCGAAATAAGTTTTCGCTGTTGTATCTGCTGCATAGATTGAATAGTTGTTAGTAGCAGCGACCGTATCAATATAAATTCCATATCCATTGGAGATTGTGCCACCACCAGGGTTAGGAACCACTGCATAAATCGCCTTCGCATCGCCGATCGAACCAGTCGAGGAATTACGGGCGCGCCCATAAACACCGGTTACGTAAGATACTGCCGCCGTTCCCGTATTATCAGAGGCACCAACTACACCGATCATTTCATTTAAATTTCCTGAAGAAGAATTTAAAGATAAAATATGCGAGCCAATAATACGATTACCTGTAAATGCTGAATTGTAATTCACCGTGTGATGCTGCGCCCAATGATCAACAGCACTTGGCCCGCTTGGATTGTAAGTTGAGTAAGTTCGTAAAATGGGAAGCATTATTGCCGGATCTGTTGAGGAGTCAGATAAATGCAATTTTGCTGTAGGCGCTGTTGTGCCGATACCGACTTGCCCAGAGTTTTTAATAATTAAAGCATCAGCCATCGTTGGAATATTATTTGCGCCTGGATTATTGCCCGTTAGAAAACGGAAATCACCGTTAGCTGGATCCATATTAAGAGCACCGGTATAACCACTGCCAAAGGCGCGGCCATTTGTGCCATCATGCCAACGATTAAATTCTACAGTTGGATAATACGGATCTAAGCCAATACCTGTACCTGTTGCCGAGTTGTAAATTTTAAGACCAGGATTTGCGGCTGTTGCGGTCACGATAGATAATGCTGCATCTGGATTATTTGTACCGATACCGACATTTCCTGAAAGATAATTCACGGTGCTTCCAGATGTCGTCCATTGTGAACTTACTTTATTACTAAAACTTTGATAATCGGCATTTGAAATTAATCCCGCAGTGACTGAGCCTGTCGCTGAGGCTAATGGAATATTTAAGGTGTGTACTCCATTAGATGTATTAAACGCAGGTGAATTACCTGCCGTACCCGTCGCAAAACTTTGTGTACCACTTGTTGATCCATTGAAGGATTGCATGCCTGAACCACTGATTCCAAAAGCTGACCAAGTAGAACCATTACAGTATTCAACTTGACCTAAATTATATCGTAAAGTTCCGGCATAACTCACAGTACATGTTGCTGACTCCATGCTAATACGCACGCCGCCTGAAACATCTAATTGAGTGACTGGGTTGGCTGTACCGATACCCATAGCTCCGTTAGATTGCACAACTGTTGTTGCAGATCCTGTTGCATTTCTGAATTCTAAAAGATTTGCTGTAGCTGTGCCGTTTTGTCTGATCACTACAGTTGGTGTCGTGTTCAGCTGTGAAAGGCTGTAAAAATATCCAGATATTCCAGATCCCGCAGAACCATATAATCCTATGGCATTCGTACCCGGAGCATAACCAAATACAGCTGTCGTATTGGCCCCTGTTGCACTGGCAAATACACCCGTTCCCATTCCGCCAGTGGCATTCGCGGTAATAGCGATTCCGTTTGAAGAATCACTGGCCATAAAATTTCCTGAAGGAGTGACTTTAGCAACAACAACACCTGCACCATTTTGCCACTGTTGCAAATCTGCGCTCTGTGTATTATTCCCTTTCACAACTTGAACTACACTTGTACCAGCACCGCTATTATAAACTTCTAATTGCGCTGAGGGATTGTTTGTTCCGACACCAACACGGCCACTGTTATAATAAATCGTTGAGCCTGATGTTACCCATTGTGAGCTTGTGATTGATCCGCTGGCTGCAGGTACATAACCAAGAGCTGTTGTCACGTCACTTAAAACTAACTGCGCACCAGAGACAACACGGCCCTTACTATCAGTGATCACTTTAAAATATGTTCCCGCAGTTCCTACATCAGCTAAAGCTAAAACTGGAGTTGAGCCACCTGTCGAAGTGATTTCGTTTGATGTTCCACTAACGCTCACCACGGAACCTGTTGATGGATTAATCCATGATAAATTTCCAGAACCGTCTGTTGAAAGAACTTGTCCAGAATTTCCATCATCTTGTGGCAAAGTTAAAACATAATTAGCCGCTAAACTTGCGTGTGCCTGAAGTCTTACGCTAAAGTTTGTGCCTGGTTTATAAATGTAAGCTGAGTTAAATGAAGCCCCACCACTGCCATCGCGTTTAACTAAAGTACTGGCTGAAGCGGCTGCTGTTGCAGCTAAAGTTTCATCAACACTTGTGGCCACTTGTGAAGCGGTTTTACCACCCACTTGTGAAACATTTGTTGCTGAAAAACTTCCGTTCACGTCACCTGATAAAGTTTGTGAAGCTAAGGCGCTTGTAATTTGAGTTGCGACCGCTGAACTACTGACCGGGGCATAACCTAAAGTCGAAGTGATCGCTGAAGATGAAGCACTTAATTTACTTTTAAACTCTTGATAGTCTAATGAGGTTAAATAACCATCTGTCGACATTGACGATACCGTTACTGATAGAACCGGAGCTGAAGCTGTTCCTGTATTTACTAAGACTGAACCACTTGTACTCACAGTACTTACGCCACCGCCTGAACCGTTTCCTGTATACGAAATACAACTAAAGCTTGCACCGTTAAAATATAAAATACGATCTGAGGCGCAGGTTGGAACATTTAGCTTTTCAACAAAAGCTGTATCAGCTTTACCGTTTAATAAATGGGAATCATCTGCGCTTGAAGCATACATCGCATAAGGTACCGCATTGATCGCCATCGCTGGTAATGTTTGCCAACCAGTTCCGTCATTAAATTGCATCACGATTTTTCTATTGTCTGTAGCCACCGGAGAAAAAATTCCTGGTGCTTGGCAGCTGTATGATATGGTCGAGTTATCAAAAACTGAAGCAAATGTTGTAGCACTGGCCGGATAAGAGCGAACGCCGTTTCCTAACGAGAAAGAAATTAGTCCACCACTGCCTGACATATTCACAGCGCTGAAATCTTCGATATATAAAACACACGACGCTGCGGGATCTAGAGTTGTAAATCTGAAACTCACATTGTTAGATTCAAGAGCTAAACCATCGGGCTTAAAAATTTTAGCTTGATACGTGGTCTTTAGAGGTGCTGCCTCTAAAAAAAGAGAAATAAGCAAAATGTTTACGGCAAAAAATAGCCGCACCAGCCACGTCCACATAGCTAACTTATCGGCATTATTGCGTTTATCCTGAAATGTTCCGGAACAGTTGTTGGTACATCAAATATAATGATGTCTCAGATTGAAACGATTATTTACAGATTGGTGCGGATGGATCTTTGGCGCAAAGATAATCTTTAATAGCTTTGTTTTGCTGTTTTAACTCTGCATTTTCTAAGTAGAGCTCTTTAATTGCATTCACCATCGCCCAGAAAATCGGAGTTGTGTTTAATGATAAAAATCCTTCTTTATCTTCTTTCACCGCTTCTGGAATTTGTTTTTGTACTTCTTGTGCAAGAACACCCGTGTAAGTCACAGACGAATCAATTTGTTTTGCATTATCTTTTTTGTAATTAAAATAGATCGTTTCAATATTGGCGATTTCACGAAGGCCACGGTTATATTTTCCAGAAACATCTTTAAGTCTTTCATCAGATGGAACAATCCACGCCGAATCACCACCATTACGGTACGGCGTACCTGTAATACGAAGATCTCCACTGACATCTAATTTGTAAGACGGTGCAGAGTTTGCAATACCTACGTTTCCGCTGGCCGTAACTGTAAAATTATAAGTCGATGCAGCTGCATTCCATAAATTAAAAGAAGTCCCGTATAGATCTCCTAAAGCCCAAACCATAGTGCCATTATTACTAAAACGAATGGCCGACGAGTCTCCCGCGCTGACTTTATTAAGTGTTAAAACTGGGTCAGTCACCATCACCATATTAACTCCGCCAGTGGCTGCTTTGGCTTTAATTTCCAGAGATGAACTTGGCGAAGTAGTTCCACCGATTCCCACTTCACCGGCTGAATCGACATGAATTCTGTTATTACCAGAACCATCTGAAATAATAATATTATTCGTTGCTCCGGATACTGATGAGCCATTGTTTGAACCTAAAATAACATTACCTGTACCTGTTGTGATGGCGTTACCCGCTCCGGTACCAATAGCTGTATTATAACTTCCCGTCACTTGTGAAAGAGCACCGTCACCGATAGCTGTATTACGAACACCGCTAACAACATCATTCAGTGTGTTTCCACCCATGGCCACATTATACGATCCTGTTGTTAATGCTTGAAGCGAATAATTACCAATTCCGTAATTGTAAGAACCCGTAACGCCGGCTGACTGACCACCATTAGCCATAAAGTTCCAAGTCGTACCAAACAACGTGACGCCACCAATTTGTAATCTTTTATTTGTTGTATCCCAAGTAAAATCACTGGCTCCACCGAATGAACTTCCGCTTTTATATTGAATAGCGCCATTCACTGAACCTGATACTGCCGCTGCTGAAGTTTGAGTTGTTGCATCTGGAAATTTAAACCCGCCCGATGAAGAATGAATTGTTCCGTCCACTGTTAATTTACTTGAAGGCGTACTTGAACCAATACCCACATTACCTGTTGATAACATTGTCATAACAACTGGCGCATTATCACCTTCATTGCCGATTCCGCTTTGCGAAAGTTTTATATTCATCTGCGTGTTCGCATTGGGATTTGCAGTATGACGACCTAATTCAAAACGCGCCACCGAAGACCAACTGCTCTGATTTGCACGCACTAACACCAGCACTGGTTTTGTCACGTTCGCGACTGTTTCAGCTGCCCCTGAAGCCACAAGCACAGCCGCCGCATATGTAGGAATATCTAAGTATGATGGATTGTACACACCATTTTCATAGTTCACACTAAGCGGTACTTTAAGGGTCGTCGCATTGATGCCTACATATCCAGAAGCATAATTAATACCTCCAGTAACACTAGTCCACTTCGATCCAGAAATCGATCCACTTGCCACCGGCGTGTAACCTAAAGCTGTTGTGATTGTACCTGAAGTTAACGCTGTCCAAGTTCCTAAACCTGAAGCATCAGAAGCTAAGAATCTACCGGCTGCTGGAGAACCACCGGTAATTTTAATTTGTCCACCAACTTCTAATTTTGCACCAGGGTTGGTCGCACCAACACCGACGTTACCAGATGGTAACACCGTAAATTGTTCAGAACCAATACCCATCGCGATTCGGCTTGAAGTTGTACTTATGCCTTGCCCAACCACAAAAATATTATTTGATCCACCACCACCGGTATTAATCGTATTGCCGTCACCAAAGATGTAGGCTTTATTTGAACCGCCACCTGAATTTAAATACGAGTTACTATCACCGATTAAAAATCTTTTATTACTCGCATTCCCTTGCAGTGTTTGCGTGCTACCAGCTGAAAATTCTCCGTTCACTTGAAGTTTTGCAACTGGAGCTTCTACACCAACTCCCACATTACCGCCGTCACGGTTAAAAATCGTGTTGTTACCTAAAGCATTAATATAAAGAGGTGTGGCGAAAGTTTGAATCCAAGCATAGTTAGAATCATACATACCCATCGATAATGATGTTGGATTTGCGGTACTTCCGATATTAACGGCAGCATTGGCCTGCGAAGTATCTGCCGAAGCTTTTACGATATTTAATCTTCCGGTTGGTGCAGATGTTCCCATACCGACATTACCACCACCAGTCGCCATAAAAATATTTCTATTCGAAGCATCTAATTGAAAATCATAAGTGTTAGCGCTGTCAGAGGTAAATTTTAAAAGTTGACCTATACCCTGTATATAATGATTTCTTTGCGAAGTTCGTTGTAAAATTAAAAAATTACCATCTGTAGCAATGGCACTGCGAATTGTTCCAGATACATCCAGTGGCACAATCGGATTAGTGGTACCAATACCGACATAACCTACTGGATTAATTCTTAATCGCTCTGAGCCATCAGTTGCCAACGATAAAACGTTCACTGACGGTGAAAACATACTTGGACCATTAGCAAAACTATAACCGGGATCTTGGCCCGTGCCATTTATTTGCATTGGCACTTGTGAATACATTGTCCACGGGTCCACTTGAACAGCACCGACTAAATCGACAATATCATTTGAAAGAGTAATGCCTGCTGATCCACTAGCTACTAAAGAAATGCTGTTAGCCCCTGAACTATAAATTCCAGTATCAGAATCGCCAGAAATAGAAAGCCCGGGAGCTGAAACTGTTCCTGCACTCATTTGAAGAGATCCACTTGAAGCTGCACTTAAAGCAGTCCACACTGTACCATTACAAAATTCAACTGAACCAGAGTTATATCTTAATGTACCTGCGAAGTTCACAGCACAACTTGCTGATTCCATACTAATACGGACACCACCTGAAACTTCTAATTTCGTTACCGGATTATTTGTGCCGATACCGATATTTCCTGATGGATTAACTACAAACTTATATCCACTGGTCGTACCATCGTACACGCCGAAATAACCTGCACCGGTAGAGTTGGCAGATCCTGTAGAGATTAACATATACTCATGACCGCCGGCTGACGAATTTTTTAATGAAAGATTCGCACCAGATGTTCCTTGATTTTCAAGCATAATGCCTTCATCAAAACCGTTGTCGCTATATTGAATATGAAGTTTGCGTAAAGGATTTGCTGTTCCCATACCAACATTGCCACTTGAGTAACTAATTGATGAACCTGATGTTACCCATTGTGAAGATGTGATCGAAGACACTGATGAAGCCAGCGCATTCATAGAAGTCGTTAATGTATTTAGCGAAGAGCTTAATGCTGTGATTGAACTGCCTAAACTGTTTACCTGTGAAGTTAAGGTCGTTACCGAACCACCAAGTGAACTTACTGTTGAAGTGACTGTCGTAAATGAGGCTTGCGGCGTATACGAAGTTGAAAGCGTTGAAGGATCTACTGGTGTATAACCTAAAGCACTCGTTACATCGTTAGCTGTTACTGTATACGAAGTTCCACCGCCGGCAGTAATACATTGAAAGCTTGCGCCGTTATATTGAAGAGCTTGTGAAGCTGCACATGTGGGGATTGTGCTGTACTGAACAAAAGCTGAATCAGCTTTGCCATTTAATAAAGTGGCATTATCAGATTTCCAAGCGTACATCGCATACGGAACAGCATTGATAATCATCGCCGGCAGAGTTTGCCAACCGTTCGTGTCTTGAAACTGCATCACGACTTTACGATTGTCATTCGCTGCCGGAGTATAAATCCCTGGAGTTTGACAGCTGTACGATGTTGTTGCGTTATTAAAAACATTTGCAAATGCTGATGCCGTTCCGCTTGTTGGAAATGAACGAACTCCTGAACCCAGTGAAAAAGAAATCAACCCTGCACTGTCAGTCATGTTAATCGCTGCGAAATCTTCAACGTATAAAACACACGATGCTGACGGATCTAAAATCGTAAAACGAAAATTTACGCTGGCTGCTTGAAGCGGATATCCATCAGGTTTTATGATTTTTGCTTGATAAGTGGTTCGTAAAGGCGAAGCATGGGCCTGCAGTCCGAAAACCAGACTAAACAACAAATACAAAAAATGCACCATTGCCATGCGCTTCACATAGATATTATCGGCAAAAACGTCTAGGTTCTGGAGGTTTTCAGAGTGAAAACTGTTTATTTACAGATAGGTGCTGATGGGTCTTTCTCACAAAGATACACTTTGAGTGTCTCATTTTGTTTCTTCAATTCATCCATCGCTGCTTTATCCTGTTTTCTAGCATCTTCTAAGACTTGAATTCGTTCGTCGGTTTTTAATAACCATTCACGAATTTCTTTAATCGCATTGATCACCGGGGCAATTAAGTTTTGATACGCCACTGATTTAAAACCTTGCGCATTTGTTTTAACCGCTTCAGGAAAAACTTTTTCTACCTCTTGCGCGATTAAACCAATTTGTTTGTCAGCTTCTTTACTACTATCTTTCCAATAGTATGTTACACCATCAAGTTTTGAAACTGCATCAAGTGCGTAAGGGATAGAAGCGATGTCACGTTTTAAACGCACATCTGAACTTTGCGTTAATGTTCCCGTCAAAGTTGCATTACCGGTTGTATATAAACTGAAATAACAAGCACCGATACCAAAACACATGGAATCAGATCCTAACGGCGCTCCCGTCGATGAAGAATACCAGCGCCACTCTTGCCCTCCGGCCGCCGAATTTTTATTTGAAATAATTGTATATCCACCAGCATTATTCGTATTCACCGCTAAACTATGAGCTGGCGCTACAGTACCTATACCAACATTACCCGCTTTAGTAATAGCGATGCGAGTTGTGTTATTCGTCATAATGCCTAAATCATGATTCGACTCTGTGCCGACTAATCCTACGCCACCATAACCTAGCGCATATCCAGCGTAAGAATTGCCTGATAAACTATGACTGTAAACCCCAGTGGTCACGGATACAGTCCCATTATCTTGCGTTGAAACCATTTTCGCATGATTACTTCCGTGCACATCTAAAACTTTTTGCCAACCGTTCACCGTTGATGGACTAGATGTACCGATACCGACACTACCAAAATTATTGATCGTCATGGCCTGAGTAATAGCACCGGCACTTGCTGTATTATTTGTGTAAAAATCCATGTACGTGTCATAGCTACCACCACGACGAAAAGCGATCACCGCTCCCCCGCCTGATCCACCTGATTGATAAGTGATGGCATCTTGCGAAGAGTTAGAAACGTTACCCTGAATATTTAGACCATTACCTGCGAAAGCACTCACAAGTGTTTGCGGATTGCCATTTGATATAGAATTTCCGTTAATCTGCACTTTGTAAGTTGCACTGGCTGTGCCGATACCGACATTACCGCCGTAGGGTTGTAACGTTAAGCTTCTGTACGTCCCACTATCTGCTGAACTGATTCCCCAAACATTTTCACTGATCCAACCGATTCCTAAGTAATCTCCGTTAACCGATTGAGAATTTCTAAAATAAGTATTTGCACCTGTTCCATTTGAAATGAAATCCGTCGTATTAGAAACATCAAGTTTTGCACCAGGATTTGATGTACCAATACCCACATTACCAGAATTCATCACAACCATTCTTTGAGTCATAGAAACTGGAAGTCCTGGCGCTGTTGTTTGCGCTGCCGCAGTTAAAAATTCAATATCTGCGCCGACGTGTAAAACCGAGCGCGGCATATTGGTAGTATCGTATGAAGATAAATACGGAACACTTACACTATTTCCAGCTTGAATACCGTAACCTAAAAATAATCCACCTGATGAATAACGCGCGCCAAGCACGCCGGTTGTTTCCGATGATGACCCGTAGCGGGCATAAAGCATATCTGCCCCGGCTGTTGCAGCCGCTGTACCGACGCGAATAGCTCCCAAAACATCTAGAGTAGCTGCTGGTACAGTCACACCACCCATACCCACTGTCTGGCTTGCTGTTACAACTAAACCCGTGCTTACACCTAAGTTTTCATCTGGCCCGACACCAAAATATCCCGTCGGCGCAAGACCTGCATACATTTGATAGATTGTATTTTTATAAAGAATATTTGCATTCTGATTATTTGCGCGCTCTAGAGTTAGTATATTCGGATTATCACCGTAAACATGAAGTGGTGCAGCTGGATTTGCTGTACCGATACCAACTCCGACACTGCTAATACGTGCTCGTTCAACTAAGCCTGTTCCAAAAACGATAGAGCCTGAAGTGACTTCATTATAGATATTAAAATTATTCGATCCAGCCGTCGGAAACCCCAGATAAGCTGTACGTGAAGTTGGAGTAGCCGTTCTTGCAAAGTACTGAATATAAGCGTGATCAACACTGCCCGCTTTTATATTAATACCGCCAGCACCACCTGTTGTTGTAATATCACCATCAACTTCCAACGCTGTAGTTGGAGTTGAAGTTCCTATACCGATATTACCATTTACTAAGACACGTAAACTTTCTGCATTATCATTGTAAAGTGAAAGAATACCTGTGCCCGGAGAAAATAATCCCGTATCGCCGTCACCAGAAAAAGCATAACCATTTGTAGAGTTATTCGCGTTATTCGGAGCCCCTGTGTTCGCCCTAAAACCTGTTGCTAAAACTTGCGCTGAGCTACTCACTGCTCCTGCGACATTTAAATTACCACCGATACCGACACCACCCTTAACAACTAAAGCTCCAGTGCTAGAGCTTGTTGAAGTTAATGTGCTTGATACAATCACCGAACTTGTTGGCGTCATCGTGATGTTACTTGAAGAATTTAAATTTGTGGCATTATCAATAGTGCCCGAAGCAGCCCCCGCAGCAATCACACGACGATTTCCGCTGTCATCGGTTAAATAAAAATTAGAACCGTCGTATTCCATCGCGCCTGATTGCACAGCTGATAATAAAGTTCCTGCGGTAAATCGCACTGGAGCTACTGACGAAGTGCCTGATGTAATTTGTAAACGAGCGACTGGAGCAGTGACTCCTAAACCTAAATTACCTAAGAAATAGTTGCGCGCTAAAACATCGTCTTGCGCAAAACCCCAACGTGAACCAACGCTAGCTCCACTTAAACTTGGTGAGGCTAATCTTAAAGCTGTGTATGAATTCACCGTACCCGCACCTAGTTGCGAATCAATATATAATCCAGTCATCGAAAGCGTTGTTGGTGAGGCGCCACCAATATTACTGTGGCCGAATGAAATATGTTCGCCAAACATCGCATTTAAAGTTCCGTTATCGTCTACGCCCGCTGTCGTGTTACGAACATTACGATTAGCAACGCCATAAGCCGTTGATGTATTCGTTGCACCGCTAGCAACTTGTGGCTTTAACCAACTATGCACTCCAGCTAAATTATGCCCGCCTGATACAGTTGTCGTGTGAACTAACGAAGAATTAATATGATATAAAAGAGTGTTGCTGACGGTAGTTTGTAGCTCAAGTCGTCCCGTCGGATTTGAAGTTCCGATTCCCACGTTACCCGTGCTATAAAAAATATTTGCGCCGTTCGTTGTCCACTGCGAACTTGTGATTGCACCGAACGAGGCTGCCATCGCGTTTTGCAAACTAGCTACACTTGAAGATACCGAATTAACTGTTGAAGAAACAGAGTTCACCGTCGAAGCTAATGCATTAACTGATGATGAGACTGCGTTAGCCGCTGCAGAAACTGAATTCACAGCTGCGGAAACAGATCCTACTGTAGAAGAAAGTGTTGTCACACTCACCGCATCTGCTGGCGTGTAACCAAGTGTAGCTGCAATAGCTGCACTGGTTGCAGCTTGTTTATTTGAAAAATTAAGATAATCGCTGTAAGAAATTACACCGGCTGTCGTTGCTACCGCAGAAGCATACGGAAAATTAAATGTATGCACTGTGCCCGTTGAAGAAACATTCGGAGATGTTCCTGAATTAGCAAAAGCAAAAGTTTGCGAACCAGAAGTTAAACCGTTGATCGCTAAAATTCCAGCGCCACTCACACCAAACGCAGCCCAATTTGTTCCGTTACAGTATTCAACAACACCCGCACTATAACGTAATGTACCTGCTAAACCTGCTGTACAAGCTGAATTTTCTAAACCGATGCGAATACCACCGGATACATCTAATTTTGTAACAGGTGTTGATGTGCCGATACCGACAGTGCCACTTGCCTGAATCACAAATGCAGGAGTTGTGTAATTTCTAACAACAAGTAAATTTGCATTTGTTAAAGTCGTGTTACTTGCTGAGCGTCCATCAATAACAATGGCTGCACCCAGTGCTGTTTGTAAATCGTAAGCCGGCGGGATTTTACCAACAAGCACACCACCATAACCACTGACACTGGCTGAACTGTATTCAAACATTGGCAAATAACGTGACAAACTTGAAGTACCTTCAGTAACCGCAAAATATCCACCCGTTGTACCATCAGTCACTTTGAACTGCGTTGTAAACCCGGCTGATGCTGGTGCATTAATTTCTAAAGCCGCCGTCGGAGCACTTGTGCCAATACCTACATAACCTAAATCATAATAAATACCAGATGCTGCTGCCGTCCATTGTGAACTTGTGATCGCAGCCAGTGATGCTGTCACTGAATTTTGCAAACTTGTCACCGTACTCGAAACAGAAAACACCGTTGAAGAAACCGACGCGACATTAGCATCTGTTGTAGCTAGTGATGACGAAATAGCTGTTACACTGGCTCCATTGGCTGGCGTATACCCAAGAGCTGTGATCACCGAGCCTGACGAAACAGAACCACCTACAGCTAAACACTGAAAGCCAGTTCCTGTGTATCTTAAGGCTTCAGAAGCTGCACAAGTTGGAATTGTTGAAACTTGCACAAAGTCTGAAACAGCCATGCCGTTAAATTTCATCGCATCATTGGCGTACATCGCGTACGGAACAGCATTAATGTTCATCGCAGGCAATGTTTGCCAACCGTTACCGTCATTAAACTGCATTACAATTTTTCGTGCATCATTAGCAAGTGGTGTGTAAACCGCTGGAGGCCCACCACCCGTATCACAGCCCATGTTTGGCGTGATATTACTAAAAACTTGTTCAAATGTAGTTGCACTGACTGGAAAAGATTTAACGCCACTACCAAGCGAGAAAGAAATCAAACCGCCTGTGTTACTCATATTCACAGCTGAATAAGATTCAGAAAATAAAATACAACTTCCTGCCGGATCTAGAATCGTAAATTTAAAATTTACACTTGAAACTTCAAGAGGATAACCATCAGGTTTTACAATTTTAGCTTGATACGTTGTGCGTGAAGGACCCGCGAAAGCAAACGCCGCATTTAAGAAAATAAATGCAAATGTTACGAACGCAAAATGATTCCACCAACGTGTACTTTTCACTCTTAACTTGTCGGTATTTTTGACAATTTAATTAAATTTCAAGACCTGACTTTAGGCTTAAAATGAATCAAAAAATGTTTCATTATGAATCAGTGAGAAACTATTTTTCTAATTTAACAATCTATTTACAAATCGGAGCGTTCGGATCCTTGGCACAAAGATAGCCACGAATATCTTGAAGTTGTTTATCTTTATCAGCGTTTTGCTGTTTTAACATTTCGTTTTCTTCTTTGATCGACGCGATTTCGCGCGCATGTTTTTCTAGCTCAACATCGTGACCTAAAATCTTGTGATAAAGCTGTTTGATCGCATTCACCGCTGTCCAGAAAACCGCATCACTTGTGAAATGTAAAAATCCTTTTTCATCTGTCGTTACCGCTTCAGGAACAACTTTTTGCACATCTTGTGCGCGGATACCGACATACTCTTTATCCGACGGTAAACCTAATGCATTATCTTTTTTGTACGTAAAATAAATTGTCTCTAAACCAAGTAGTGCATCCATACCACGCGTGAATGACCCACGACTTTCTTTTAAACGCATATCTGAAGCTATTGTCCACGTGTTGGTTCCTGGTTTTGCCGCCGAGTCATTAAGTAACTGTAACATGTACGTTGGATTCTGTACGCCGATACCGACATTTCCTCCAGCTGAAAATGTAACACGGCTCGCACAAACATCACCAGCTTCACATAAAATTCCATTATTATTGGCATCGTAATACTCGTAGAAACTAAGCCCTGTTGCCGGTCCATACTCTTTCATGTTATAGATACTCCACTGAGTATAATAAGGTGTCGCGGCGGCTGAATTACGGCCAGATACACTCACCTGACCCAAGATACCGCCCGTGCTGTCTGAATCCGAATTGATATTACCTTTTACATGTAATCTTGAGCTAGGACTTGCAGTACCAATCCCGACATTACCGCTCGCATCAACACGCATTCGTTCGCTATAACTGTGCGAAGCTCCCGGAGTTAATCCCCCAACGGTAAACATTTGAATCGAGCCATCACTCACCGTCAGAGCTGCCGCCGATGTAGTATCGGTCACCCACATAGAGCCGTTATAGCGTGATGAACTAAGAATGATACCTTCGCCAGATGACGGAGCTGTGATGTAACCATTGACGCTGTTATTACTCACTTGGATTTGCGACCCAACAGTTGTGGCTTTTGAAACAACTAATGCGGCTGTTGGTGATGTTACTCCAATACCCAAATTTCCACCGAATGAAACATTTCCAGTCTGAACCCATAAAGCCAGAAGTTCACCGACTGTTAATGGTGATGACGCCACGTTCGGTGCGCCGTCAATTTTTAAAGTTACAGCCCGAGTTAACGTTGTTGAAGTGCTGGCCGTATATCTTGCGCCTACCATATGATCTAGAAACACATCGCCACTTAATCCGGTAACATCCATCAGATCAGAATTAGATTGGCCAAAGATCGTACGATTATTTGATCCCGTTGACGATACTGGTGTCGACACCTGCAACCGAGCTCCAGGATTTGTCGTACCAATTCCCAGTTCTCCGCTGGCTGACAATGTCATAAGATTTGTCGTCACAGGAGAACTTACAAAAAAGTCAGGACTTGATTCAAAATAGAATGATGCGCTTTCAGTACGTAAACGCACATCATTTGGATCACCGGCTGAGTTATCTTTAAATGTTAATGTCGGTTGATAGTTTTGAATCACAATACCATCGTCATCATCTTCTAAACCAAGTGCTGCAATATTACCCGCTTGCACATGTAGCGGAGCCAGTGGTGTTGTAATACCAATACCTAAATATCCCGTAGGATCTAAACGCATTTTTTCAGATTGTATAATTGTACCCGACGCCGTTGTTAGAAACTGAATATAAGCGCCTTGCTCAGTGGCCGTATAATTTTGTGCGGCTCGAAGCATAATACCTGCTGCAGAACCCGAGGCAAAAGCCGTTCCGTAATGACCAACACCTGAGAACGAACCCAGGGTATCATTTGCCTGAACTGCGGTTGGCGCAGCTAGTGTTCCGCGTGAACGAAACATTTCTAAATTTGGCTGCGTACCAAAACTTGATCCGCTGTACTGAATGCGAGCAACTTTCGTTGTACTTTCAGATCTTACATCTAATTTCGCCAGCGGAGCAGAAACTCCAACACCGATATTACTTGTCGTTAATGTTCCTGAAACATTTGTATCACCCGCAATACCGACACCACCATTAACGATCAAGGCTCCTGTTGATGAGTTTGTACTTGCTGTTGTTGAAGATACAACAACTGAACCTGTTGGAGCTAAGGTAATATTACCTGTAGAATTAATCGTTGAAGCGTTGTCGATACTTCCTGTTGATGAGCCAGTAGCGATTGTGCGACGTTGACTTAAACCATCAGTCACATAAAAGTTAGTACCATCATACTCCATCGCACCTGCTTGCGCTGCTGAAAGTAAAGTGCCTGATGTAAATTTTAACGGAGCTAATATTGCACTTCCGGCAGAAAAATGAAGTCGCGCAGTTGGTGAGGCTGTTCCAAGCCCTAAAGTTCCCGATGAAGTTAAACGCATTTTTTCTGTTGGGCTCTCGGCATTACTCGCCGTTAAAAACGCAAGGTCTGCCGTGATACCAGTAGCTGAGCGCGCCGTGAATATCGAGCGAATAATCGCTCCGTTATCTGGCTCTAAACTAGCATCATTTGTTGCAAAGAAAATATCCAAAACGTTATTCGCCGTTATATCTTGATTCATCAAATAAATAGGTGCATTACCTAATGTATTCGGATTATTTGTTTCAACACGAAGCTGAGCCGTATTATTTGAAAGATGTAATAACGAAAGTGGAGAACTTGTTCCTACCCCCACATAACCGTTTGCCATAATACGCATTTTTTCATTAGCTGTTAAAGATCCTGATGCTGTTGTGTAGAATAACAAATCTGTTTCCGCAGATGTTGCTGTCACATCGCTTGGTCCATACGCTGCAACCCCTGCTGCTTTGTATGTGCCTTCGTTTCCGCCTTCTTTACCACCGAACCATAAAGATCCTAAAAACCCTTGTGGATTTGTGCCACCACTTGGATTTGTGGTAATCATGAAACTACCTTCACTACCCAGCGGAATCGTCGCTCCGGATGCTGTTGGTTTTCCGACGATTTGTAAAAGAGCTTCTGGCGCAGTCGTGCCAATACCGATATTACCTTCACCAGTCACAACCATTTTTGTCGTCCGTGAGTTTGTACCTGAAGCTGTAGTATCAAAAACAATACGTGTTCCTAATGTACCTGAAGCCGCAAAATTTTCATCGGCCATAAAACGAATAGCTCCTGAATTTTGCGAAGGAAAGCCTGCACTCCCCGCTCCGTCATCATAAAAACCATTGGCATAAATACCACCGATAATATCGCTTACATTAATGCGTGTTGGTGCTGCCAACGGCCCACGTGCTCTTCTAAAAATTAGACTGCTGTTGGTTGCTGCTGAGACAGAATTATACTGTGCAAGTGTTAATGTCGCCGTTTCGCTTGGTAAGCCAGAATCACTTGTCACATCAAGTGGTGTTGTAGGTGCAGACGTACCAATACCAACTTTACCAGCACTGTAATAAATATTTGTTCCAGATGTAGTCCACTGCGATGAAACTATCGCGCCCATTGAGCTAGTAAGATTTGTCACAGATGAGTTTAAAGTCGTTAACGAACTTGCAAGTGTTGTATCTGTAGCTGCTAAAGCTGTGATCGAAGTTGATAAATTATTTGTGGTAGCTGTGACAGCAGTAAATGAAGCTGTCATCGATGCTTGATTGGCCGGCGTATATGTTAAGGCTGAAATCACTGCACTTGAAGTAATGGCTCCCGCATTAAATGAATTCCACGTCGTTCCGTTACAGTATTCAACATTACCTGAATTATATCTTATTGTACCCGCCAGATTTACAGCACAAGCTGCAGATTCCAAACCAATACGTAAACCACCATTTACATCAAGCATGGTTGTTGGCGAAGTTGTTCCAATGCCAACAAAACCGTTATGCGCAATACGCATACGCTCAACTGAAGCTGCGGTCGTACTTGACCCGCGAGTATGAAATCGAATTGAAGCAGCAGCAGTCGCATCACTCCAAGTTTCTTCAGCCGACATTAAAATTTTAGCCGCTGATGTATTTATATACTGTGTTTGACCATAACCAACAGCTGCGATTTCTAATAAAGTTTGCGTATTTGATACCGGAAGCGGGGCTGCCGCAGTTCCGTTAGCACGAAGAAAGTATAATCCCGAAGTACCGCCGTAAGATTCAATACCAACCGTCGTAGCCCCGCTACCTGGCTTAGTCACATGTAAACGGTAATTAGGATTTACTGTACCGATACCAACGTTACCGGCATCATAACTAATATGAGTTCCGCTTGTTACCCATTGTGATGAAACTAGTGCGGACATTGAAGCTGATAAATTTGAAACCGAAGTTGAAAGACTTGATACCGTGTTCGACAAACTAGACACTGTCGATGAAACTGAAAAAACTGTTGAAGAAACAGAGGCTACGGTTGATGACACTGATGATACATTTGAATTCGTCGTTGCAAGCGAAGAAGAAATCGCTGTTACACTGGCGCCATCAGCTGGCGTGTAGCCAAGCGCTGTTACCACAGAACCCGATGTTACAGTTCCACTACCGCCAACAGCTACGCAATTAAAACTAGATCCGTTGTAACGAATCGCTTCACTAGCACCGCAAGAAGGAATTGTTGAAACCTGTACGAAGTCAGAAACTTGTAAACCATTAAACTTTAGCGTGTCGTTAGCGTACATCGCGTACGGAACAGCATTAATGCTCATCGCTGGTAATGTTTGCCAGCCGTTACCATCATTAAACTGCATCACGATTCGACGCATATCATTGGCATTCGGAGAATAATTCGCAGGACCACCACTATCACACGCTAAGAAAGGCGTGATATTTGAAAACACTTGTTCAAACGTTGTTGAGCTTACCGGAAAAGATTTAACCCCACTACCCAAGGAAAAAGAAATTAAACCACTTGTTGAAGACATATTCACAGCGTTGTAATTTTCAGAATATAAAATACAAGTTGCTGATGGATCTAAAATTGTAAATTTAAAAGTTACGCTTGAGGCTTCTAATGGATAACCATCTGGTTTAATAATTTTAGCTTGATATGTGGTACGACCCGGTCCGGCAAACGCAGCCAGAGTGTTCAACATCATGAACACAAAAAATATTAAGGCAAAATGCTGCAGCAAACGTCCAATCTTCACTCTTAACTTGTCGGAATATTTGACGATTTTATTAAATTTTAGACTTGCGTGAGTTTAGCTTTTTGTTTCAGGATGAAACACTTTGAAAGTAACAAAAACTACTTAATCCAGAGCTCGACCTTTGGTACCCCGTAACTTGAACCCATCAGTTGATCTGATGCGGGAATACCTTCATTCGGTGCTGTTCCCCACACGATATTTGCACCAATCGCATAGAACCAGTTACCACTTCCCACTGAACCATCAGCTAAAGTTGTTCCTGGAGATCCATACTCCAAACCACCCCAAAAATTACTTGTTGAATCAATCGCAATACCTACATAACCAGCCGCAGGTTGTGACCTAAAATCGCTGGTTTGTGTCCACCAGTTTCGCGCATTTGGCATAGGACTTCCGGGCCAATCTATTTTTAATTCATATTTACCCGAGCGCAAAAAGCCAGAGAGACGATTTAAAATTGAATACTTTATCGTGTTCATCGGTTGATTTTGATTACTATTTAAAGCTTCAGCATTATTTGCGAATACCGCTCCTGAAACTGTGTGATAAAAAAGTCTTGTCCAACCACCACCATCAGAAGTCATGTCACAATAAACCGGAATCGGAGATCCTAAACTTCCTGGATCAATCGTATAAATTCCAGAACCAATCGAAGCACCTGCATCTAAGATCGCTTTGCATGAATTGTATGAGGTGTAAGTGTCTTCATCTTTAATCCATAAAACAGTTTCTGATACGCCACCCGATAAAATACTCGTATCAGCGGGAATTCCGTTTTGGACTCCGTAAGGTGCATCACTCCCGATCGCGAACCACCAGTTTCCATGTTCGATAGATCCATCAATTAAAGAAGAATCCACATTTCCTGCGGCGTGAGTACCATTACCTAATTCTAATCCGCCCCAGTTATTCACCTTACTCTCGTTGTACGCTAAAGCTTTGATCGGTACAACACCAGCCACATCGACATCTGCCAATGGATTTGTCGTTTGTAGCCAAATATTTTTTTGAGTGTAACCCGGCCACGTCATGCGAAACTTATATTTACCGTTTGTAATAAAATCTGGAATTCTATTTAAGACTGAATAAAGATTATTAGCCCCATCGTTGGTATTTTTACTCGCAGCTTCTGCAGTGGTTGCGAAAAAACCGCCGGCCACATTGTGACGAAAAATTCTGGTCCACCCACCACCGTCTGTCGTCATATCACAGTAAGTTTGATAAGATGCACCGGCACCAGCTCCATCAGAATCGATCGTGTATAAACCATTCGCTGGGCTTCCGAATAAATTCATAATTTCTAAACACGACTTTGGCTGACATAAAGTTTTAACGACATAACTTGGTGTAGGTGCTGCAATAAATGCCGCCCACTCTGTCGTTGACTTTGTCGGAACAAATAAATCATTTGTCGTATTGTTATTTTGAACGGTGTAACAAGCGCCTTGCGCTGAACCATCTTTAGCATAAATACGCGTTGATCCACCGTTTTTAGGAATGCGATATCCATCCGTCAGGTTATTTATCCCTGCTAAAATCGGTATAAAGATGAGTAATGCCAGAAGCTTTTTCATTTTATTTTTTAAGTAATAACTTTTCTAATCGATCAAGACGCTCTTTAAGCTCTTTGTTTTCTTTTTCTAATTGGTTCATACGTGTTGATGATTTCTCATCAACTGAAGCCACCGCACGTTGCACTTGCGAAACTTGCGTTTCACAACGGTTTTGCGCTTCAACACGTTCTTTGTTTTCTTGTTTTAACGCTTCAACTAAAATGGCAACGATGTTTCCGTATTGTACGGCTTTAAAGCCAGATTGTTTATCTGTTTTTACAAGCTCTGGATAAACAGCTTCAACTTCTTGGGCGATAAAACCCACAGTTTTTTCTTCATTATTACGCCATACGAAATTCACACCGCGAAGCTGTAAGGCTTTTGTTAAAGCATCTGGTAATGTCACGATGTCTTTTTTCAAACGACGATCTGAAGTATATAAGTAAGCTGCGGCTTTAACTGTACCACTTACTTCTAACTCAACACTTGGCGCACTTGTACCAATACCGACATAGCCACTGTTTTTGATAAATAAACCCGAGTTATCCGCAGGTCTCCAAGCCTGGCCAACTGCTACTGGGAAAGAATACTCCAAAGCACCATACATACCATCTACCGCACCGCCGGCCGCTGCGGTTCCTGCGTTAAAAGCCGTCGCTACAGTATTTGCGTGTGTAATACGGGTGAAGGTTGCGTCACTATTATATTCCATGCGAATATTCATAGTATTCGAAGAGCCAGCGCCGCCTTTATTTCTTACACGGAAATACATTGTCGAACCTGAAGTATTTCCTGATCTTAAAACATCAATCACATAATTTTTCATACCATTCCAGCCCGTGCTTCCGAACGCCACTGGAAGCTCTTGCCAACCCGTGTAGAAAGTACCGTTCGAGTATGAAGGTAAACTGACCTGAAATGTTAAAGCATCAATCGTACTTGTAGTATGCACAGACATGTTGAACTTAACATGTGTTGCACGTCCGTTATTTGTTAATGAGCCGATAGCGTAAGTATTATTTGCAGTGCCATCTATTGAAAGCGTCAGATACTCAGCCGCCATACCTGCAGCCGCAATCGAACCATTCACTTCAAGAGTTTTAGTCGGCGCACTCACCCCGATACCCACGGTACCGTTGAAAAAACTTGGACCGGCTGCAAGACCTAAATTCGCGTTATACCAAACAGGTGTATCGCGATTTTGTTCAGCATGAAGTGATAACATACCTACTGAACCTGCTACAAATTGCCCATTAGTATCATCGAATTTGATGTAATCACTATTCGTATTTGTCGCACCATCATGTGAGAAAATAATATAATCGCCGCGCACTGATAACTTACCAGCGATGTCTAGATTTTCTACTGGTGATGTTACATTCATACCGATATTACCATCACCATTAATTGTCATACGAGTCGCAGGAGCCACATCTGCAGTTCCTGTGGCCGTACCCGAAGCTGTTTGAAATAAGATTTTTGAAGCACCTAAACCAGTTGCTGTACCACCTAATAAAACTAAACTGCCGCCACTAATATCAGTTCCACCAGATACCGCACCACCAGCACGCATATAAAGTGATCCGCCAGCACCAGCAGATGCGCGTTCCATACCAATGGTTTTCGTACCCGCTGCAAAACTTAAAGTGTAAGTCGGCGAAGAAGTACCGATACCGATATTTGAATTTAAGAAGTTGAAACTACGTCCACCGGCTGAAAACGGCGTTGTATAAATTAAATCTTTACTGTTACTTTCATCTGTAAAAACAAAATCACCACCATTCGTGGTTTTCATAGTATAAGTATAACCGCCAGCTGACTGAGTACGTAAAAATTCAGAGGCCCCCGAGTTATTATACAAATGAAGTTTTGAAAGTGGATTTGCCGTACCAATACCAACATTACCTGTATTGTAGTAAATTGTTGTTCCTGATGTCGTCCATTGTGATGAAACATTAGTTGCAGGAGCCCACGCTGAACCGTTGTAAGCCAGAACCTGGTTTGTCGTTGGCGCTGTTGATAATACTGAACGACCTTGAAGACCAACAACTGTTAACGAGTTACTGCCCGCTGTTGAACTGACATCTCCAGCCATTGCCGGTAATCTTGCGGCTGCTAAAGTACCAGTGGCACTTGCACTTCCTAAATCAATTGTATTTGCTGTAGCAAAAGTGCCTAAACCTAAATTCGTGCGTGCTGTTGCACTCGAAGTTAAATCAGATAAGTTATTTGCTCTAACTAAATAGTTTCCAAGAGCTGTTGCTGATGCTGGGGTATAACCTAACACTTGCGCAATCGAAGCTGCACTTGAAGTAATTTTATTACTGAAATTCACATAATCAGCATTTGAAATTAAACCCGCAGTCACTGATCCTGTAGCCGATGCTAATGGAATATTTAATGTGTGCACACCGTTTAAAGTACTGAATGCCGGAGAGTTTCCTGTTACGCCATTGGCGAAACTTTGTGTTTGTGAAGCTGAGCCATTAAATGTATTCACACCCACTGTGGCCGCGCCAAACGCTGTCCATGTAGAGCCATTACAGTATTCAACATTACCACCGTTATAACGTAAAGTTCCGGCATAACCCGAACTACACGCTACCGCTTCAGTACCAATTTTTAAACCACCCGATACATCTAAACGAGTTACCGGAGCGGATGTACCGATACCGATATAACCATTATCACGTAAAATCGTCATGCGTGTCGCCGAAACACCGGCCACATAACTATTAAAATTTAAACTATTACCGCCAACGATATTGTCACCCTCAAATGTCAGTCCAAAACCAGATTCAGCATTTGTTGGCGATGATTCAAATAAATAAAGGCTGGCATCATCTAAATCACTATCACCAGTGATTCTAACTTTTGCGTGTGACGAGTGAACTACTGTTAAACGATCTGTTGGGCTATTTGTACCAATACCCACATTACCTGTGTTGTAGAAAATCGTTGAACCTGATGTTGTCCATTGTGTTGCAGAGCTTGCCTGAGCCGGAGAAAAACCTAAGGCTGTTGTCACATCAGAAGATGATAACTGTGCTCCACTTACAACACGGCCTTTGCCATCAACTGTAACTTTCGTGTATTGCGTACCACTTGTTACACCAGCACCTACTGATGCTAATGTTAATACTGAAGAACCTAAAGGAGATGTCGCATCACCAGAAAACGCTGGTAATCTTGCCGCTGCTAAAGTGCCCGAAGCAAATGAAGTTCCTAAATCTAAAAAGTTAAGTGTAGCTAAAGAACCTAAACCTAAATTAGTGCGCGCCACGGTCGCTGAAGCTAAGTCAGATAAATTATTGGCTCTTTGAGCGTATGTTCCAGATGCTGCACTATCAGATGGTGTAAAACCTAAAGCTGTCGTTACATCAGATGCACTTAACTGCGCCCCACTCACAACACGGCCTTTACCATCTACGGTAACTTTCGTATATTGCGTACCACTTGTTACTCCAGTTTGATTTGCCAATCTGGCGTCAGCAATAATACCTGTTGCACTTGCACTTCCTAAATCAACTGTGTTGGCTGTTGCAAATGTGCCTAAACCTAAATTCGTGCGTGCTGTTGCACTCGATGTTAAATCAGATAAGTTATTGGCTTTTACAAGGTAAGTTCCAGATGCCGCATTATTTGCTGGTGTAAAACCTAACGCCGTTACGACATCTGATGATGATAACTGCGCACCACTCACAACACGGCCTTTGCCATCAACTGTGACTTTTGTATATTGTGTACCACTCGTAACACCAGCTCCTACTGAAGCTAATGTTAAAACTGATGATCCAGCTGATGATGAAGCATCACCTGAAAAAGCTGGAAGTCTTGCCACTGATAATGTTCCTGAAGCTAACGCTGAACTTAAATCTAAATAATTTAATGTAGCTAATGAACCTAAACCTAAATTAGTACGAGCTACAGTCGCAGAAGCTAAGTCAGATAAGTTATTTGTTTTAACAGCGTAAGTTCCAGAAACAGAACTATCTAACGGCGTATAACCTAAAGCTGAAATCACTGCCGCTGAAGTCGCATTTAATTTATTCGTAAAAGTTAAATAATCAGAATTAGATAATAAACCAGCTGTGACCGAACTTGATGCCGCTAACGGAATATTAAACGTGTGCACACCATTTGCTGATGAAATATTAAATACAGTTCCAATAATTCCCGTGGCAAATGTTTGTGAACCTGAAGTTGAACCGTTGATGTTTGTAATACCAGCACCGGCCACACCAAATGGTAACCATGATGTTCCGTTACAGTATTCAACAGTGCCAGAATTATAACGTAATGTACCTGCTAAACTTGCTGCGCAAGATGTTGCATCCATACCAATACGGATAGCACCCGATACACTCACATTACCTAAAGAATAAGAAATCGAAGTGCCGCTCGTAGTCCATTGTGATGAAACCATCGCCGCCATTGAAGCTGATAATCCTGAAACCGTATTTGAAATTCCAGAAACTGTTGATGTTAAATTTGAAACTGAAGTTGAAAGTGATGATACCGTTGATGAAACTGAAAACACTGTCGAAGACACAGACGCGACCGTCGATGACACTGATGATACATTGGCCTCAGTTGAAATTAACGACGATGAAAGTGCATTCACAGTTGCGCTGTTAGCCGGTGTATAACCAAGAGCTGAAACAACCGCTGCTCCAGAAACACTTTCCGGAACTGGAAGAGTTACACAAGAAAAACCCACGCCATTGTAATGTAGCGCTTCACCAGAACCACATGTTGCAAGTGATGCTACTTGAACAAAGTCAGCTTCTGTTTTGCCATTTAAATTTTGTGCGCTATTTGCGTACATCGCATACGGAACAGCATTAATCGACATAGCAGGCAGAGTCTGCCAACCGTTGCCGTCATGAAATTGCATTACGATTTTACGAGCATCACTGGCAGCCGGAGAATAGTTTGCAGGACCACCCGTATCACAAGTTAAGCTTGGAGTGATGTTTGAAAAAACTTGTTCGAAAGTTGTTGTTGCTGAAGCTGGATAAGTTTTAACACCAGAACCAAGTGCAAACGAAATTAATCCACCTGTACCCGTCATATTCACTGACGAATAAGTTTCAGAATATAAGATACAGCTTCCTGCAGGATCTAAAATTGTAAATTTAAAATTTACTGTTGAAGCTTCAAGAGGATAGCCATCTGGTTTTACGATTTTTGCTTGATAAGTTGTGCGGTTAGGCCCCGCAAACGCAGCACCTGTTTGCAGAAATGCAAACACGAAAACGATACTTAAAAAAATCAGATGATTAATCTGCAACCCGCGTACGTCCTTCACAGACAACTTGTCGGTATTTTCGACAAAAAATTGAGGATTTACGTGATTTAAGTTCAGTTTTTACGAATCAATTTGAGACGATCTTTATTTTTTTCTTTCAATGTCAAATTTAGCTAAAAAGTTTTTAACAAGATCTTCACGCTCGAGCGCTGTAACGGGACGGTTTCCCAATTCGTGACATAAAACAAGACTTTGATCAATCTCAAGTAAAAACCGTGACGGAGATACTGGACGAACCACACCTTGCTTCTTTCTTTGACGACAATAACTTAAAGTCAGTCTTTCTTGCGCGCGCGTAATACCCACGTAAAAAAGTCTGCGCTCTTCATCGATATCAGACCCTAGACGTTTGTGCGGAAGCAAATCTTCTTCAACCCCCACTAACAGCACATGCGGAAATTCCAAACCTTTTGAAGCGTGAAAAGTCATAAGCTGTACGACATCTTTTTCTTCTTCATTACCAACGTCATCACGCAGTTGCATGCTATCCACGAAGTCTTTAAGAGTTCCGATTGATGGATCACGGCGACCGACATAACTTTCTAAGATGCGGCCGACGATTTCAATCACCTGCCACTTTTTCTCAAAGGCCATGCCTTCAGAATTTTTTAATAAATAATCGCGATAACCGATTTCACGCACTAAAAATTCAAAACGCTGCGAAATCGTGGCTCCAATTGTCGTGTCATCTAATAAACGCGTCGGAAATGTCCAAATCCAATCATTAAACGTATCTAAAATCTGCCCTTTGTCTTCAGGCAAGCCCGCTTTATCCCACTTTTTAGAAGCCTGCGGTAAGTTAAGACCCACTTCTTCAGCGTAAGTGATGAGTTTATCTAGAGTGTTATCACCCAGTCCGCGTGGCGGAAGGTTTACGATACGACGAAAAGAAACTTCATCATCATTTAATGATTGTTTTAAAAACGCTAACCAGTCTTTGGCTTCTTTACGGTCAAAGATCGATGTACCACCGGTAATCGAGTACGGAATTTGACTTTTACGAAGCGCTGTTTCGATAAAAGCGCCTTGCGTATTTGAGCGGTATAAAATTGCGATATCTTTATTTTTACCACCAGCGGCCTTGATTGTTTGAATCTCACGGCAAACAAAGTCTGACTCTTCATCTTCATTCTCTAAAATGAAAACTTCAGGTTTTTGGTGTTCTAATTTTTTCTTCTTTTCAGAGCGTAAAATCTTACCGTGACGTTTTTCATTTTTAGCGATGACGGCATTACCTAAATCTAAAATCGAAGAGCTTGAACGGTAATTACGTTCTAATTTAATAACTTGGCAATTTTTCCAGTCTTTCGGAAAATCGAGAATATTTTTAATCTCTGCCCCACGCCAACCGTAAATTGACTGATCATCATCACCCACAACCGCAAGGTTCTGGTGTGAATCAGAAATCTGGCGAATCAATTTCATTTGTTCGATATTCGTATCTTGAAACTCATCCACCATGATCTGCTTAAAGCGTTCTTGTGTTTGCACTAAAACTTCAGGGTGTTCTTTAAATAAGCGTAAAGGCTCAAGAAGTAATCCTTCAAAGTCGACAACACCTAGGCGTAATAATTCTTTTTCATAACCGGGAGCTAACGCTTCAGCCATTTCATGATATTCAACTAACTGATCGACCGGTAAAGATTTTTTCGCACGTAATAGGTTTACGCACTCTAACACTTTAGAGAAATCAAATTTATCTTTTGTCGTATTACGAAGGTTCTTCGCTAGATCTTTTAAGATCGCTTGCGAATCCGATTGATCTAAAATACCAAACTGCGCAGGTAAGCCACACAGTTTATGATTTTTACGAAGTAACTGAAGACCAAACGAGTGAAATGTTCCGGCCCATAAACCTTTGGCTTTTGGACCCACCTTGACAGACACGCGGTGTTTTAATTCACGCGCCGCTTTATTCGTAAAAGTTAATACACAGATTTGATCAGCCTTAGCGATTTTGTCTTCGATTAATCGCCCCGTACGAGAAACTAAAACCGTAGTTTTACCTGAGCCGGCTCCGGCTAAAATAAGTAGCGGGCCGTAATTATGATTTACGGCATCACCCTGCTCTGGATTAAGTCCTTCGGTCCATTTACTCACGGGATTAACTACTGTTTTATTAACTACGTACGATTGTGCATTAACGTGCGAACTTCATCAGAGAAGATCACATCAACTTTATCGTTGTAAGCTTTGATCACAAAACCAATACCAAATTTTACGTGGTTTAACTTTTGTGATTCTTTAAAATTACCTTTGATTGAGTACGGCGTAGCCTCTAAACCTAAAGCATTTGAATTGTAAATTTCGTAATTGCCTGTGTGTGAACGAGCTGATGAAGCTGCTTTTTTTGCAGCCGCAGCCCCTGCAGCACCCGATAAACGGCGCGCACTTGGAGCATCAGAACCCGTTTTAGGTAAAGTGTAAGTTTTTACAGACTTACAAATTTCGCATTCAATTTTTGCACTCGTTGAAGACTTATGCGCTAAAACACGGTGGTAACGTTCGCCTTCGCATTTTTTGCACATGTAGTATAACGATTTTGCGACGGCTGGTAATGTAAGATTACTCATATATTTTTATCTCTCTTTTTTTAGATGGTACACGGTTAAAGGCGCAGTTAAATCTTTGGTCGCAATCTCTGAGGCACTTAAATAATAAGGTCCCGAATTCGCTTGAATTAAATTTTGCATTTCAATCATCGATTGTTCGCTTTTTGGATCAATCGTACGTCCTGACGGACCAAACTTTTCCACAAACGCTAAGTCTTCTTCTTTAGTAAAGAATTTTTCCCAGCAGTCAGTATTTACTTCACAACGATAAGTCATCGTTTTTGCGTGCGTGTGAAGTGGCGCATACGATCCAATCATTTCTAAGTGGCCGTAGTGAGAATGTAATCTTAATGAAGGTGAACCCCATTGAGTCATTCCCGAACACTGTTCAACATTAGCATACCAAAGTGCAAACGCCTTCGATAAAAATCCTAAACCGTAGAATTGCTCTTCTTTTGGTAAGAATGAATTTACCGAACAAAGATCGTAAGCCACCCACTCCCCTTTATGCATCGTTGGAATAATGATGAATAAAGATAGCGGACACCATTCTTCAGTTTCTGGAATTCCTAGTTCCTGTACGATTTTTTTAGGTAACTTTGAAGTGCGTCCTGCAAAGCCTGCAATAAAGCCCGGCATTGCTGCGCAATCGTAAAATACCCAACGTGGAATTGCTAAATCCTGTTTACCAAAAGACTTCCACTCGATTTGATAAATCGCATCGGCAAAAGGAAGTTCATTAAGGTTTAACGGATTTTTATAAATTGGTTCATGAATAAACCAATCAAGATGATGACGAGTTCCCGGCTGAGCAATTTGATTTTCTGGGCGAACAAATACGTACGGGCGAATATCGCCCGACTCCATCCATGTCGCTTTTTTTAATAACGGATTCAATTGCGTCAACTTACTTACCTAAAGGAGAAATCATTGTTTCAGGTCTAACAACCTCATCAAATTTTTCGGCAGTTAAAAGGCCAAGCTTTACAGCTTCTTCTTTTAAAGTTGTTCCGTTTTTATGAGCTGTCTTAGCAATCTTAGCTGCATTGTCATAACCAATATGTGGATTAAGTGCTGTAACTAACATTAAAGAGTTATCTAAGTGTTTTTTAATCTGAGTTGTGTTTGCAGTAATGCCTACAACACAGTTGTCAGCAAATGATTCACACGCATCAGCAATCAAGCGGATTGAGTTTAAGCAGTTAAATACAATAACTGGTTTAAATACGTTTAATTCAAAATGCCCAGTCGCTCCACCAACGTTAACAGCCACATCGTTACCTAAAACTTGCGCGCACACCATCGTCATCGCTTCAGACTGAGTTGGATTTACTTTACCCGGCATGATTGAAGAACCTGGTTCGTTTTCTGGTAAATTTAATTCACCAAAACCACAACGAGGACCAGAACCTAACATACGAATGTCGTTGGCAATTTTCATTAATGAAACAGCAACAGTTTTTAAAGCGCCGTGAAGTTCAACTAAAGCATCGTGAGATGCTAAAGCTTCAAATTTATTAGGTGCGCTGACAAACGGAATATGAGTTTCAGCAGCAATTGCAGCAGCTGCTTTTTTCGGGAAATCAACGTGAGTATTTAAGCCCGTACCTACGGCTGTACCACCAAGAGCTAACTCGTGCACATGCGGTAAAGTATTTTTAATACGTTGAATACCGTTTTTTACTTGTGTTGTGTAACCAGAAAATTCTTGGCCAAGAGTTAACGGAGTCGCATCCATTAAATGAGTACGACCGATTTTTACGATGTCACGGAACTCAGCGGTTTTTTGCTCTAAAGCTTTGTGTAAGTGAGCTAACATCGGAATAAGACGAGAATGTAATTGATCCGCAACCGCAATGTGCATTGCTGTTGGAAAAGTGTCGTTTGAAGATTGACCTTTATTCACATCATCGTTCGGGTGAACGGCTTTATTTGGTAAAGTTAAACTTTGCATCGTCATCGCACGGTTGGCGATAACTTCATTGGCGTTCATGTTCGTCTGCGTGCCTGAACCCGTTTGCCAAACTACTAAAGGAAAGTGCTCATCTAATTTTCCAGAAATAACTTCGTCAGCCGCTTTAATGATGAACTCAGCTTTTTTAGAATCTAACAAACCTAGTTCTGCATTTGTCATCGCCGCCGCTTTTTTTAAAACGCCTAAAGCTTTGATCATCTCGCGTGGAAAACGATCGCCACCGATTTTGAAATTTTCAGTTGAACGTTGAGTTTGCGCGCCCCAAAGTGCATGCGCTGGAACTTTAACATCACCCATCGTGTCTTTTTCGATACGAAATTCATTACTCATCTGTTACCTCTGCGTGTCTTCGACACGACTTATTTTCCTTTAGATTTAGTTTTTAAATTTTTAATACTTTTTTCACCGCGAGAAACTTGGCCTACTGAGGCCTGATCCGTTGGATAAATGACAAGCTCTTGAATATTAACATGCGGCGGTTGCTGCAAACACCATAAAATATTGGTCGCAATATCAATGGGGCTTAGTGGCATCATCTCGGCATAGACGGCGTCGGCTTTCTGCTGATTTCCTAAGCGAACAAAACTAAATTCCGTGTTCACCATACCGGGTTCGATGTTCGTTACACGAACACCTGTGCCTTTAAGGTCCATACGAAAGCCTTCAGATAAAGCACGTACCGCAAACTTGGTCGCACAATAGACAGCGCCACCTTCATAAACCAGACGTCCCGCCACTGATCCAAGATTTACAATATGCCCTTGATGCTCAATCACGGATTCAAAAAACTCACGCGTAAGCCACAAAAGACCTTTCACGTTGGTATCAATCATCACATCCCAGTCTTTGGTTTTCGCATCTTGAACTAATTCCGTTCCCGCCGCTAAGCCAGCGTTATTCACTAACGAGCCCACTGAAACTTTTTTCATCGCTTTGATTTTTTTAGCCGCCAGTAAAACAGATTTTTTATCTGCGATATCGCAAGACATAATCTGCACATCCGGAGAACCTAATTTTAAACATTGTTTCTGAACTTTTTTAAGGCGCTCTAGTCTTCGAGCCACAAGAACTAAGGATTTTTTTTCTTTAGCCAGTAAGTAACTTAACTGTTCACCTATGCCTGAAGAAGCGCCGGTAATCAGAGTATGAGACATATTTTTCATAGGCCAAAATCTTAGCCCAAGATGTCACAGATGCAAACGAACAATTAGCTGTGTTAATGTTTTAATTATGAAATATTGGCTAATGAAATCTGAACCAGATGTTTTTTCGATCGACACTTTAAAAAAAGATAAAACCACTTGGTGGACTGGTGTTCGCAACTACACAGCCCGCAACAATATGCAGGCCATGGAATTAGGTGACATTGTTTTATTTTACCACTCAAACGCTGAGCCATCGGGCGTAATTGGTATCGCTGAAGTGAGTAAATTAGCCGCTCCCGATCAGCTGCAATTTGATAAAAAATCTGAGTACTATGCTGAAAAAGCTACTAAAGAAAAACCGATCTGGTTTTGTACTGAAATTAAGTACAAATCCAAATTCGACCAATTAGTTTCATTAGATCAAATTAAACATGATCCTAAGCTAAAAAACATGGCTTTACTTAAACAAGGACGACTTTCAGTTAGCCCCGTAACTGAAGCTGAATTCAAACATATTTGCAAACTGGGCGAAAAGTAGCTATTGCTTTGGCATGTCAAAAAGCCAAGCAAAGCAAAATGCAAAGCTATTCTTAGCTCCTATGGAAGGCGTCACCGATTGGGCGATGCGCGACCTGCTAACTAGTCTTGGTGGCATTGACCAATGCGTAACTGAATTTTTACGCGTGACCGACAAACTTCATCCCTACAAAGTTTTTGAGAAAAATTGTCCTGAATTGAAAACCGGATCAAAAACAAGATCAGGCACAACCGTATTCGTGCAACTTCTGGGTGGCCAAGCCGTGCCGCTCGCTGAAAACGCTCTACGCGCTCATGAAATGGGAGCTGCCGGAGTAGATTTAAACTTCGGTTGCCCTGCAAAAACAGTTAACCGTCACGACGGCGGAGCAAGCCTTCTTAAAAGCACCGACCGCATTTACAACATCGTAAAAACAGTGCGCGACGCTGTTCCAAACACAACACCAGTGACGGCCAAAGTGCGTTTAGGTTTTGATGATCCCTCACACTGTTTAGATAATGTAAAAGCTTGCGAAGATGCCGGAGCTACTTGGGTCACAGTTCACTGTCGCACAAAAACTGATGGCTACAAACCACCCGCTTACTGGGAATGGATTCCAAAAATCAAAGAGCGCACAAAAGTAAAAATCATCGCTAACGGCGAAATTTGGAATGTAAACGACTTTGAAAAATGCCGTACAGAAACTCTATGCGAAGATTTTATGATCGGCCGCGGAGCTTTAAGAAATCCGTACGTCTTCAAAGAAATCAAAGCCCACTTAGAAAAAATGACAACAACAGGAGAAACTCTTCTGTCGCCTTCATCAGAAGAATCGCTTAAACTTATCGTTCCCTTTTTCGAGGCCTGCACAGTCTACGTCAACGATCACTTCGCCACCGCCAGAACCAAACAATGGTTAAGCCAACTACGCCTAGCCTCGCCCCGCGCCCGCGAAATCTTCGACCAAGTCAAAATCCACAAAAAGCCAGTGGAATTCAAATCTCACTTAGAAAAATTGCTTATTTGATTTTTTAAGAATAGATATGCGCTATTTTTTCATTCAAAGGGTAATTCGATTTTCAGACTAACTTATGACACATCTTCATCACTCGGGGTTTAGGTCCACAATGTGGACTGAAACCCCGAGCGTTTTTAGCGCGTCAAAAAAAATAGCCCAGTCTCGGTCTTCAAATCCGGCATCCGATCGCATAAAAAAGATAGATCCAAACCAGTGAGAAAGTCTTTTTTGCAGAAGATACTTTTATGAACCGATCTGAATATATCAAAATTTTGCATAGAGAATTTTTAACCCGAAAAACAAAAGACATTCACTACTCGTTAAGGCAGTTTGCTCTTGATCTTGAAGTTGATTTTTCTCATTTAGGATATGTTTTGCGAAATGAACGTGGTTTCTCGCGCAGAAAAGCCGAATTAATTTCAAAAAAATTGACTCACTTGAATTTTACAGAAAGAAAAAAGTTTGTCCGACTAGTTTCAGCAACTAGCGCCCGATCAAAATTTGAAAGAAATTTGGCGAAAATGGGGCTAAAAAACGATGAGTTCTTGCAGGTTAATCCGGTTTTGCGACTAAGTCGCAAGAAGAGGATCTAACTTACCTTCTTCGTCTAACGCTTTTAAGTCTGTGTAGCCGCCGATAAGTTTATCGTTGATAAGAATAATAGGAACAGTCATCCAGCCGGTTCTAGTTTTCCAGTCCATTAACTCTTCTGGTTTTCCAGTTAAGTCGATGATGTCTACTTTGATCCCGCGATTTTCGAAAAAAGTCATGGCGCGCTCACAGTAAGGGCACGGATTTTTTTTAACCATTGTAACTTTAGCTGTTTGGCTCATGACTTTTTCCTTCTAGGTATGTGAATTAAAAATTAAGAATGAGTTGTTAAGAACTCAGTAATTCTTTCTTTCGGGTGATTACCGACTAACTCACCAACTTGTTTTCCATCTTTGAATAAAAGCATTGCTGGAATGCCGCGGATACCGAATTGGCCTGGAGTTGCAGGGTTTTCATCAACGTTCATTTTTACGATTTTAACTTTACCTTCTAATTCGCCAGCTACTTCTTCAAGTTTTGGACCTAAAGCGCGGCAAGGGGCACACCATTCAGCCCAGAAATCTACTAGAACTGGAGTTGAAGAATTTAAAACTTCTGTTTGAAATGTTGAATCTGTTACTGGAGATGTTTTTGTTCCCATGGGCTACCTCTTCTGGCACCCCAAAATGGGCACCTATTTCTTTTTCATTAACGCAGTCGCAAACGCGCGGCGATCATTATCAAGACTGTCCAACTTTTCTTGGCCAGGATCAACAAGAAGCTCCTTGCGTAATGCCTTTTGCTTATCGTTAGTCTGCCTTTTTTTATGGCCTTTTTTCAAGTCGATATCGATATTGCCAATCAAGCTATCGTAAGCCTCTATTTTTGAGCGATGTAACGCCTCATTATCAGCCAGCTCTTTTTCAATATCAGCTTTAATATGTTGCATCTCTTCGGGGCCGATTGCCTCTTTGCTTTTAACATGGGTCAATTCGTCTTTTTTAAGCTTTCCGGTCACATGCACCATTTCTTGGTCCACGCTTTTACCTGAAACAATGAAGTTCTCTTCTTGCTTACGAAAGTTCTGATCGTGATCCGCCAGCTTCTGTAAACGGTTTTTGATACTTTCACGATTTTCTGTCATTAGATTCAAAACATGAGAAACTACTTTAACTGCGCCCACCGGTTCAAACAGAAGATAATCCATCTTCACACGGTTAATATCATTCGGATCAATGTTCTGATTTTTATTTAAAATTAAGATCACCTTACCCTGATATTTAATGGTCTCTTTTAAGATTTGACCCACGCGCAAAGAAGAAAGCTTTGCCGAATCCCCTTTAACCACTAAAACATGAGGCGTAAAATTTGCGATAGCTTGCTGTAACCCAGCTTCACTCGACTGAATAGCCACGTCAAAACCAACTTCGATGAGGGTTTTTTCAACATGCGAGGCAAAAATCACTTCTTCACTGACAATAAGCACTCTATCCATAGGTCTATTCTAAAATCCAAGCGATGACGATAGCAAAGAAATTATTTATAGTAGTCTTTAGATGTGGAAATCACGCCGAGTCTTTTTTTATTTACTCTCTGAAATGGTGCCGACCTTTATTCTAGGTGTATTGGTGTTTATTTCTATCCTGTTAATGTTTCAAGCCCTTCGTCTAACCGAATTCGTGTTGGTTCACGGGATTAAGTTTTCTTTTATTTTAGACATCATGGGTTATATGAGTATTTCATTCCTACCGATGATTCTACCCATGTCGTTACTATTCGCCGTGTTAATGACTTACAATCGTTTATCAATGGATTCAGAAATCATCGCCTTAAAAGGCGCTGGTTATCACGGATCTACGATGTTGACCCCTGCTGTAGCATTAGCGCTAGTTGTAGCGCTAATCTCAGCGCAAACAGCTTTCTACGTGGCCCCTTGGGGAAATCGTCAGTTTGAATTACTAATCACTCACCTTGGAAACACGAAAGCCGCGGCCAGTATTAAAGAAGGAACTTTCTCTGAAGGTTTCTTTGATATGGTGATCTACGCCAACAAAGTAAACTCTGAAGAAGGTTTACTTCAGGATCTATTCATCTACGACGATAAAAACCCGACTTCGCCTTTAACGATCATCGCCCCACAAGGCCACATCATTCCTGATCTAGATAATCCAGGACATAGCGTCTTACTTCGTTTGTTTAATGGCCAGATTCACCGCCGTGGCCAAGCCCACACCGTGGTTAATTTTGAATCTTACGACGTTTTATTAAATGACCCGGTTAAATTTGAAGAACGTAAGAAGTCAGCGCCATCACTTAACTACACCGAATTAAAAAATCGTATTAACGATCCGGAAATCAAACCCAATGATAAGATCGGATTTGCGGTTGAATTTCATAAACGCTTCGCCTTAGCCGCTGCCTGCTTGATTTTCGGGTTAGTGGGTGTTGGTTATGGTGTAGTGAACGAACGCCGCTCAGGAAAGAGCTCTGGCTTCGTAGTATCGGTTGGCTTCATCGTCGGTTACTTCGTGCTGTACATCGCGTTTGAAGGCCTATCACGCAGCGGAAAACTTCCAGCTTATGTTGGGCCATGGATTGCGAACATAATCTTCGCGGGCCTTTCTGTAAGACAAATTCAAAAGAAATTATCTTAGTGAATTGAATAATAAAAAACTGCTGTTCAGCTTCTCATTCTTTTATTTCTATTTTTTTTGATTTATTTTAGAACTTTTTGATGTCTGAGTTTATTCAGAAGAAAAAACGAGACGATGCAGTAGCATCCTTACTACCAGGGTCATCCGTGACCACATCGCCCCTCCCTTACTCTTATTCTAGATGTATCTTTCTTTTTTTCTCAATAGGTTTTTTTAGATTATTTCACTTTTCTTATAAAAATTGACCTTAGTCACAGGGGTCACTAGACCTAGTGTTTATGGTCAAGCATTTTCACTAAATACGGCCCATATCTAGTGTTAAACCTCGACCAGACCAAGATTCAGCCTCCCAAAAGTTAAGCAAATCCTTGTTTGTAAGCACATAAAAACACCCTTCGCGCATCAAATGAAGGTTTCCCGAGAAGTCAGACATCTCTGGATGCGCCGGTAAAGTCACCATCATACGCCCATTTTGAAGAGCATGATGAACCGTCAGAAAACTTCCGCTCTTTCTTTCAGCCTGAGCTATCATTGTGACTGAAGATAAATTGGTAATTAAACGATTACGAAAAAAGAAAAAATGTTTTCGCACTTGCTGCTCGCTCTCAAATTCAGAGAGAAAACAACCACCACTATCTAAAATATATTTTTTTAGTTTGTTTAAATTCTGCGGAAACAAATTATCAATGCCACACGGAAGCACCACAATCGTAGGCCGTGATGATTTTACCGCCGCCCAGTGCGCACACTGATCGACGCCCATTGCGCCGCCACTAGCAATAGCCACATTAGGCTTAGCTTCTAAAAACGCGGGTAGTTCCTGCTGTAACCACCTTTGCGTGAACGAATGCATCTTTCGCGACCCGACAACCGCTAACACGTCATGATGCAGCCATACGGGTTCTCCTAAGTATTCCAAGAAAAGCGGCGGCTCTAACATTTTATAAAAACTTAGCGGGTACGCTTCATGCCCTGGATAGGTGTACTTAATCCCTTTATCACGAAGCGATAACAGATAGCGTTCAGCCAGCAGCAATTCCTGCGGTGATAGCTTGGCTGTTAAGTCAGAAGTTATTTGAAGAATAGATTCCGGATTGCGGAACCCTAGCGATCTTTGTAAGGCTTTAAATATAACGGCTTTGTTCATGACTTAAGGTTTTACAAACCCTAAGCCAATATTTAGAACTATTCAGGAATAATCACGCGGTCGCCCACTTGAACGACATCATCATTTTTCATAACATAGCCAATGGCCATGGTTCCCGTACGTTTTAAAATGCGGACCTCACCAACAACCCCACCTACAGAAGCTGAATAAACTTTTAAATCAGCGCCCTCTAAAGCAGGTAATTGGCTCATATTTAAGATCACATATTGGTGAGCATAATAATACTCTTGCGCATTCACATCGACGCCTTCAATGATTTGTGAACGTGTATTTGGAATTAATTCTGTCGGTGGCTTAACGCCTTCTAACTCTTCAGCATTAACTAGCAATACATCTGTGTTCACAGGCTTAATACATTGAGAAATACGAAGTGATTCATCGCCGCCCACTTGGGCTTCACCGATGATGCGGTAAATGTATGTTCTTTTTAAGCGACCGAAGTTAAAAGTCTCTTGCACAAGCATACGGTATTTACCAGGCGCTGCGTTTTTTCCAATTTTAAGTACCGCTGGTACATATTGATTTTCTTTACACACCAATGAGTTCGCGTTTTTTTCTGAAACTTTATAGTCTGTTGCAATCGGCGCCGAAGTTAACACAAATGGATTTTCTGGTTCAGGATCTACGATTTCAGGTCTTGGCGTAATAATAATTTCTGTCGACTGCTTTGGTTTAGTCGCCAAAGATCCTTTATACGGAGGAAAACTCGGCGGAATGTTTTGCACATCCATTTTACCTTTTTTTCCTTCTTCAACTAATTTATTAAACTCAGTATTTTGCTTTAATGCAAAATCACGAGGACGTGGTTCATCAGGATCAATCGGTGCAGCAAGTGGTGCCGGTTGGCCTACAGATAATGAAGGTGCTGCTCCCGCTTCACCCGGATAGAAAAAAATCTGAGTGCCTGGAGCGATAATATGTGGATTGGTAATACCGTTATTATTTAAAGCCCAAATTTTTGGCCAAAACTGTGGATCACCGAAAAGTGTACGGCTAATTGTAAATAACGTATCACCTTTTTGCACAACATAGACATTGGCCGCTTTACTCGAAGCCGCTCCCCAAACTTCATCAGACGTTGGGTTAATATTATATTTATTATAGATGTCGTTAAATCTTTGCTCTAAAGCTAAATCGGGATCATCAGGATTGCGGTTCGACATATCTAACGGAGCACTCGAAGATTTTTTAGCTTTTTTACGTGCTACTTTTTTCTTTGGCTTTGCTTTTGTTTCACCAGAAGTATTAGCTGCGCCATCTTTTTTAGGCTTTGGCTTCGCTGGTTTTTGTTTCAAAATAGATTTGATGTCGTCTAATACCGGTTCATCATCTTCTTTTAAAGATTCTTTTTTTAACGGTAATGGATCTAACGAATCAGGATCCGGCACAAATGACGAACTTTCTTTATTTAATTCAATATCATACTTCGGACGATTAGCCGGCATCTCCTGACCAGCTGGTGGCGGCGGAGTGCTTGGTGCTGCGGGATCTTCTTGCGTGAAGGCTTGAAGTGAAACTAATGAAATTGCCGCTGCCGTTACTAGGATGCTTTTTCTAAAGCGACAATTCATTATTTTTTAGCCTTCTGCATATTGTATTTAGATTGTTCTAAAAGACCCATCTCTTTATAAAGAGCGGCTTTATCTAAATAAGCTTGGCGCACTTCTCTAGATTTTGGATATTTCACGATAATCGTGTTGTATCTTTTAAGAGCAGTTACGTAATCGCGTTTCCATTTCGCATCGCGAGCCATTTCTAAAATTCGAGCAGGCGCTTGCTTAGCAGATAAACCTTTTTGTCCAGTTAATTCTTCGTAAATAGTTTTTTGCGTTAAGGCTGGATTTGACGCTGACTGTTTTGTCACTGGTTGATTCTTAATCAGTGTCGAATTCGATTTTTTAGCAGTTGTGTTTGCAGATTTAGTACTGTTACGCGATGAAGTGCTCACAGTCTGACAACTCAAAAATGAAAACGTAACTAAAGTGATAAGAAGTGAAAATCTCATATCGCCCCCTGATATAATTAAACTCAACTCTTTAAGCTAATTCAATGAAAGTTATCCGACTTATCCACATAAAATGTTATTAACTCATGTTTCTAGACTTTAGACTCGTTGATTATCAGTGTTTTCAGCGGATTGCTTATATTTCAATCTCAGATAAGTACATGAAATCTCTTAGTAAATTGAAAATATTCAAAAAATCTTACAAATTTTTACAGAAATCTTAAATTCCTGCGTTTTGCTTTTGCATAGAATGCATGAACTTCGTCTATATTTTAATCTATCTATCGCTAATTTCACACACCTTCCGCTTTTCGGTTGTTGATTTTTTCATCGGATTTTTTTCTTTCGCACATGTAAGTTGTCTTAAGTCAGCTCCAGAAAATGTAAGATCAGTCGAATCCTTACATGCGTTAGTGTGTGGAAAAAATTTTTCCGATGTGAGCCAATCAAATTTGCTGATCGCTTCAGGTTTAATTCACCTTTTTGTTGTGTCGGGTTCGCACTTAAAAATTTTGCACAAAATAGTATTTTATTTATTATGTAACAGATGTTTTTCTTTAACAAAATTTTTGCAACTGATTATTTTTTCACTGCTGTTTTTCTATTGTGCAATTTGCAAATTTAATCCGCCGATCTTTCGCAGCTTTATTGCGCTTGTTCTTTTAGCAGTGCTTACAAAATACAAATTACGCTGGAGAACTGAACAACTGATTTTAATTTCTGGTTTGATTTGTTTGGGGCTTTCTCCTCAGTGGATTAATTCCCTATCGTTTCAAATGAGCTGGATCGCCAGTTTAACATTGGCCGTAATTAGTTTTTTCTTTTTAAAAAGTTCAGAACTTTTTAAAAATTCTTTGTTTTATGTGAACTATCTAACAACGTTTAATTTTATAGGTATTCCCCAACCACTTTCGATAGGTGTATCAACGCTATTTACTAGGTTTTTAGAATACGTTTTATTTCCGCTCGCTTTAGCAGTTTATCTTTTTCCATTTTTAGGAAAAATTTTTGACGCTCTTATTTTTATACTTAACAGCTTTCTTTCACGCTTAGAGCTGACCGTAATTTTTAGACCTTATGAAAACGAAAAGCTGATCTTTTTAAACTGGATTCTTATTTTATCTATTCACCTGTTTTTAAACCGCACGTCGAAAGCCGCTCAATATGCCTAAGTATTTATTTCTGTTCTTACTTTTTCATTCAGCCTTGTGCGCGAATAAATCTTCGTTTTCTTTCATCGTTTTTTGGAACGTCGGCCAAGGCCAGTGGATCACCGCCATCAATCCTGACCAATGCCTCCACTACGATTTCGGCGGCGAACTTAAATTCTGGCCTAAAAACAAAAATCTTTTACTGCAATTATGTAAGAACAAACAAAATATCTTACACTTGTCGCATCCAGATCTAGATCATTACGCCCTTTATCCGCTTTTAGTTAAAACTCTTCCCAAACTTTGTTGGAACGATATTGATCATGCTGCTTTACCTTTAAAGCGTGTGCCGAAGAAAATTTCTTTATGCGCGCCAGAAAATAAAAAACTCACTGAAAGTAAAAGGCTTTATAAACCTACGGTTTTCTCTAATAAAAATGAGAGTTCGCAGGTTTATCACTACAAATCTGTATTAATCCCCGGCGATTCATCGCAAAAACAAGAAAAGATCTGGGCTAAAACAATCAAAAAACCAGAAGGTTTTAAATTCTTATCCTTAGGCCATCACGGAAGCAGAACAAGCAGCAGTGATGTTCTGCTGACAAAACTCTCGCATTTGAAAATGGCGGTCGTGCAAGCGCGAAAAAGCAGATTCAATCACCCACACAAAGAAACTGTACAGCGGCTTAAAAAATATCACATCCCTCTTCTGAGAACTGAAGACTGGGGCAACACGGTCATTTTATTTTAAGAAAGAACTATTCAACAGGAATATAGATATCAAATTCAGAATTATCTGACTCGGGATCAAAACGATGATCGTAAACTTCAAGGTCAGCGGCCATGCGAAGTTTTTTACCCGACTTCGGAAGCCATGAGCCGTAAATATAATTCATCGTAAAATCGACTTTTTCTAAAGCTCCTTTATGGGTAAACACCGCATACTCACCAGCCGGAATAACTTTAGAAACCATGCCGCTAGGAATTTCGCCGACATCAGACACTTTCACGCAAGCCATATAATAACACTCATCCGGTGATTTCTTTTCGTTTTGCGCAAGCGGCATACAAATACCGTAGCTATTTTGATTCACAGGCTCTTTAATTTCAGCCTTACGGCGCTGAAACTGGCGCCACAAACGGGGTACAACAATATGATTGTTTTTTTCTGGAGATAAAATTGAAATCATCGGGCTACCGAGCCCGATCACGATGAACTCTTCACAAGTCTTGAAAACTGGTTGCATATTAAATCCTTTATACAAGTGATCTAGATAACCCATGGTGATTTTTGGTTTGGAAAAGATAGAGTGAGCCTTTGATCCGGTTTTTCGATAATCGCCGGGAGTGATAGCAAAGAAATTTTTAAAGGCACGCGTGTAGGCTTCTTGAGATTCAAACCCTGCGCGCAAAGCAATATCGATAATACGCTTGTCGGTTTTTAAATCTTCAAGAGATTCTGACAAACGCCGTTTACGAATATAGTCCTTCACCGTTTCACCCACGGCTGAGTTGAAAACCATCTGGAAATGCCAACGCGAAAAATTCGCCTGTTTGGCAATTTCATCCAGTGAAAGATTGTCATGCAAATGCGTTTCGATAAAGTCGATCGCATTTTGTATTTGATCCAAGAACGTCATTCGGGATCAATACTAACAACAAAAATAAATAGAGTTTTGATTTTTTGTGCGAATTTGATGTGCGCAGCAAATAAAAAAAGCCTTCGTTTTAAGCGAAGGCTTTTTTATTTGCTGATTGATTAATCAATATCTAGCTTTAGAGCTAGATTTTGTAAGGACGGTATTCCATTCCTAAATCTTTGGCTACTGGCTCGTAACATACGTAACCACCATAAACATTTAAACCTTTCATTAAAGGTTTAGATTTAGCAACAGCATCTTCAACACCCATAGCAGCGATCATTGAACCGTATTTTAACGTTACGTTAGTTAAAGCGTAAGTTGAAGTACGAGGTACAACGCCTGGCATGTTAGGTACGCAGTAATGGATTACGCCATCAACTTCGTATGTAGGGTTAGTGTGTGAAGTTGGGCGGCAAGTTTCGATACAACCACCTTGGTCAACCGCAACGTCCACTACTACTGAACCTTTTTTCATTCCAGAGATCATGTCTTTAGTTACTAATGTTGGAGCTTTGTGACCAGTGATTAAAACACCACCGATAACTAAATCTGACTCAAGAACTGACTCTTCGATGTTTTTAGCATTAGAGAATAAAGTTTGCGCGCGACCTTGGAAAATATCATCTAAATACTCTAAACGAGCTGTTGATACGTCTAAGATTGTAACTTGAGCGCCAAGACCTACAGCCATTTTAGCTGCGTTAGTTCCTACAACACCACCACCGATGATTGTAACTTTACCTGGTTTAACACCAGTCACGCCACCAAGTAAGATACCTTTACCAGCGTGGTCTTTTTGTAAGTAGAAAGCACCGATTTGAGTTGCCATTCTTCCTGCAACTTCAGACATCGGAGTTAATAATGGTAATGAACCATTTTCTAATTGGATAGTTTCGTACGCGATCGCTTTAACTTTGCGCTCAGCTAAAACTTTTGTAAGTTTTGGTTCAGCCGCTAAGTGTAAGTATGTGTACATGATTTGGTTTTCACGCATTAATTCATATTCATCTGGAAGTGGTTCTTTCACTTTCATGATCATATCAGCTTTAGCGTACACTTCTTTTTTAGTGTCGATAATTTTTGCGCCAGCTTTTTCGTATTGCTCATTCGAGATACCGCTGCCAAGACCTGCGTCTTTTTCTACGATAACTGTGTGGCCTTCTTTAGTTAATTGTTTCGCACCCGCTTCAGTCATACCTACGCGGTTTTCACTGATTTTGATTTCCTTAGGAACTCCGATAATCATGATTTTATCTCCTGCGCGCTTGCATCGCGCTCGTTAATATTTTTGAGAGGCCTAAACCTACCAGCGCCCTCTCAAAAGAGCAATTAATCTAATTCTTAGTGGGCTTGTGCTATGGAATTAATGCACAGTTTTATTGCAGATTTACGCCGTAGTCAGCTTCTATTCGGTTTTGCAGGTCACGGTAGTTCACGGGTTTGGTAAAATATCCCTTCGCCCCCATGTTAAACGACTTCTGAATACTGGCCTCGTCGTCGTACGCACTCATCATAAAAACATCTACGCTTGGAAACTTTCGTTTAACTTTTGAGAGCAGCTCAAAGCCCGAAACTTCGGGCATATTAATATCGGTAAATAAAACTTCTAAACCCGGATGCCTTACGGTGTGTTCGAAGTAATCCAGGCAATCTTTAGCATTTTCAAAAAAATGGTAACGAATATTTCCACGTTCAATAGGTTTACGAAAACGCATTTCGTAAATCATGCCGACACTTGATTCGTCATCAACGATCACAACATCAAGAGGTGGCAAACTAGGTATCATGGAGTCGCCTCGGGCTCAGCCAATAAAAATACATCTGGAAATTCAATAACAACTTCAGTGTATTCATTTTCTTTACTATAAATATCAATGGTTCCACGATTCTTTTCGACCATTTGTTTTGTCACCCAAAGACCTAACCCCGTGCCTTCACCGGGAGGTTTTGTTGTGTAAAACTCATCGCAAACATGCAACAGATGATTTTGCGGAATACCTGTTCCGTTATCACGAATACGAATTTGGCAACGACTACGTTCGACATGCAAATCAACCTTCAATTCCGGAATAAAACTTCCGCCACTGCGCTGTAACTTTTCACTTAAAGCGTAGACAGCGTTATCAATAACATTAATAAACACCCGTTCAACCCCTGGCGAATCAATCAGGTTAACTTCAACTTGTGGGGTGATATGAATACTTTTACGAAGTTTCGATTTTAGATTGATATCGTTTCGCGAACGTAAAAACACATCTAAAGCATGATTTAACAGAGTTGAAATATCAATTCGCTCAGGCTGCATATTTTCTTCTTGGCGGGCCTGTTTAAGCATACTGGTGATAATGTCGTTAGCTCTTACACCATACTGGTAAATCATATCCAGAGCACGCGTTCTCGACTCGGAATCAATTTCAGTGCTCATCAAAAGTTCTGAGGCATTAATAATAATGTTTAGTGGGTTTTTTAATTCGTGAGCAATACCTAAGGTAATACGCCCGATGGTCGCTAATTTTTCCTGAGAAATTAATTGCATCGTGCGCTCTTGCACCAGTTTTTCCAGATCTTCGTTATGCTGTTTTAATGTCTCTTCAACGTCTAATCTGCGGTATTCAGCACCGATACGGGCCGCAAAGAATTCTACCACCGAAGTCATGAGTTCTAATTCTTTAAAAGGCTGATCGTCCATAACTACCAGCAAACCTAAAAGCTCACCATCCGGCGAAAAAAATGGAGATCCCATGTAAGATTGGGCATTCATGTCTTTTAACATCTTATCACGAGGAAATTTCTGCTGCACATCCGAACTATAACAGTTCACCCGAGTGCCACACAAAACATCGGTGCACGGTGTGCCCTCAAGTTCATAAGTGACATTGTCGATAAATTTTCCGTCTGAATAGAGGTAATCGGTCTGCACACTTTTTTCTTGCGGCTTGATCGCGTGGCCGACCATCACATATTTAACATTTAAAGCATTGGCTAAACGATGAATCAGTTCGCGGATATATTCTCTTCCCGACAGAAGTTGGTCGACATTGTAAATACCGCGAATGACTTCCAAAACATTTCTGCTGGTGTCCATAAACAACCTCCGCAAAATATTTTAGCCGTGACGCTGAGTTGTAATCTATAGTTTTTTGTACAAGTCTTCATCAAAGCCAAAGCATAACACTTTGCTGCCCGACTCTAAGATCGGTCTTTTGATCGCTGAGCTATTTTTTAACAATAAGTTAATTTGCTCACTGCGACTTGCAGCCTCAAATTCGTCTTTGATCTTACGAAAAGTGGGGCCTTTTTTATTTGCGGGTAAATCACCAAAAACTTTTTCCCAACGTTTCAGGTCCTCTACTGTGGGCGCAGTTTTTTTGAAATCAACGAAATCATAATCGATTTTCTTTTTTTCTAAAGCCTGGCGCGCTTTTTTAACCGTGTCACAATTAGTAATTCCGTACATTTTGTATTTCATTTTAATCTCCGAACATTTTTGGTTTTACTTTAGATGGCATCGTGCTGATAGAGGCCGGGATTTTTTTCTTCGGTGCGTTTTTCTTGCTCCACTGAAATTTTTTAAAACTCACAGTCCCTGTATCAGAAAACTGAATGCCTTCTTTTTCTAAAAGTCTTCTCTGTGTTTTGTATTCTTTAGTAAATTTATGAAAAGAAATCTTACCTTGCGAATTAATCACTCGTTGCCATGGTAATTTATATTTCTTTGAACAGGCATGTAAAATCCAAGCCACACCACGCGACCCGCCCGAGTTTCCAGAAATTTTAGCGATTTGGCCGTAAGTCGCCACTTTACCGCGTGGGATTTTTTTAATCATCTTAATCACCGCTTTAGTGAACGGTGTATTTTCATTCACTTTTTTAAATGCCATATAATTATTCGAAGTGTCCGTTTAGTTTTTCGTTACGTAACTGAAAACCTAATTTGATACGTACATCGTGCCCATCTGATAAAAGCGGAATTTCATCTTCAGCAAACCAACCGATTTCGCTGGTTTCTTCTGACGTTGTTGGAGTTCCACCAATAAGTTCACCACGGTAACAAACATGGCAGAATTCGTTCTCTTTCCACGGGTAGTTTTTATATTCGTAACACTGAGAACTAAAAACACCTAATAGACCGGTGATTTTAACCACGTAGCCTGATTCTTCAAAACATTCGCGAGCGGCGCATTGAGCTGGCGTCTCGCCAAGATCTTGCTTACCACCCGGCAAACACCAAAATCCATTGTCAGTACGTTTAACCAGTAAAACTTTATTTTCTGAATTTAGAACAAAGACATCAGCAGCTGGGCTAAGCTTCGTGCCCATTTAGCCAACGCTCCACTGAGAAAACTTTTTCATTTCACTTGATACATCGGCACCCAGTTCTACGAAACGGTAACTTTGTGGTTGTGATACGATCTTACGAACCAACTTATTCATAATATCGTGGCCAGCTTTGTGTAAAATTAAATGACCCATTAATGGCATTTCTAAAGTCACTAGATCACCTAAAGCATCTAATACTTTATGGCGAACAAATTCATCTTTATAACGTAAACCATCCGGGTTAATTACTTTTGAATCATCTAACACGATACAGTTATCAAGCGATCCGCCCTTTGCAAGGCCTGAAGCTTTTAACTGTTCAACATCTTTTAAAAATCCAAATGTTCTGGCTGGAGCGATTTCACGAGCAAAAGATTGCTCGGTGATTTCCATATCAATTGTTTCTTTACCAATCACGGGATGCGGAAAATCAATCGTTACAGCTACACGTAAACCGTGGTACGGAAGAACATAAGCATGTTTATCACCTTCAGAATAACTGATAGGCTCAGTGATATAACAATATTTTCTAGGTTCGTCTAATTCGATAAGTTCGGCGCTCATTAAAGCTTGCGTGAAATAAATAGAACTTCCGTCACAGATAGGAATTTCTGGGCCATCAAGTTCGATATAAATATTATCAATTCTTAAAGCTGATAGTGATGAAACACAGTGTTCAATCGTCGCCACTTTAAAAATATCACCGCCCACAACTGTTTGATAGCTGACTGCTTGCACATTTGTCGCTGATACTTTTAAAAATGGTTTTCCCGGAAGATCCGCACGAATAAAATAAACGCCGGTATTTGCCGGAGCTGGTTTAAAACGTAATGTGCAGATTTCACCAGAGTGAATACCAACACCTTTAACTTCTACCGTTTTACGAATTGTCTTTTGAAAAAACATCTAAATCCTTTGCATACTGGGTCAAAGTTCTTCCGCGCGGAGTTTTTTGGATCAAACCTTCCTGGATTAAGAAGGGTTCGTAAACTTCTTCTAAAGTTTCGCGGTCTTCACCCAAAGCAGCTGCCATAGTTTCAATTCCTACAGGACCGCCTTCATATTTCTCTGCCATTAATTTTAATATACGACGATCCATATCGTCTAGCCCGTGCTTATCTACACCTAATTGATCAAGCGCATACAAAGCAATTTTTTGTGTAACGGTGCCATCGCCTTTAACTTGAGCGTAATCACGAACACGTTTAAGCAAACGATTAGCTACACGAGGAGTACCACGCGCACGACGAGCGATTTCTTCGGCGCCGTGCGGTTCCATTTGTAAATCTAATAACCCTGCTGAACGAATAAGAATTTGTTTAAGCGCATCTTTATCATAAAATTGCAGACGTTCTTGAATGCCGAAACGATCACGAAATGGATTATCTAATAAACCAGCGCGTGTTGTAGCGCCAATTAAAGTAAATGGCGCTAACTGGAACTTCATCGACATGGCTCCCAAGCCTTCGCCGGTTACGATATCGATGTAATAGTCTTCCATCGCTGTATAGAGGTACTCTTCAATTGAAGTGTGCAGACGATGAATCTCGTCGATAAATAAAATTGAATACGGTTTTAACGAAGTTAGAATCGCCGCTAAATCACCTTTTTTATCAATGGCCGGAGCTGAGGTAATTTTAATTTCTACATTTAATTCATGCGCGATGATTTGCGCGAGCGTCGTTTTACCTAATCCCGGAGGACCAAATAACAACGTGTGATCTAAAGGCTCTTGACGGTTTTTAGCCGCTTGCAAGAACACTTTAATTTTTTCTTTCACATCATCTTGGCCTGGAAACTCTTCGAACTTTTGCGGACGAAGTTTATTTTCCCACTTTGTTTCTGTTTCAAATTGGCCAGATTCAATAATTCTAGTCATGTGTTGCCTTGCTTACAGTTGGCCTGAAAGTTTTTGGAGACCTTGGCGCACACCCTCTTCAAGAGTTGCTGTTGGTGGAACTGATTCAATAAATTGATCTACTAAATTAGATTTAAAACCAAGATTTACTAACGCCGAAGCAATTTGTCTGTGAGTTTCAGGTTTTGTTTTAGCGCCAGCTTTACCTTTAGTTTCGATAATCACAAGCTTACCTTGTAATGTTAAAACGATTTGCTCCGCTGTCTTTTTACCAATTTTCGGTAAGCCTGATAAGGCTTTGGCATCGCCTGCTTCAATCCACGCTTGAATTTGCGCCATCGGAGCCCCCGACATCGCTGTTAACGCCATCTTAGGACCAATGCCGTTTACTTTTAATAATTGCATGAAGAATTCTTTTTCAGGTTTTGTTAAAAAACCAAAAAGCGTAAACGCATCTTCTCTAACGTGCGAGTAGATCCATAAAGGTAAGTTCTGACCCATTAAAACTTGGGCGTCAGATAAAGTTTGTGTCGTCGTCATCACTTCATAACCAACGCCATTCACTTTTAAAATTAAATTATCAGGTGTGACATCAAATACTGTGCCTTCTAAAAATCCGATCATGCTGTCATCTCCCGTTTAGTTTTAGCGATAGTTTTTTTAATCGTGGCAAAACGCAATTGTGTAGCATGAAAACACGCCATCGCCAAGGCATCAGAAGCATCCAATGATTTAACCGGCGGAAGTTTTAAAAGATTTTGCACAACTAAACGCACGTGCTCTTTTTCAGCTCCCCCGTTACCCGTAATACCTTTTTTCACAACGCGAGTGGCGTATTCGTGCACTTCACAGCCCGCAATTAACGCTTCGTAAAGCACCACGCCACGCGCATGACCTAGTTTAAAAGCTGAGTCTGCATTTTTACCTAAAAAGATTTTTTCTAAAGACACATGATCTGGCTTATAACTTTTCATCAGATCACGAACACCTTCGCCGATTTCAAGCAATCGAGTACTTAGGTTTTCTTCGGCATTAAATTTAAGAACACCGTATTCAAGAGCTTTCATAACAAGGGGTTGCGTACTTGAAACTTCAAGCGCTGCGAAACCTAAAAATCTTGATCCGGGGTCAATTCCTAAAATAATCATCTCACATTTATTCAACACTAAACCCCTTGCAGCGCCAACAATATAATGCCAGAATTAAAGCCAGATGACACAAGATGGAATGCCTAAAAAAGACCAGCGAGAAACACTAGCGATCAAAAGGATAGAAAGCTTACAAGCTGAGCTTGAGCAAAATCCGCGCTCGTTATCTTTTCCGCAACTGGCTGATCTTTATCTTGAAAAAGACATGGTCGACGAAGCCTATGATGTGCTTCAAAAAGGCTTACATTTTCATCCTAATTCTGTGAGCGGAATGTTGATTCTGACTCGTATTTTAAAAACAAGAAACCATTTTCCGGAAGCTGAAGCTTTACTTAACAAATCAATCCGTTTAGCTCCGCAAAATTGGCAAGCTTACCTGATGCGCGCTGATCTTTACGTGCGCACAGGCAAACATAAAGCGGCCTTAGAAGACTTTAAAAAAGTGTTGATGTTCAATTCAACTCATCCAGTGGCGCGTAAAGCTGTGGCAAAATTAGAAATGATCACCGCGGATCAAGACATCGATGCCGATGCTGAATTTTCAGCACAACCGCTCCAAAAAATGGCGGAAGTTCCAGAGCCAAAATCTCAAGAACCAGAAACAGCTCCTTTTGGACAAATCTCGCCCAAATTAGAGCGCATTTTATCGGTGATTGATGCATTTACTATGCGCCAAGATTACGCCAAAGCTCTTAAATTGCTTTACGAATGTAAATCTGAGTTTGGTTCTCACCCCGAAATTGAAGGCCGTTTATTAAAGCTTTCACAGTACGAAACTGCTGAAAAAATACGCCCAAAAGCAGAGGCTAAAATCTCTGAATCTAAAAAAGCTCTGATCATCGAGAAAAAACAAAAAGCTTTGGAATTATTGCTGCGCAGAATAATGAAGATGCAAAACGAGCGATTAGTTCACAACTAGCCCGTAAACAGTTATATTTATTCAATAAATTCATTATTGGAGTAAGTATGTACGAAACGGCAGATTTTAGAAAAAATTTAAAAATCATGGTTGAAGGTTCACCTTATGTGATCGTTGATTTCCAACACGTTAAACCAGGAAAAGGAAATCAGTTCTCTAGAACTAAGTTAAGAAATTTATTAACTGGTCAAAATCTTGAGCGCACTTTCAAGTCTGGCGAAAAATTCGAAGTACCTGATGTTCAAAACATCGAGATGACTTTCTTATACAAAGACGACAACGGTTACAATTTCATGAACCAAGCAAACTACGAACAAATTTGCATGATGGAACACGAAATTGGCGATGCTAAGAACTATTTAATCGAAAACCTTGCTGTGTTCATCACAATCTATAATGAAAAGCCAGTAAACGTTGAGGTTCCAAAAGCGATCAACATGAAAGTTGCTCAAACTGAACCAGGCATCAAAGGTGACCGCGTAACTGGAGCTACAAAACAAGCTACAATGGAAACAGGATTAGTTGTTAACGTTCCTCTTCACATCAATGAAGGCGATACTTTAAGAATTGATACAACTGAAGACGCTTACGTAGAGCGCGTAAGCCAAAAGTAATTAGCTAAAGATTAGCTAAGCTTTGCAAGACAGGGAACGGTTTTGGCAGGAACGAATAGCCTAGAAATTGAAATTCACAATTACTTTCAAGAAGGCACCTCGACCGAGTATGTCAGCCGCGAACTAGTCGCAAAATACGAAAAAATGGAAGTCCTAAGCCCTTCAGAGATTGAAGGGCTTTCGCATTTCTTGATCACCTGCGGACGCTTTGATTTATTAAAAAAACTTTACGTCAAATGTGTTCAACGCGGAAAAATTGGTTCATTCCCCGTAGGCTTTTTAATCGAAGCTTTATCAAAACAACATAAACCTGTTACCGACCGCGCGATGAATGTCTGTGAAGAGATCATCGAAAAACAACCTTTTGAATCGACAGCCTTACAGCAATCTTATGTAAAATCTTTCTCAGTTCAAGTTGCTAAAGAGCTTAAAGAGATTCAAAAAAATTATACCGAAGAACGCTTACGCCAAAAAACACGCCTGATCGAGCAGCTCAATCACTACCGTACGGCGCAACTACAAGAGCAAGAAGAAGCGGTTCTTCAACAGTTAACTAAACTCTACCCGCAAGATTTAGAAATCGGATTATTGAAACAAGCTCATCTCGAGAAAAAAGCCGATGACATCTTAGAGCGAGTTATTTCAAAGCGTGTTATTGCAAAACCTAAAACAAGTATTGATAAAGCCAATACCAGTGAAGAGTTTTTAAAAGACATGCACGATAACATTTTAAAAATCGCTGACGACTTATCAGTCAACCAACCTGATCAGCTTTACAACTTAGCGATCTTAGCTTTTCAATTTGAACTTTTCGAAGCCTGTTTAAAAGTTTTAGAAAAAGCCCCAGAAACATCAGCCAGAGATTGGCTGCGTGCCGAAGCTTTACTTGAAGCCGGCAAATACTTAGAACTTATTCACTTGGTAGAATACTTAGAAGCCAAAGAAACTCATAGCACAGAAACTCCGTTTGGAGCGACGTACTTAAAAGCCATTGCTTACCACGGCCTTGGTAAAAAAGACTTAGCCATTCGTTTAATGGAAAGTATTCTACAAATTGTTCCGTATTATCGTTCTGCTGAAGCCTTACTTGTGGAGTGGAAATCGTGAAGAAATCCACCAAGGTTAGTCTGGCTTTAACGCCAGCTATTTCATTAGTACTTTTAGGTATTTTATGGGTAACCACGATTAAACCGTGGGTTTTAAAAACCGCTAAAGACCAAATTCCTAAAGTAAATAAAATGCAAGACATGGTTCACATCGATGTGGGTCATATTGATTTTTCATTAATTAAACTTCAGGCCTACGCCCATGACGTCAGTGTTACTTTAAACAAAGACGCAAGTAACACCGTGACTGTTCCGCGAGTGCGCGTGCAGATTGATCCGTTTAACTTACTCATCGGCCAATTAAATGTTTCTTACCTTCGTTTTGATGATGCCAAAATTAATTTAAACGAAACGATTTTAAATCTAACACCGAAAAGCGATAATAAAGAAATCGACCTAAAGCCGTTGTATAAATGGCTGCCGAAAATTCCTTTAGAAAAAATCGTGATCAACGACACCCTCTTGATGTTTGATATTCAAAGCCAAAAAGCCAAGCTTAGATCAAACATTGATCTTTTAACTGTGGCTAATCATAAAAAAAGCCTGGTGGCTTCAATCACTGATTCAGAACACGAACTGATCACTAAAAATATTTCCAAAATCACAGGGGCTTCTATTCGCGTTGGTGGCCAAGCTGAGTTATTTGAAAACAAGTTAGAAATTTATAAATTAACAGCCCGAGTAGAAAATTCGGCGATAACAACAAGTGGTGTTTTAAATAATTTCAAATACGCTCTGATCAAACCTGAATTTAGCGTTAAAACCAACGGTTCTCTGATTTTTGAAAACTTAAAACCATTTTATTACTTCTTTGATGTTTCTAATAAGCGTCTTCCGCAAATTTTAGGTCAGCTTAAATTTACGGGTGAAGTTAAAGGTGTAGGCTTTACACAAAACTCAGGTAGCGTTTCCTTACAAACAGAAAACTTACAATTTGATTTTATTAAGTTCGGTAATGCCAATATTAAAATGAACTTAAAAAATAATTCGGTGGCCTTTGACCAAATTCAGCTGAACCACCCGTCTGGCGTTGCCAGCCTTTCAGGCTTTGAATTTACACAAGAAAAACCTTACAAATTTAAAAGCAAGGTTCAGGTTAGCCAATTTAACTTACAAAAACTTTTTGGCTCATTAGAGCAAAAAAATATTCCGGCAGATCTTGATGCTTCAGTTCTTGGAAGCTGTAACGGTCAGTTTATGCCGCTTGAAGTTCACTGTGATGCAAAGATCATCGCTGAAAATGTCTGGGTTAAATCAGACATTAAAAATAAGAACTATATCGTTCAGGTTAAAAAAGGACTTTTAAACGCTAAAGTAAACCTAGATACAAAGGGTGTTACTTTCGACACGCAAGCCAAGCTTAACACTTCTGAATTCACGGGTTCTGGTAAAGTGGAGTTTGAAAACGGCTTTGATATGAAGTTTAAATCCAGCGGTTTTGAAATTAGCCATATCGACAATTTGGCAAATTTAAATATGAAGGGTTTAATCGCCGGCGAGCTCGCAACTTCTGGTGACTCTTCGCGTGGTATTATTAATGCCAAACTTACTGGTAAAAACTTTGAAATCGATAAGTTTCACTTAGGAAATATCACTGCTGATTTAAACTATAAAGACGGCGAAATGTTTTTAAAAAATATCGGTGGCGAAATGGAGCAAAGTTTATATAGCGGAGATTTAGCTTTAAACTTTAAAAACTCCAGCCTTAAAGGTGAAGTAAGACTTCCGCGCCTTTACGGAAAAAGTGTGATTTCAATCTTAAAAGACCGCTTCTACTTACCGTTTACTTTAACGGGCTTAGGTAAAGGTGAAATGACTTTTTCCGGCCCTTTTGATTTCTGGAAGATGAAATATCACTTAAACGCTGAATTAAACCGCGGCGCGATTGCTGAGGAGTCATTTAACCAGTTAACTGCAAACCTTACAGCCAATGGTGATAAAGTTAATTTTGACCGCGTGATTTTAACGAAACCTTCTGGCCACGTTGTGGTTGGTGGTCATATCAACACGCAAAACACAGAGCCGCGTTTTAATTTAGATATTCATTCACAAAATCTGCGTGTTGAAGAAGTTGATCATTTCATTAGACTGTTACCTAAATCGACGGGTCTATTAGCAGTGACCGGTAAAGTCGTAGATACGATTGATAAAATCCAAGTGCAAGGCCAAGCGTCGCTGCGCGACTTCACGATCGAAGGCCAGTCATTATTATCAAGTCAGGGTGATTTTGTTATTAGCCGAAACTTCTTAAGTTTTAATGGTCAGGTTTTTGGCCGCCAAGCTCAGACCTCAATACAAATTCCTTTTAACGAAAAACATGAATTTCTTTTCAAAGCGCAGTTACGCGATTTGAATCCTCTTAATTTCTTGCCGCTTATTAACATTCCACCTCCGGCGGTAGACACGACGGCGGTATTAACTGCTGAAGTCGATTTACGTGCTTCACAAATGGATATTTCGCGTTTAAAAGGCACGGTTAAATTAAATAGCTTTTTACTGGCCCGAAGCAATCAAACTTTAAAATTACAAAAACCCAGTGAAATCGTTTTTAATTCTGGTTTAAAATCACTATCGCCGATCAGCTTACGTGGCGCTGATCAAAACATTGATATCACTCAACACGGCCGCGTGATTAACTTTAACGGCAAATTATTAGCCCGCCCGTTTCAATTTTTAGTTCCTGCTTTAGAAAATCTAAATGGCGTACTTGAATTTGATTTCGGTGTTAATTTAAATGCGAGCAAATTATCTTTAGCCGGCGATGGGTCAATTAAAAATGGTCTTGCGCAATTAAAAGGTTTTCCGTATCCGATTAAAGAAATCAATGCGGTTTTAGATTTTTCTCAGAGTAAATTAATCATTTCGAGCGTGAATGCCCAGCTTAACCAATCTCCAGTAACAGGTTATGGTTATGTTAACTTCTTAGGTTCGCAAAATATTGATGTAAATATCCAGGCTGAAAGTGCGCGTGTTGATTTAGAATTCCCGCCGCAAATGCAAACATCAGGACAAGTTAAAGTTAAAATTTCGGGCCAATGGATGCCGTACACTTTAAAAATTGATTACAATATTGATCAAGGCTTAGTGACCAAAGAATTTATTGGTGGCGCCGAAGACACAAAGCTTACATTGGCACCAAGCCGTTATTTACCACCACAACAGCTTAACCAGCAAAGCCCTACGTTATTATTGGATGTAAACCCGAAATTTCCTAAAGGCATCATTATTAAAAACTCAATTCTTGAAGGAACAGCTACCGGCGAATTACGCATTACGGGGTCTCCCGAGATTCCAATCATTACTGGCCGCGTGGATGTGGTTCCTGGCAGCAAGCTGATTTACCGTGACAAGCAGTTTGATATTCAAACAGGTTTTGTAATCTTTAATCCGGGTGACCAAAAATCTCCCGATATTAATCCTGAGATTTTCATGAATGCGAGCACTCGCGTAACTGACTACGACGTTAATTTATTAATTTCTGGCCAGGCCAAAACACTTTCAATTAAACCGACATCACAACCGCCGTTAAGTGAAAATGACATTATTTCTTTACTGGCATTAGGATTTACATCTTCGCAACAAGATCAAAATTTAACTTCAGATACCCAGCAAAAACAAACCGGTCTTGAAGTGCTTGCGACAGTGGCGAACCAATCTAGATTTAATAAACAAATTCAAGAAAAACTGGGCCTAAACGTGCAAATCGCACCCTCTGTGGATTCAACGAAAAATATCGCGGTTCCGAAAGTGGTTGTGAGCCGAAAAATAACGAAAAAAATCAATGCTTCGTACTCTAGGCCGTTGACTGGCTCGCAACAAAGTAATGAAGTAAAACTACAATGGCTGTTTCACCCCGATTATTCACTGAACTTGAATTATCAAAATCAGACGGATACAAACGAAACAGGTATTATTCAAAATAATGAAAACGACACAGGTAACTACGGGATTGATCTCGAGTATAAGAAGGAATTTAAATAATGAGCGTTAAAAGCTTACTTTGCTCTTTATTATTTTTCGTTCTTGTACGCCCGGCATTGGCGCAAACATACCCAGCGTTTAATCTTAAAGATTGGCCACCTGATGTGATTACCCCTTTAACTAAAAAATTTCCGGCCTTATTGCAAAAATCGCTTACGCCAGAAGATATCTCGCAGTTAATTAAAGATATTCACCTTGATTTAAATTTTAACCAATTAAAAGTGGTTGAAAAAGATGGCGAGCTTTTTTTAGTCGGAACCTTAAGCTCTAAAGTTGAGTCAATTAACTTTACCGGCCTTAAAGCTATTGATGAAGATGAAGCTCAAGAAATTTTTGCCGTTGGTGCTTCAGAAGCCCAAGACGAAAACAAAGTAGCTGCCGGTGTCGAACGTTTAACAAACTACTTTAAAAATATCGGATATCGTAAAGCGCAAATTAGCTCACGTGTTGTCGCTAAAGGCACAACCGCCCGTGATCTTATCGTCGATTTAAATTTAGGAAAAATCACAAGAATTTCTGAAATTAAGGTCGAAGGTTTACCTAAAAACGAAGTTGTTGATATCGAACGCGATTTCACTTGGAATGGAAAAAACAAAATCTTATCTGATGAAAACTTAAAAATTGTTAACCGTTCTTTAAGAAAATCATTAAACAATTTAGGATATTATCTAGTTAATATTCCATCGCCTTCGATTTCATTCAGCGCCGATGAGCAAAAAACACGTTTAAATTACAAACTTGTACCACAGCCAAAATATAAAATTGAAATCACCGGCCAACAGTATCAACGAAAAGATGCGAGTGATCTTTCAATTACAAAACCTGTCTTATTAAATGACGTTTTAAAAATTGATGAGTACTTCACAAGCGAACCTAACTTTGGTTCGGACTTAGCTGAAAAAATTCGTTTATACTACTTATCGCAAGGTTTTGCTCACTGTGAAGTTCCTTACTACGAGCGCAAAGAAGGCGATGTTACGGTTCTGACTTTAAATATTAGCGAAGGCCCGCTAGTTAAAATCGAACGCATTGCAGTCTCTGGCAATATTTCTCGTCCTGAAAAGTATTACGTTGAAACGTTTAAAAAACTTTCTTCTACTAAAACGCAAGAAAACGTTTTAATTCAATCTGATATTGAACAAGCGGCTAAAAACTTAATTACGTATCTGCAAAACGAAGGTTACGTAAACGCTAAACTTTCGCGCATTCAAGTCGGAACTGAAAACAGACGTTCTAATAAAGCGATTATCGTTTTGCAAATCGAAGAAGGACCGCAAGCCACAATCGATAAAATTACCGTGACCGGAAATCGCTTTTTCTCGACTGAAAAAATTAATGAAGTTTTGGGTTTAAAACCAGGACAAAGATTAAGCCTTGTTGAACTTGAAACAGCCATTTATAACTTAAAAACATTTTATGCTGATAACGGTTTTATCGAATCAAAATTATTATCAGAAAATAAAGATCTTATTCAGTATTCAGACAGTTTAACTGAAGCTTCGTTAAAAATTGACATCTTCGAAGGCCCACAAATTCGCGTGGGTTCAATTTTAATCGAAGGTAATGATATGACTCACGCGAAACTAATTCTAACAGAGTTAGATTTTAAAGTGGGTGAATTATTAACTCCGGCGAAATTAGATGAATCTACGACCCGTTTACAACGTACCGGGCATTTTTCAACGATTGAAATTTACACATTAGAAGCCAACACCGATGTGAAAGAACGTACTGTTGTGGTGCGTGTGAATGAACGTAAACCTGGCGTATTTACGGCCGGTGTGGGTTTAACGAATGAAAATGATTTCACCGTGCATGGTTTCACAGGTATCGCTTATCGTAATATCGGTGGCTGGGGCCGTGGAGCTTCGTTACGCGGTGAAGGTAAATACAATCCAACGATTGTTAAGTTTTTAGAATATAAGGTGACTGCCGGATACCTTGAGCCTTATTTATTTGATACACGTTTACGTTTTCGCGTGAACTATACAACAGCCCGTGACGTATCAGATTTAAGTATCAGAAAAGTAACGATTTCAAATCAAGCGGTGTGGTCATTAGAGCAAGATTTCACATCTCACTTAACAGGAATTTATGAAATTCTAAACGTCTCAAATTACGTTGATAAAGGGATTACCCGCCAAGACGAAATTGATAACGGTTATTCACGCGAAGATTTAGTGATCTCAACAACAGGTCCTACAATTGACCTTGATTACCGCGATAATATTTTAAATCCGACCGATGGCCACTGGACACGCTTAACTTTAGAGTATTCAGCCGATGCGATCGGAAATCATAACGTTGATGATTTCTACCGTGCCACAGGCCAATTCACGCTGTATTCACCAATTTGGGAAGAGCAAGGTTTAGTGTGGGTTAATTCCTACCGTGCGGGATATGTTAAAACTCTAGGCAACCATGAATTTGGTGTTCCGTTTGATAAAAAAGGTTTCATTTTAGGTGGCCGCTCAACGATTCGTGGTTTTGAATCGAGCGAGTTTTTCCCGACGACAAATAAGCAGCTTCCGGCGAGCTATAAATTAGACAATTATTCAGTTTTCCAATTAATCAAATCAGAGTTACGATTTCCACTTTTTAGCTCTGAAAACTTAATGGGAGCTGTGTTTTACGACGGCGGTGAAGTAATCGTTGATCATATTTCATTCGAAGACCGCTACCGCGATGCTGCAGGAGTAGGCTTACGCTACAATACTCCGGTCGGTCCGCTTAATTTAGAATATGCCCGAAAGCTCGACAGAAAGAGCTACGAGTCAGAAGGGGCTTTTCATTTGTCAGTAGGCGTCTTCTAAGTTACGTTTTCAGGGTTGTTATAAGAACGAAAACTAACAGGAGACAACCCCTATGCGTCAACACACTGTACGTGTTTACCCGTCTAAAGAAAAAATCGAACGCCGTGACCAACTGGCTTGGAAAATGGCTGAAATCTGCACTGATAACGCTCCCATCAAAGAAGACGTTATCGACATGGTTATTAACCGTATTATCGACAATGCTTCAGTTGCAATTGCTTCAGCTAACCGCCACCCGGTAGCTTCAGCTCGTGCAATGGCTTTAGCTCACCCACGCGCTGGTGGTGCTACTGTATTCGGTATGCCGAATGACCAAAAATTTTCTTGTGAATGGGCTGCATGGGCTAACGGAACTGCGGTTCGTGAATTAGATTACCATGATACTTTCTTAGCAGCTGATTACTCTCACCCTGCTGACAACATTCCACCAATCTTAGCAGTAGCTCAACAAACTGGTAAAAACGGTAAAGAATTATTAAAAGGTATCGTTGCCGCTTACGAATTACACGTAGACCTTGTTAAAGGTATCTGCTTACACAAACATAAAAAAGATCATATTGCTCACTTATGCCCTGCTGCTGCAGGTGGTATCGGTACACTTTTAGGTTTACCAACTGAAAACGTTTTCCAAGCTATTCAACAAGCGGTTCACGTTTCTTTCACTACTCGCCAATCTCGTAAAGGCGAAATCTCTTCTTGGAAAGCTTACGCTCCTGCTCACGCTGGTAAATTAGCTATCGAAGCAGTCGATCGTACTATGCGCGGCGAAGGCGCTCCATCTCCGATTTACGAAGGTGAAGATTCAGTTATCGCTTACTGCTTAGATGGTAAAGATGGTAAATACGTTGTTCCACTTCCAGAAGTTGGCGAAGAAAAACGCGCGATCTTAGAAACTTACACTAAAGAACACTCTGCTGAATACCAATCACAAGCGTTAATCGATTTAGCTTCTCGCATGAAAGCAAAAATTTCTAACTTTGATGATGTTAAATCAGTTGTGATCCACACGTCTCACCACACGCACTACGTAATCGGTACTGGCGCCAACGATCCACAAAAAATGGATCCTAAAGCTTCTCGCGAAACTTTAGATCACTCGATCATGTACATCTTCGCAGTAGCTTTACAAGATGGTACTTGGCACCACGTTGATTCATACACGCCAGAGCGCGCTCAACGTGCTGACACTGTTCGTTTATGGCACAAAATTTCTACGCTTGAAGATCCTAAATGGACTGCTGCTTACCATGACCAAGATCCGAATAAAAAAATGTTCGGTGGCCGTGTAGAAATCACTATGAACGACGGCACAAAAATCGTTGATGAATTAGGTGTTGCTAACGCGCATCCAGCTGGTGCTAAACCGTTCAAACGTGCTGATTACATCCGTAAGTTTGACATCTTAACTTCTGATATCATTACTAAAGAAGAACGTAACCGTTTCATCTCTTTATGTGAGCGCTTACCAGAGTTAACTGCGGCTGAAGTTCAACAGTTAAACGTACAAATCCCGATCGATAAAATGATCAACAATAAACGCGACCAAAAAGGTATCTTCTAAGGACTAACGATATGATGTTTCCTACTCTTACAGCGGCTGAAAAAAGAAAAAATTTTCGTGATCAACTAAAAACTGGAAAACTTTTACAGTTTCCGGGATCGTTTTCTCCGCTGGTGAGTATGATGATTGAACAAAAAGGTTTTGATGGTGTTTACATCTCAGGATCTGTTTTATCGAATGACTTAGGTTACCCAGACATCGGTTTGACTACTTTAACTGAAGTAGCAAACCGTGGTCGTCAAATCGCCCGCACAACTAAATTACCATCAATCATTGATGCTGATACAGGTTGGGGCGAACCAATGAATGTCACTCGCACGATTCAAGAATTTATTGAAATGGGTCTTGCGGGTTGCCATCTTGAAGATCAAGAAAACCCAAAACGCTGTGGCCACTTAGACAACAAATCTGTTGTTGAGTCTTCGCAAATGATTAAAAAAATCAAAGCTGCGGTAAACGGTAAAAAACTTGATCCTAATTTCTTAATTATCGCCCGTACAGATTCACGTGCTTCAGAAGGTTTAGATAAAGCTATCGATCGCGCTAAAGCTTACGTTGATGCCGGTGCTGAGATGATCTTTCCAGAAGCTATGCAGAACGAAAAAGAATTCGAAGCGATGAGAAAAGCGATTTCTGTTCCATTACTTGCGAACATGACTGAATTCGGTAAAGGTAAATTATACTCTAAGACTGAATTAGAAAACCTAGGTTACAACTTAGTGATCTACCCTGTTACAACTTTACGTTTAGCTATGGGTAACACTGAAAAAGGCTTAGACATTATCAAATCAACTGGATCGCAAGAACAAGCCGTACCTTTAATGCAAACTCGTCAGCAATTGTATGATCTTACAAACTACGAAGCCTACAACTCGTTTGACCAATCAATTTTCAATTTTAAATTAAATAACAATCAATAAGAAGAAAGAGAGAAAAGGAACCATGGCTGAATATATCAATCCCGATTACGTAGCTGAACCAGAAAAAATGAACGTTAAAAAAGGTCTTGAAGGCGTTGTAATGGATACTTCATCAGTATCTAAAGTAAATGCTGAAACGAACTCTTTAGTTTACCGTGGTTACCCAGTACAAGATTTAGCTGAAAACTGCTCTTTCGAAGAAGTAGCTTACTTAATGTATAATGGCGAACTTCCGAACAAAGCTCAATTAGCTGAGTTCTCTGCTAAAGAAAAATCATTACGTGATATCTCTAAAGACAATTTAAATGTTATCAAAGCATTACCAAAAAAGTGCCACCCGATGGATTCTATCCGCACTGGTGTTTCTTTCTTAGGTTGTGAAGACGAAAGAATCTGGGATGCATCTCCTGCTGTTAACATGGATAAAGCGATCCGTTTATTAGCTAAAATCCCAACTATGGTTGCTGCTGATTACCGTTTCAAAAAAGGTTTAGACTTTATTGCTCCAAACCCTTCTTTATCAATCGCTGAAAACTTCTTCCACATGTGCTTTGGTAAAGTACCAGATGCAAAAGTGGTTAAAGCTTTCGACGTCTCTTTAATTTTATACGCTGAGCACTCTTTCAACGCTTCTACTTTCACTTCTCGCGTTGTTACATCAACTCAATCTGACATTTACTCGGCTACTACGGCTGGTATCGGTGCTTTAAAAGGACCTTTACACGGTGGTGCGAATGAAATGGTTATGCACATGATGATCGAAATCGCTGATCCAGCTAAAGCTGAACAGTGGATGTTAGATGCTTTAGCTAACAAACGTAAAGTTATGGGCTTTGGTCACCGCGTTTACAAATCTGGTGATTCACGCGTTCCTACAATGAAAAAATACGCGCAAGTTATGGCTGACGTAACTGGCGAACAAAAATGGATGCAAATGTATGCGTCTTTAGAAAAAGTAATGGTAGAGAAAAAGAAAATCTACCCTAACTTAGACTTCCCGGCTGGTCCTGCTTACTACATGATGGGTTTTGAAATCGATTTCTTTACCCCGATCTTCGTAATGGCTCGTACAACGGGTTGGTCAGCTCACATCATGGAACAAACGGCAAATAACCGTATCATCCGTCCATTATCTGAGTACATCGGTGCTCCTCAACGTAACGTTAAACCTCTATCTGAAAGATAGTCGTTAACGGCACAAGTTGAAAAACAAAAAAGCCAAGGTTATTAGCCTTGGCTTTTTTGTTTTTTACAGGGCTGCAGCTGAAATATGGCTACGAACAGATTGGGATTTAAATTTACCCTTCGCTTTAATTTTTACGGTTGCAACTTTTTTCGTTTCGATGACTTCGGCAGTATGTACAGTAGAGCAGCCTAATAAGATGATAAGGGCGATAAACAAAACTGTATAAATGTTTTTTAAGCTCTTTTTTTTCATATAACTTTCCTCTTTTTAGTGATCTTTTGCGTGAGGAAAAGTTAACCTTCCGGCTCAAAGTAAGCCAATTTTGTGAGTACGCTTTGTATACTTTTGTGTACATTGATATATAAGACTGATCGTTTTAATTAAATAATTTCAATATGTTATAAGTCATATCTGTACACTTTTTATATTAATTCATAGAGTATTTTTTATATTTGAGTACAAATGGCCAGTTTTGTAGTAAACTAATAGAGACAGAAAAATACACCTTATTTAAAGGCGTTTTAAGTGACAACAAATGATCCGACTAACATTTTCGAATATACTGATTACAGAAAATTTCTGGCGGATTACTACACTCATAAAAAAGCCAATAACCCTGGGTACAGCCACAGGGTTTTCGCCCGTCAAGCAGGCTTAAGCTCACCGTCACATCTTTTAATGATTATCAAAGGCGAAAGAAATTTATCGATTAAAACTATTGCCAAGTTTGCTGAAGGCTTAAAACTATCAGCCAAAGAGAAAAAATATTTTGAATGGTTGGTACTGTACACACAGGCCGATGAGCTGCCACAAAAAGCACAGTATTTCGGCGAAATTATTTCGATGAAAGCGGCCACTTCAGGATTATACAAATTAGAAAAAGATAAATTTGATTTTTTGTCGCAATGGTACTGCGTTGCGATCTACGTCATGATCGATTTAAAAGATTTTAAACCTGATCCGGAATGGATCAGCCGCAGACTTGGTGATAAAATAACAGCCTCGCAAGTCAAAGAGACTATAGATAAACTCCTCAAGCTAAATATGATCGAACCAGATCCGGCTAAAGGATTAAAACAAGTGTCTGGCGCCCTAACTGTGGCCGACGACACCAGATCCATGGCTGTATTTGAATACCATCAATCCATGATTCGATTAGCCTTTGAGGCCTTAAAAAAAAGCCCCCAAACAGAACGCGAAATGAATGGCGCCACGATCACTATACCCAAAGACAGACTTCCAGAAATAAAAGAAAAAATTCGCGCTTTCAGAAAAGAAATTAATCAACTGGCCAGCTCTTACAGCGACGCCGAAGAAGTTTACCAATTAAATATCCAGCTCTTTTCGCTGACGGCATCGAAGCCGAAATAATTATTAAGGAATAATTTCGATCTTACCCGACTCGCAATCCACTTTCGTTTTCTTTACACCGAAAGCGTAAACATAAACTTTACCGGCGCGTGGGATTTCACCTTTGATCATCGAAATAGAATCTTGTGCTAACATCTTTAGCCAAGAATCTGAAGTTGATTTAACCGTAGTCTCCAAAGCAGAAACGGCGCGAGCATTACCGATATGGCCTAATGCCATAGCCGCACTCCACTTTGATTGATTACCGACAGTTTCACTAGATAAGGCTTTAGATAACGAAGCCACAGCCGCATCACCCATGCCGATGAGCTTGTTCGTTGAAATCACAACTTTACAAGCGTCTAATTCACTTTCTACTTTAGCCAACTCAGAATTAACGTTCATCTCAAGATCGTTGGCGTTTGCTACACACGTACTACTGACAAAGAGAAAAGCGATTAAAATATTTTTCACAATTATTCTCCCGCTGGACCTGCAGTTTGAGCTACTAACGGAATACCCATCATTAATTTATACATGTCCAAATCAACACCGTAGTTATCTTTAACTAAAGTTAACTGACCGACGTCATTGATGTGGGCCGTATCGTATAAGAAGTAAACCGGAACCGAACGACCTAAATCAAGATTTGGATCTGGCCTATCAGCGATAGGCATACGATTAAGAGTTCTGTCATGTAAAGACTGAATTGTGTAAGGCATATTAGTTAAAGGGTCAATCGTTGCACCAGAATACTCATCAGTTAATGGATCGTGTGTAGCACCAAGTAACATGATCGCTAACTCCCACGGTTTTTCCATACGAACACAACCAGAACTTAATAGACGGTCACGGTTTGCAAATAACTCTCTTTGATTTGTGTCGTGCATATAGATGCTATTTGTTCCATTTAATGGGAACTTAATCCAACCTAAAGCATTTTGTTCCCCACCTGGGCGCTGGACGATACGCAAAGCGCGGGCTACTTTATCCGGTCTTTGACCTGGAATCAGTTCAAATCTGGCTTTCTCATCTTGGAAAAGCTTCATAAATGCTGGCCAGTTTTCTTGAGTCGCAGTAATCGTATTATCTACTGGGTTTGTAAATCTTCTCATAACATCCATAAACGGATATTCCTGACCAGTCATCGCCATATGACGAGCGTTGTAATCAGCAATGATCTTCATGTTCTCAACGATGAATGTGTAACGTTTTTCAGTTACATCTGCAAAACCACCCCAACCAGAAAACATTTTTGTTTTATCTTTAAAATAAGGTGTTGGAGCCACAGTCCAAGTTGGATTTAAAATCATCGTTGTAATTTTACTTGTTAAAATTGGTGTTGGACGTTCTTTAGCACCATTGATTGTTTTAAACGTCAAAGCAATCTGATTATTTTTATAATAGAAAAAACGTTGCGCTGCTAAGTTTACGTGAACATACTCGGATGTTAAATTGTCAGGTAACCAGCGTGAACGATCCAAATTAAGTTTGATACGCGTAATGATTTGTTCGATAGGCGTCGTCAACAAACCATAACTGTCTTTACCGATCACACCGTCACGACCTAAAAGATTGTTGTCTTGTAGCTCTTCAATCGCAATTTGTAATTCATCAGTATAATTCGGATCATTGATAAATCTGTTGTAATCATTGATCTCTTGAGCTTCTGGAGTAAAAGTAGAAGCCGGATCAATCTGTACTTTTTTCTTATAGCCAAATAAAGCTAAACGTTTACGAGCAAATTTAATGGCAATGGCGTCTTTTGAACCGCGTTTAATAACTGATCTATTTACCGGTACATCTGAGTCTGAAATTTCACCTTTTTTATAGGCTGTCGTAACTCGACGGTATAACTCTAGAAGTCTTGTGTAACTTGCATTTTTAGGACGGAATGTTGCAAATAATTGCTCGCCCGTGATCTCGCCTTTTTCAAAACGGAATAATTCTTTTTGAATTAAAGCTGGTAAACCTTTTGCCGAACCTTTAATTTTATCAATACTAACTAAAGTTTTATCGCCTAATTTTTCAGGCTGAATATAACCACGGTTTAAAGCGATCATCATTTTGTAAACTACGTTGTAAGCTGTTTTACGTAATTCATTCTTGTCATTCATTTGAGCTTGGTAATTTAATGTCGCAGCAACTTGGTCATCAACAAACCAATCACGTTGCATACCTTCAGCATCAGCTAAAATTAAAAGTTGGTTAATTTTATTTAAATATTCATTTTGAATTAAAGCACCTTGCGAACGTAAAACTAAAGTCTCACTCGCTAGCGGAGTCGCGATCGCAGATACAGGAGGCGCGACAACATTCATCGGAGCAGCTGCAATAGCTGGATTAACTTGCGAAAACGCCGGCGCCGTAAACATCATTCCTAAGATAAAAGGGGCAAATTTATTTAATTTCATACAAGTGTCCTTCTTTACAGATTCTCAGTTGAAATAGAAAAAGATGTTTTCATCTCACGGGCTTTAATCGCACGCTCTACGATAATCTCGTTCGCACGCGAACGAGGGGCATAAATTGATTGCGTACCATTTGCTGTTTTTAAAACAATTGAAGAACCTTCTTCGTCTTGGTTAACTTCAATCACTTGGCCGCGAAATGTTTTAGAGTAAGTCGCCGAGGCTTCGATGTGAAAAGCCAGGGTAGCTAATAATACTGTTAAAGCTGCTAGGACACGTTTAAACTTCATAAAACACCTCTTCCAAGGTGTCTCATAGCGATTCCAATTCCACCCTATAAACGAATAGGTTGGTTTTAACGGTTAAAAACTATTCAAAGGATTTACACAGCGACAGTTTTTGCGAGCACTAAATGTCTTTGTTGTTTCTAGGGTTCGAAGTAAGACCCATAAATTGCATTAATCTCGTATAAATAAATAAAAACGACGACAGATCTAATTAAATTGCTTTAGATGATTTCTCGAGTAACTCATTACGGCTCTGTTTAGTCAATTGACACTTTGAAAATGGAGAGCAAATGAAATTCTACTTTTTAGCGCTAACTTGCTTTTTTATTTTTGCGTGTTCAAATAATACCGGCAATACAAATGACCCCCATACTGTAAATGTGCAAGGCGGTGTTGATGTTGGGAATATGAGTTCCAGTTCGGCAATTCCAATGACCCATGCAACTGTGACTTACCCAAATACTTGGAAGGCTACTCTACTTGAGAAATCGTTAATTTTAACAAACGCAGGTTCTTCAACAATCCAAGCTCGTCGCTCAGATATAATAAATTTAGTTGCCCCTACTCAAATAGCGCTACAAAACTATTTAAAAACAAAGTATCCGGATCGTAATTATGAAATGATCGAAATCAACGGTCTTAAAGGCGTTAGAGCAGAACTTAAAAATTCGGCCAAAGAAAAAGAATCAGATATTTATTTAGTCTCAGAACTTAAAGATTTTGTCCACATTACAAGCAAGTTGAATAACTTAAGTAATGGTTTTACTGAAGGTGAAGATATTATTTCGACTGTGCGTTTGAAATACAAAGGCGTAGCTGTAAAGGGCTCCTCAATAAAAACATTTGAAATTGGAATAGGGTTTAATGGATATTCCTTTTCAGGGCAATGTTATACCAACTTTGCTCAATTAGGTGATTGTTTTGGATTTGATATAAAAGGTAATAGCCAATACTTATGGGTCAATGACGGTCGAATAATTGAAATTGGATCAGCTAAAGATATTGCATTTGATTCGATTAGAATCGATGGAGAATATTTACTTGCTCCTCAAAGTAAAACTGCAATTCAAGAAATTTACTCAGCTTTCACACCAAAAGACCAATCTGCTGATCAGAATTCAATTAAAGTAAAGCAAGACTATATCTACTTGATTAGAGCAGTAAATTGGCCTTACGAAGATCTAATCATAAAAATGCAAACTGGTAGCTTAACTAACAATACACTAACTGTAACCTACCAAGTCTTGGTTTCGGTCGAGCCCGAGGTTCTTAAAAATCAGGTAAATATTATAAATAAAAATACCATTGAAAATGAAATGCCTTTAGCCGAAGGCGAAGTCACGCTTTACAATCACGATAATTCAAATAATAAATACTACGCTAGTTTCAATTTTCAATATTCAAATAGTGGAAATAATTTTATTGTTCAAAACAGTTGGGATTTTACCTTCAATAAAGCTTGTGACGGACCAACTTTTCAAGGCACTAATGAAATATTAGCTGTAGGAGACGTAATTACTTTTGATTTCAAAAGCCTCTCAAGTATACAAAAATCAGATTTTCCAGACCCAAATCTATATGATGAAACAAAGTGTGGAGTCATAGTTGAAGTAGGCAAGACTTACGGAGTTTATCATCACGAAAATGGCCCTAATGCGAGATCCGTATTTGGTGCAATACACGTTCTTGATATGGATAAAGATGGCAAATGGGTTAGATTAAAGTTTCGTCGTATCTCTGTTAGTAAACCAGAGAAATTTCAAAAATGGATTCCGACACCGTCGCCGCCAGATCAAATTCAAAAGCTCGAAACTCCAACTCCGGTTACGGCACTTAACAGAGTGAATCAGCTTAATCCTTATGTACTGAATCTGGAAGATGACCTAATTTCATTTAAAACAATGAATGGACTAGATAGTTTATCTATCGATAATTTAATTTATCCACAAGAAAACGGGTTTTTTAATTTTGGTAAAACAGTGGATATTAATAGTATTACACTAAATGATATTACTAATAAAAAAGGTCAATTCAGCAACAAAGTAAACTTCAATGAAGGTGATGTTATAGGAATTTATATCGAAACATACTTAGAAAAGGTAATCTTAGTTGTTAAAATCCAAGAACACAACGTCGGCAAGTCAGTTACTTTAAGTACCAAATATCTAGATCATGCTGAAGTCCATTATGGTAAACAACAATAACTTTTTATCTGTTGTTACATAGAACAAGACTTGAGAACCATATTTTCAAGCCAAATATGTGAAGATAACGGCGAAGATTTTAAAGCCTTGTCAGTTTCACCTAATAAAACTAACGACTCTTCAAGTTTTCTTACCGGCCACCCTTTAGCTTGTGCACAGTATTCTTCAATAAAATACGGAGAAACATTCGCTAGGTTCGCAAGCTTTGCTCCACCAATGCCCTGATCCATCCCCGTTCTTACAGTAAGTAAGATACGCATATGGCGGGCTAATAAATTAACAATACCGATTTCGTTTTGGCCTTGATCTAAAAGACTTACGATTTGCTCTAAAGCACGCACGCGGTCTTTTTGGCCTACAGCTTTAGTAAAATCAAAAACACTTTCTTCACGGCTGTTAGAAACGACAGCGTTAACGTGTTCAACATCAACAGTTGCTGCACCATCTAAGTAAACTTTGATTTTTTCTAACTGTGCGTAGATTTCAGATAAGTTATTACCCACTAAACGGTGCAATCTATGAACTGCACCTTGAGTTAGTTTTAATTCATACTGAGAAGCATAGTAATTAATCCAGCGAGGAATTTCATTATCGTAAGGCTTTTTAAACTCTAAAGCTGAAGACGTATCAATCAGGTTTTTAAAATGCTTTTTACGTTTATCAATTTTATCGGCAAATAAAACAAACACTGTTGAATCAACAGGGTTTTTAAAAAGCGATTCTAATTCGTTCCACTCAGACTCTTTTAACTCGTGCGAGTTTTTTAAAATCACCACACGGCGCTGGGCAAACACAGGTAATGTTTCAACCGTATCTTTGATACTTTGAACATCAGCATCGCTGGCATAGAATAACGAATAGTTAAAATCAAAAGAGTTTTCGTCTAACAAACCGTATTTAAAACGGTTTACACATTGATCGATCAGAAATGGCTCATCACCAAAGATAAAATAAACAGGAGAAACATTTCCTGATTCTAAATCTTTATAAAATTTATTCTGATCAATTATCGCCATTAAAACTTTTTACTGTGTAAACGTAACTATTAAAAATTATCTACCAGACGGTCGAACGCGAGCTGCATCATCTCTTCTGATAAAGTCTCAAGAGTCTGCCTACGGGCTGATAGATTGTAAAGGTTATTTGCCGAGTTAATGACTGGTAAGGTCAGCTGCGGAGGTGTATAGTTTCTACTCTGCTTAAATTGGCTGCTCCATAAAACTTCTGAAGAGTTTTTGCGCTGAAGTTTTAAGTCGACTGTAACAGTAATTTTCGTGGTCGTAGATAAAATCGTATTTTTAGGCAAAAACTTAGTGTCTTTAGCTTCGATCGCCCCTTCTTCAGAAACGATTTCAACCGTTGATACAGTACCGTATAAAACTGCGTCAGATAGATCTTCTTTGTCGACCATACGCACAGCTTTTGAATTTAAGAACTCGCGTTTTAGTGAATTCGTGAAATAAACCTCTAAACCTGGCTCGGTAGAGACATTTTTAAACAAAGGCGTATAAATCACGCGCACATTTTGCGGTAGAGTGTCTACTTTACTGCTAAGTTTGTAAGCGCAAGAGCTTACACAGCAGCTAAATGCAAACATTATGACAGCAGCCGTCAGGCCACGAAACTTACGATAGAAAGCTTCGACAAAGTGAGTTTTCATTGATGTAATCAAACCGCGGAAAGGCCGAACATGTCAATTGATACATCGAAATCCTTACTTTTAGCACCAGGTCCCGTACAGCTCCATCCCGAAGTGCAAAAAATATTATCGTTACCGATGATTCATCACCGCACACCCGAATTCGACAGCATTTTAAAAACTGTATTATCTGATTTAAAAACTTTGTTTGTGACTAAAGAAAAAGTTTTTATTTTATCTTCAACAGGTTCTGGCGGAATGGAAGCGTTATTAATTAACGTGATTCGCCCGAAAGCTAAAGTGCTCGCTATTATCTCTGGAAAATTCGGTGAACGCTGGGCTGAAATGGCTGAAGTTTACGGTGCTGAAGTTCATAAAATGAATGTTCCATGGGGATCAGCGGCTAATGTTTCTGATGTAGAAAAATTCTTAAAAGAAAATCCTGACACTGAAATCGTGATGAGCCAAGCTTGCGAAACATCAACAGCTACTGTTCACCCGATTAAAGAGATCGCAGCGGTTGTTGCAAAAACTAAAGCTGTGTTTTTAGTTGATGCGATTACAGCTTTAGGTGCAATGCCACTTCCGATGGATGAATGGCAAATCGATGGGCTTGTAGCTGGTTCGCAAAAAGCGATTATGTTACCCACTGGTTTAAGCTTAGTTTCTTTTTCACAAAAAGCTTGGGCTAAGATTAAAGATAATCCAACGCCAAGATATTATTTTGATATTCGTAAAGAGTCTGCAGCGAATGACAAAGGTGAAACTTTCTTTTCATCTAATGTGGCTCTTATTCGCGCTTTAGATTTTGTTTTAAAAGATATTAAATCAACAGGCCTTGAAGGTTTATTTAAAACGATTCAGCGTCGTGCATTTTACACCCGCGCCATGGCTTCTGTTTTAGGTTTAGAAGTTTATTCTAAAAATCCTTCTGACTCTGTCACAGCCCTATCACTTCCACCGGGATTTGATGGCGCAAAATTTCGTGAACATTTAGAAAAATCGTACAATGTGACTGTGATGGGTGGACAAGACCAACTAAAAGGTAAAATTATCCGCCTAGGTCATATGGGTTACATCACCGATCAAGATCTGCACCAGACAACAGAACGACTGGCTGCAGGCTTAAACGATTTTGGTTTTAGCTTAGATTTACAGAAAGTTTCTGACAGCTCTTTGAACTGGTTAAAGGAACACAAGTAAATGAAACCCTACATCGTGATCACAGAAAAGTTTGCCTTAGATGCGCAGGTCACGTTGAAAAACTCAGGCCTGGCTGAAGTTGTTAAACTTTCAAGCTTAAATGAGTTAGCCGATCACCTAGATAAAGCGACAGGCTTAATCATCAGATCTAAAACTAAAATCACGCGCGAACTTTTAGCACAGGCGCCGCATTTAAAATTAATCATCACCTGCACCAGTGGTTTTGATCATATCGATCTACAGGCCACACAAGAAAAAAACATTCATGTGATGTATACGCCAAATGCGAACGCCCAATCAGCGGCAGAGCTTACTTGGGCGTTAATTTTAAACACGCACCGCCCGATTTTAGAATCGCACAAACAAATGAAAGCCGGTCTTTGGGATCGCGAAAAGTTTCAGGGTTTTGAATTACACGGCCGAACTTTAGGCATCGTGGGTCTTGGCCGCATCGGACAAAAAGTAGCTGCGTTTGCCAAAGTTTTTGGAATGAATGTAGTGGCGTTTGACCCGTATTGTGAAGATGAAGCTTTTGAAAAATTTAATTTAGAACGTTCTTCTTACGAAGAATTATTAAAACAATCAGATATCATCACGTTTCATGTGCCGTTAACTAAAGAAACTAAAAACATGATGAACCGTTCACACTTTGAATACACCAACAAAGACGTGGTGATCATCAATGCGTCTCGTGGTTCGGTTGTTAATGAAGATGACCTTTATGAAGCGTTAGAAGATGGCTCTGTTCGTGCCGCAGGCCTTGATGTTTATGCTAAAGAGCCTCTGACGCGTGAATCGAAATTGTTAAAATCACAAAAAGTGGTTTTAACCCAACATATCGGCGCACTTACTGATGAAGCTTTTTCCAAAGCTTCGATGGAAGCTTGCCAGCTTTGTATTGAATTTTTAAAAACTAATAAAACTCAAAATACTCTCCCGTTTCAAAATAACTGGGGCAGTATGATGTTTAATGACTAAAGGAAAAGTATGTCAGCAGTTGTTGTAATTGGCGCTCAATGGGGCGATGAAGGAAAAGGTAAACTAGTCGACGTATTTGCATCTCATGCAGATACAGTTGTGCGCTTTCAAGGTGGATCAAATGCCGGTCATACACTTGTGGTGAATGGCCAAAAAACAGTTTTACATTTAATTCCATCAGGAATTCTTCATTCAGATAAAACATGTGTGATCGCTTCAGGTGTGGTGATTGACGTTTTAGGTTTAGCTGAAGAGATCAGAAAATTAAAATTAACAGGCTTACCGCTTACAGCCTCACAATTATTAATCGCTGATAATGCGACTGTGCTTCTTCCGTACCATAAAGCTTTAGACCAAGCTCGTGAAAAGGCTTTATCTGAAGGTAAAATCGGAACAACAGGTAAAGGCATTGGCCCGGCGTACGAAGACCGCGCTTCTCGTCGTGCATTAATCATGTCTGATCTATTTGATTCTAATAACTTATTAGAAAAAATCGAATTTGCGATCAAAGAGAAAAACGTTTTACTTAAAAATCTTTATGATGCTCCCGAATTATCGGCGAAAGAAGTTTTAGAGCAGATTAAACCGGCGATTGAAGTTTTACGTGAATACCGTTTAACAGACGTGTCGTTATTCGTTTCGCAAAAGCTTAAGAACAATAAAAAATTATTATTCGAAGGTGCGCAAGGTACTTTACTTGATATTAACCACGGTACTTACCCGTTCGTAACAAGCTCTAGCACATTAGCAGGTTCTGGTTCGATCTCTGCAGGCTTAGGTCCTCATCACCTCTCTAAAATCGTAGGTGTGTTTAAAGCTTACTGCACACGCGTAGGATCAGGCCCGTTCCCGTCTGAGCTAAAAGACGAAATCGGCGCCCAAATCCAAAAAGAAGGTCACGAATTCGGTTCAACAACAGGCCGTGCCCGTCGTTGTGGTTGGTTAGATCTTGTGGCTCTTAAATACGCGATCCGTCTAAACGGCATTAATAGCTTAGCTATGATGAAGTTAGATGTTCTTTCATCTCTTGATAAAGTTGGCGTTGTAACGGCTTATAAGCTTAATGGTGAGATCATTAACGAGTTCCCGACATCGACTGAATTAGTGGGGCAACTTGAGCCCGTGGTTGAGTTTATCCCGGGTTGGAAGGAAGATCTTACAAAAGTTAAGACTCTTGGCGATTTACCAGTTAAAGCGACCGCCTATATCAACTTTGTTCAGAAACAATTGGGTACTCCGATCGATATTATTTCGGTGGGACCTGACCGCGAACAAACTTTATGGGTTAAACCTCTGTATAAAGACTAATCTGAAGCGAGTTTCTAATACTCGCCTTCACTCTCAAAAGACTCATTTTTCGCCAAAAAACTGAGTCTTTTGAACAACTTCTGGGCATCAAAATTATTTTAAAAAATCCGTTTGACAGTCCAGAGTTCTTGATAGAAATTGGCATCTCGATTTAACAATGATCCGCTAGCTCAGCTGGTAGAGCACTTCACTTTTAATGAAGGGGTCGATGGTTCAAATCCATCGCGGATCACCACTTTAAAACGAAACCTGTACGTTCCCATCGTCTAGTGGCCTAGGACACCTCCCTTTCACGGAGGATACAGGGGTTCAAATCCCCTTGGGAACGCCAAATTTTCAAATTAATTAAAACCCGATTAGCAATAATCGGGTTTTTTATTTTAGGAACTTATGAAGCTTCAAGAAATAGAATTCAATCTAGATGGCCACGATCACATTGAGTTAAAGAACTTATTAAAAGTCTGCAACCTCTGTGCATCCGGTGGCGAAGCGAAAGCTGTCATTGATGAAGGCCAAGTTCGCGTTGATGGAAAAGTTGAAACAAGAAAATCTTTGAAATTAACGGCTGGCCAAGTTGTCGTTTATAAAAATCATTCAGTTAAAATAGTTTAACGAAGTGTATTAGACATAAGTGCCGAGGTTTTACTGGTTCGCCAGATCATTGAGTATCGGGCAATCCGGACGATGATCACCGTGGCAATTCTTAGCTAAGTGCCTCAGTGTTTTCACCATCTCTTGCAGTTCGTGAATTTTTTGCTCCATCTCGGTGATGTGTTTAGTCGCCATCGTTTTTACTTCTGAGCTGGCGCGCGCTTTGTTGCGCCACAAGCTGACAAGTTTTTTAATTTCTTTCATTGAAAAACCAAGGGTGCGCGACCTTTTTACAAATGAAAGAATATGCACATCAGCTTCTGAATAAGTGCGATACCCCGACTCGCTTCGGCTGGCTTTCGGAATAATACCTATCGATTCGTAATGACGAATTAATTTAGCATTTACTCCAGAAAGCTTTGCTGCCGCACCGATATTCATAGATAACTCCTAATCCAACTTTGTTCTTTTTAATCTTAGCGCATTTCCAATAACTGAAACCGAACTTAAACTCATCGCGGCCGCTGCGATCATCGGGCTTAACAATAAGCCTGTGAACGGAAATAAAATTCCTGCAGCAACAGGTACACCTAAAGTATTGTAAATAAAGGCAAAGAAAAGATTCTGTTTAATATTTTTCAATGTGCCTTCGCTGAGTGCTCGCGCTCGTAAAATTCCTGTAAGATCACCTTTTACTAAAGTGATTCCGGCACTACTCATGGCCACATCAGTTCCAGTTCCCATAGCGATACCGACTTGCGCTTGTGCTAATGCGGGAGCATCATTAATACCATCACCAGCCATCGCAACAAACTTTCGTTCGCTTTGCATCTTCTTTACGATTTCAGCTTTACCTTGCGGAAGTACATCGGCGAAATAACCATCTAAGCCGACTTTGTTGGCTACAGCTTGGGCTGTGGTTTCGTTATCACCCGTCATCATGATCACTTTAATACCGATTTTTCGTAATGACTCAATCGCCGGAATCGTCGTTTCTTTAATCGGATCAGTTACACCCAGTAATCCCGAAAGTTTTCCGTTAATCGCCACATACATGATTGTCTGACCATCAACGCGAAGTCTATTTGCCTCTTCTTCAGCTTGCCCAAGTTCAATTGATAAATCTTTTAGAAGAGCTTTATTACCAATGGCAACGTCGTAACCATCAACGCGCGCCGTAGCCCCTTTCCCGGTCAAAGATTTAAAGTCAGTCACTTGCGAAAGTTGAACTTTCTTTTCTTTAGCTCCGGTCACGATGGCATTTGCTAAAGGATGTTCACTGGCTTGTTCTAAACTTGCGGCCAAAGATAAAACCTGATCTTCAGTCAAAGTTCCCGTTTTTTTAACTGTAACAAGCTTTGGTTTTCCGAGTGTTAGAGTTCCCGTTTTATCAATTACTAATGTATCCACTTTTCTCATCGCTTCGATAGATTCAGCGTTCTTAAAAAGAACACCCATTGAAGCCCCGCGCCCTGTGGCCACCATAATCGACATCGGTGTTGCTAACCCCAGCGCACACGGACACGCAATAATTAATACTGCGACCGCATTTAAGATCGCGTAGGCTAGCTTCGGATCAGGTCCCCACACCGACCAAATCACAAAAGTTAAAACGGCCACAGCAATCACTGCCGGAACAAAGTAAGCTGCAATTTGATCTACTAATTTTTGAATCGGTGCACGTGATCTTTGCGCTTCAGCCACCATCTGAACAATTTGTGAAAGAAGCGTGTCTTTTCCAACTTTTTCAGCCTGCATCACAAGCGATCCCGTTCCGTTGATAGTAGCGCCGATGACTTTTTCTCCCGCTGTTTTTTCAACGGGTACAGGTTCACCCGAAACCATAGATTCATCGACACTTGATGAACCAGATAAAACTTTTCCATCAACTGGAATTTTTTCTCCGGGTCTTACACGAAACTTATCGCCTACATGAATATCTTCAACAGGAATATCCACTTCAGTCCCGTCATCATTAATTTTACGCGCTGTTTTGGGTGCTAAACCTAACAAAGCTTTAATGGCCGCACTGGTTTGCCCGCGCGCTTTTAATTCTAATACTTGCCCTAACAAAACAAGCGCTACGATAACCGCCGATGCTTCGAAATAAAGCCCTACTTCCCCCGTCATTGAATCACGAAATGATTCGGGAAAGACTTCAGGAAATAGCACAGCCATAACACTATAGATAAACGCTACCCCAACACCAAGCCCGATCAGGGTAAACATATTCATGCTGCGATTTTTAAGCGATTGCAAAAATCTTTCGAAAAACGGTAGACCTCCCCAAAGAACAACCGGAGCTGCTAGAATCAATTCAACCCATTTCAAATAACCATGAATATGTTCTGACTGAATAAGATGACGCCCACCCATAGTTAAAATGAGAAGCGGAATACTTAAAACGGTACTTACCCAAAAGCGTTTTCTCATATCTAAGTATTCAGAATTATCTTCTTCTTGATCTAAAGATATTGTCACCGGCTCTAACGCCATACCACATTTCGGGCAACTTCCCGGCCCCATCTGCCTGACTTCGGGATGCATCGGGCAGGTGTATTCCACATCGAGAGCCTGGGTTTTATTTTCAGATTTAACTTCTGTTTTCGGTTCTAAATAAGCCGTTGGGTTAGCATCAAATTTCGTTTTACATTTTGGACTGCAAAAATGAAAAGTCTCTCCCTTAAACTCAGAGGTTCCACCTTTGGCTGTTGCGGGATCAATCATCATTCCGCACACGGGGTCTTTAACAAGATTTTTTTTGAAATCCGGATTGTTGTTATTCTTACAGCAACTACTATGATCGTGTTTATGGTTGTGATTGTGAGACTCCATTTTAAACTCCTCGATATAGTCACAGCTTAATCCTTCCAACCATTGGAATGTCAATACCCCATTTTAAGGGCACAATACCCCACTAACTTTGGCCAGCATATTGAAGCATTTTGCTAGTGTTCACCAAACAAACAAGGAGGTTCTTAAAATGAAAAAAATAATGATTATTGCTTTATCTTTCTTAGCCGCAACAGCCTACGGAAAAGGTAAAGCAGACATGAGTATGAAAATGAACAAAATGCCGGAGGCTGTGTTTATCGAAAGTAAAGACATGAAATGGACAGCGGCTGAAGGCCTTCCTGGTTTACAAACTTCAGTCATTCAAGGTGACGCGACGAAAGGTCCCCATCATGCCTATATGAAATTTACTGCTGGATTCACAGCTCCACTTCATCACCATACAGCCGATCACTACGCCACTGTGCTTGCGGGAACATTTATTTTAACTGCCGATGGCGTTGAACATCGCTTACCGCCAGGCTCATACTTCTCATTTAAAAATAAAAAAATGCACTCTACAGCTTGTGCCGCCGGAGCTGAGTGCCTTATCTTTTCAGATGTTCGCGGTAAATGGGATGTTGTACCTGAAAAACAAAACACCATTGGTTCTAAGTAACCTGCAACAAAGGATTTTATTATGAAACTTTTTACTTTAATGACACTCTTAATGAGCAGTTTAGCAGCCACAGCCTTTGCCAAATCTGAAAAAATGAACGCCATTTTTATGGAAGCCAAAGATTTAAAATGGGAAGCAGCACCTGTTCCTGGAATTTCAATGGCCACTGTTGAAGGCGATCCGATGAAAGGCAGCCACCACGCTTTTCACAAATTTAATGCTGGCGTATCAGTGCCACAGCATTATCACTCTGCCGATGCCTTTGTTACAGTGCTCGCGGGAACACTTATTGTAACAGTGGATAATGTCGAACGTCGTCTACCGTCAGGATCTTTTTATATTTTAAAAAATAAACAAGCTCACTCAACAATGTGTGCAGCCCCATCTGAATGTCTTCTTATGGTTGAAGCCAAAGGAAAATGGGATGTGGTACCTGAAAAACAAAATACCATTGGCTCTACTAAGTAGATCCATTATTCGACAAGTTATTCATGTTCGATTTGTTCGAACATGAATAACGACAAATGTGAGTGAAATCGTTTACGCCTTCGACAATAACGATGCAACTCCATTTAATTACTCAAGTAAAGCTATTTATGACAAACTCGGTAAAAGCGGTATTAACTATATCAAAATAAGAAAACTTGAGACGAAGTACACTGCTAATCAGGTGTATGCTTAATAAACTAATTAAAGTTGTAAATGCCTCTGCATAGTATACCCTATAGCCATGAGCATCAAAGAAAAGACCACCGATTTTATTAATAAGCATGAAACCAAGTTAGATATCGCTTTCTTCGTTGGCGGTTTTTTATTTGATATCTTATTTATCTCTGCACCTGATGATTTATTTTCTATTGTTCAACAGGCAGTTTACTTATTTATCGTAGCAACCCTTATTCATTATGAGATGTTATTTCGCCTGCATAAATGGAGGCCCAAAGAATCGTTATTAAAGCTTTGGTCATACCGTGATTTTACCCTGCATTTCTTTTTAGGATCGCTACTGAGCGTGTATTCACTTTTTTATATAAAAAGTGCTTCGATCTTAAGTAGTTTTATTTTTCTGATTTTATTAATCGCTATTATTTTACTGAATGAGCTGTCTTTTGCTAAATCTGGAAAGGTCAGCCTTAAAGTGGCCTTCTATGCCATTTGTTTATTTTCGTTTTTCTCAGTAATTTACCCGATCATCTTAGGCTTTGTCGGATGGACCCCACTTTTCTTTTCTGTTTTAAGCACTGTTTTGATTTTACTCGGTCAATTTAAATTACTGGCACGCTCTGAAGTTCCAGGTAAAATTTTAACCAAAGCTTTAGCCGCTCCAGCAGGTGCTGTCTTAAGTATTTTTCTATTATTTTATTTTCTAGGCTGGATTCCACCAGTTCCGTTAAGTGTGACCGCGCAAGGTGTGTACCACAACTTAGAAAAACGCGAAGGCCAATTTTTTCTATCGTTCGAAAAAACTTGGAAGTTCTGGCAAGACTCTGACAAAGAGTTTAACGCAGCTCCTGGCGATAAGGTTTTCTTCTTTGCGCAGATCTATTCACCAGCGCGCATTTCTGATCAAATTTTTTTACATTGGCATCTAAAAAATAAAAAAGGCGATTGGGTATCAACAGATAGAGTTCCATTATTTATTCAAGGAGGAAGAAAAGAAGGCTTTCGCGGTTACGCCACAAAAGCCAACTATCAACCCGGCGAATGGATGGTCACTGTTGAAACCAGCATGGGGTCAGAAATTTCACGTTATTATTTTGAAATTTCGACAGTCGCCGCTAACGAAGCGCGAATTTTCACAACCCTTGAAAAGTAATCTATTCAAATTCAAAACTAAACTGATCACCTTTAACTTTTGGTCGTTTAAATAAGTCAGTTCGTAATATCAACGATGATTTTTTATCCATAAAGTATTTACGGCGAAAGATATGAAACATCTCAGCCACATGATCAGCTTTTGCACCCGTACCGCGCATACGTGAGCCGAAATTAGAATCATAAAGCTTACCGCCGCGCACATCCCGAATAGCGCTGATCACCCGATCTTTCTTTTCAGGATAATTTTTATCTAACCATTCAACAAAGAGATCTTTCACCGAATGAGGCAAACGTCCCATTACGTAATTTGCTGATCTTGCCCCGGCATGAGCTGCCGCTTCTAAGATTCGTGGTATCTCGTGATCCGTAAGCCCTGGAATTACCGGCGCAATATTTACTGAAACAGGCACACCAGCCTCGGATAAAATTTTAATCGCTTCAAGCCTTCGTTGTGGTGACGAAGTGCGGGGCTCCATAGTACGAGCTAAGTTTTCATCTAGTGATGTCACTGATAAAGTCACTGAGACTAAATTGTCTTTAGCCATTTCAGATAAAATATCCACGTCACGCGTGATTAAAAAGTTTTTCGTGATCATAATAACGGGATTTTTAAATTCTGCCAAAACCTCTAAACACCTGCGCGTGATCTGTAATTTTCTTTCGATCGGCTGGTAACAATCTGTAATTCCGCTCATCATGATGGCCTCTGGTTGATACTTAGGCTTCATTAATTCTTCACGTAATAGCTCAGGTGCTTTTTCTTTAACAAAAATTTTAGATTCAAAATCTAATCCGGCAGATAAATTAAAATACTCATGCGTAGGACGCGCGTAACAATAGATACAGCCATGCTCACACCCACGGTATGGGTTGACACTTAAACCCATACCTAAATCTTCGCTGTCGAATTTATTAATAATAGTTTTTGTATTATCGATTAAATATTCTGTCTTAAGACTTGGGATATCTTCTTCATCGACGTAATAATCAGCATCAGTGATATCATACACCCGCTGCGTTTTATTAAAACGGCCCGAGTCGTTGCTAACCGCACCGCGACCTTTCGTTTTAAAAATTAAGTCTAAAGATTTCTTCTGGCTTTCACTCACTACTTACATATAATTTACATATTATGATTTAGCAAGACTTAAAAATACTTTTTACACTTCAACTGGTCCTAATAAACTAACTCCCAACAATCCCCGTTAAGTTTTCTTGTTGTACCATGCAGACTCAAACTGCTTCTGGATTATTTTTTGCAAATCAAAATCGCCAATTCAATAAATAACTCTTTTAACGGAAGGAAGAGCCTCATGAAAAAATTAAGTTCAATTATTTGCATTACACTTGCACTGTGCGCAACATCAGCTTTCGCCAAAGATATGGCCACGGGTAAAAATAAAAAAGCGATGGAAAACGCTGTCTTTTTCGAAGCCAAAGATCTGCAATGGAAAGCTGCTGCTGACTTGGAAGGCGCACAAAGCGCAGTTGTTCATGGCGACCCAACAAAAGGCGCTTATCACGCATTTATGAAACTTAAACCCGGTTTTTCAGAACCAATGCATTACCATACAGCCGATCAATATGTGACGGTTCTTGGCGGAACAATAATTCTGACTGAAAAAAATGGGACTGAACACCGCTTACCAGCCGGATCTTATTTTTCTTTTGTAAATAAAGCGAGACATTCAACAATGTGCGCTCAGGGGGCTGAATGCCTGCTGTTCGCTGACATTCGCGGAAAATGGGACGTAATTCTTGAAAAAGAAAATACAATTAGTTCTAAATAAAACTATCTAGAGCCACCGCCCGCATTTGCGGGCTGTGCGCTGATTGCTAAGATAAATGTTGTGATCACTATTGTTGTGTTGGAACAAAACTTGCGATCAGTTTAAGCTTATGAAGAAAATTTTATTTTTATTTTTTGCGCTGATCTTTTTTAACTTAAACTTATTCGCACAGATTCCGCCGGTTATTCCAGAACCTTACCGCAGCACTATTTGCGCCCGCTCTTGCGAAAATAATATGGGTAAAACCACATTTATTGAACTCGCGAGCAATGGAGCCCGCCGCTGTCCCAGCAAGCCTCAGCTGGCTTACTCTTGCGCCCCGTACAAGTGCAACAGCCAAAAGAAAACTTGCCGTACCGATTGCATCGATAATCGCGATTGCGCGCCAGGGTTTCGTTGTAACCCACAAACTAAAACCTGCTTCACTGTCACTTACTTTTGCGCCAACCACATTTCACTGAACGGCACTGACGGAAGTTTTAAATCCTGTTTTCCATATTCTTGTCAGATGGGCGCTTGCGTGGCTCACTGTGCTAGTGCTGCTGACTGTGGTGCTGGTGTAGACTGTAATTCTGATGGAACCTGCGGCCGCCCACCAGGTGGTGGTTAGTTGAATCAGTTAAAGCGCGTTTTAAATCTACCCCTTCTCACTTTCTATGGAACGGGAATGATTCTCGGAGCCGGCATTTACACCATTATCGGTAAGGCCGCCGGCATCGCCCAAGAAAGTCTTTGGCTTGGGTTTATCTTAGCCGCAATCGGATCTTTAATGACGGCTCTTTCTTATGCAGAACTGGCCACGATGTTTCCGCGTGCCGGGGCTGAATATATCTATTTAAAAAATGCATTTCCGAAACACCGCTGGGCTTCTATTGCCTCAGGTCTTATGATGGTCTTTGCGGGAGCAGCTACCGCTTCAACAGTCGCCGTAGCTTTTACGGGTTATTTAGAAACTTTTTTTTCTGTACCGACTTTGCTGGCGGCCGGAACTTTACTGATTCTTTTTACAATTCTAAATATTATCGGCCTTAAAGAATCTAGCTGGGTGAATGTGATCTTCACGCTGATCGAAGTCGGAGGCCTTATTATTTTTATTTATCTAGGAATGAATAATCCAAAATTTGGTGAAGCCCTTTCGGCTAAACCAAGTTTTGCTACACTCTCCAGTGCAGCACTTATTATTTTTGCTTACTTCGGTTTTGAAAATACCGTAAACCTTATCGAAGAAACAAAAGAACCTGAACGAAATATTCCTTTAGCGATTTTATTAAGCCTTGGTATTTCGATAGTGCTTTATATTCTCGTTGCACTTTCTGCGCAGGCGTTATTACCTCCACAAGAATTAGCTCAAAGTCAGGCGGCCTTGACTGATGCTACCAAAATCGCATCACCCAAGATGGCCGGTGTACTTAGCGGCATTGCTTTATTTTCAACGGCAAATACGGCTTTGATTGCTCTTGTGACAACAAGCCGAATCTTGTACGGCATGGCCCACGATCATTCGCTCCCAGCACCGCTAGCTAAAGTCTCTGCAAAAAGAAAAACGCCTTGGCTATCTGCCCTTATAGTTTTAACAGTTTCATTTCTTCTATTGCCTTTAGGAAAAGTTGAAGTCTTGGCCAGCATTTCATCGTTTGCAACAATGATAAGCTTTATGGCCATCAATGCGGCTCTTATCTATTTACGAATTCACGCCCCCAACCACAAACGACCTTTTCGCATTCCCTTAAGTATAAAAGGAATTCCAATTATTCCGGTGCTAGGTTTTGTTTTATCTTTAATTTTCTGTCTGCAGTTTGAAGGAACTGTCTACACCGTTGGATTTTTGCTTTTTACTATCGCAGTTGCCTCAGGACTCTGGATGCAAAAAAGTAAAAATCCGTTTTTTCTTAAGGAGTCAAAGACTGTTCCGCAAAATTAGAAAATCCGTTTTCGTAACGTCCGGTTATACGATCGACTTTAATTCGGTAGATTACTGCTGATTCAAGTTGTGACTCAAAGTAAAGTTCTAACTCCGAACGACGCTCTTCACCTAAAGAAAGTTTTTTCACAATATTTCGCATGGCTATCATGGCATCTTCGGATTTCAACTCTTCAAAATCCCCCCAGGCCAAAACGCTTTTCCAGTGAAAAAAGTCGCCGACCTCTTCCACTTGTACACAAACACGTGGATTTTTTCTCATCATGTGTACCTTTTTGCCATCTTGAGAATGACTGTAAATATACCCATCTTCATAAATATAACTAATCGGTACCAAAAATATATCATCTTTCACATGACAGGCTAGATGGCCAAATTGGTTTCTAGCTAACAAATCAGTACTTTCACTTGAGCTAAGCTCTTTAATTTCTCCATGATGTGGTTTCATAAAAACCTCCGCTAATGGACATGAGCACTTGGTATGCCATTACTACAGAACAACGCTAAGCAGGAAATCGGCATAAGATCTGCAAATTAAACAGCTATGATCGGCATCTTAACTTTAAAAAAAGGTTGATCACCAAATTGGTTAACGACACTGACGTAACAATCAGGCCGATTGCCCCTTCTGATCTTACTCAATCTCTCGGATTTAAAATCGAACCCGTGCCAACCGGCCCCGTTGAGTAGTTTATATATTAATATGAAGCACACGCGACACTTCTTGAAAAAGCTCTTCTGGCTTAATTGGCTTTACGATATTACCGTCAAACCCCGCTTTTTTTATTTTTTCATATTGCTCACCGGAGCTATAGGCTGAAAATGAAATAACCGGTAAATTTAAACCTATCGCCAAACGAACTTCTGTGAGCAGTTCAAATCCATTGCCATCAGCCATTTCTATATCAGTGATAACAAGGTCAGGTTGAAATTTATGTATTACAGTTAAGGCTTCACGCCCTGATTTAGCAATGGTAACCTCTGCACCAGCTTTTTCTAAAACCATTTTAACTAATCCTGCGGTATCTTCAGAATCATCAACCAACAGAATATGTGTATCTACTAAACTATTTTCTGGAACTGTATACGCACTTTCACTTTCAACTTTATGTATCTCTCGCTCAGTCCAGTAAGGAACTGTAAAAAAGAATGTTGTTCCCTTTCCAACTTCACTTTCAGCCCAGATTTTTCCGTTGTGTGCAGACACAATTCCTTTCGCAATTGAAAGCCCCAGTCCACTACCTAATTTTTTTGTTTTTTCAGCCTGCCAAAAACGGTCGAAAACCCGCAATAAATACTCCTGAGGAATTCCCGGACCATTATCACTAACACTAATCAGTAGCTGTGAATTTTCATCCTTGGCGGCGATAACAATTCTTCCGCCTTCGGGAGTAAATTTAACCGCATTGCCGACAAGGTTCGATAAGACTTGAACTATTCTTCTAACATCACAGGCTATCAACTTAAGATTCTTTGGTAGGTTTACTGACAAACTGATCTGTTTTTGGTTAACAAGGTCTTTAAAACTATCGGCAACCTGTTCAATAATCGCTTGCGGATTTTCAGCTGCTAAATCCACCGAAAATGTAGACGACTGCATTTTGGCAAAATCGAGAAGATCGCTAATCAGCATTTGCATCTGTTTAGCCGACCTTTGAATTCTTAAACCACTCTCTTTCACCATCTTCGGAGTTAAAGGCAAATCCCGGGTTAATAAATCAGCCGACAAGCTTACCGCAGCCAAAGGGTTTTTTAAATCGTGAGAAACAATGGCAAGGACTTCTTCTCTGACCTGCACCGCCGACTCTGCTCTTTCTTTTTGCGAAAACGCTTCTAACTGAGCCTGTTTAATTTCAGTCACATCAACAACTAAAACAAAAAATCCCGCGACTTCTCCATTTACAAAATCTGGAATATACAAAGCATTTGTATGACGAATTTCACCTGTTGTCTTTAAAGGTAAATCACGCTCAAAATTCTGCGTAAATCCATCAAGGGCTCCCTTAATATACGGTTTATTTTTTTTATAGAGTTCGGGCCCTAACAAGCCAAGCATGGTCTTTCCGATCATTTTGTCTGAAGATACACCGAACCAATCCAAATATACCCGGTTAGCAAATTGACAAATTTCATTTTTATCCCAGTAAGCGATCATTGACGGTAAGTTATTAGTAATGACTTCGGCTAAACGAGATTGCTTCTGCAGTCTTGCATTTTCAAGAGCAACGGCACATCGGCTTGAAACGATTTCTAAAAAATGAGTATCCGCACGAGAAAATTTAACGCCCTTGCGATTTATTGAAAGCACAAGAGTTCCGACCGGCCGCCCCTGCGAAACCAGAGGAAAAACCGCATAAGAAAAAGCACCAAATTCTATAATTAGATCTTTAGAAATTTTATCGACATGATTATTATCTATAATTTCACGGTTTACGTCTTCAATGATGATTGGCTTACCCGTTTTTAGAACATGTAGCGATCCGAAGGCTCCGGGCATTACAATTTTAGAAGCAATGGCCTTAAACTCATCCGAATAGCTTTTGTCTTTCGTAGCAGAAGCTTTATAAACCAGTTCATCACCCTCGATAACTTTGATAATACATGCATCGGCAATACGGGTCACAAGCAGTTCAGCCAATTTTTCAATTTTTTCATCATAATTAAAGGCTTCTTCAAGAACTTTACCCATATCAGCTAAAAATTTTTGCTGTTCTTCAAACTTTTTACGCTCAGTGATATCGCGAACAATGGCGGTTATACGCAACCCCTCTTCGGTAGCTACCGGACTTAAACTGATATCCACCGGAAATTCAGTTCCATCTTTTTTTCGACCGAACAAATCAAGCCCGGCTCCCATAGGTCTTGCATGCGCGTCAGCCACAAACCTTTTACGATTTTCAACATGATCTTTTTTAAATCTTTCAGGAATCAACACTTCAACCAATTGACCGATCAGTTCTTCTTTTTGGTAACCAAACTTTTTGGCTAATTGTTCATTAACCAGAGTAATACGGCCGGCTTGATCGGCAACCATGATTCCGTCGTAAGCACCTTCAAAGACCGTGCGAAATTTTTTCTCGGAAATAACCAGAGCACGATCTGCCATCTTTCGAGTTGTTATATCACGTACAATCGCAACTATACGGTTTTCTTTCACTGTTCGGGCGCTAATTTCTACCGGTAGAACTGAGCCATCTTTTTTGCGTAGATTCCATTCAAGCTGAGCGATCTCACCACTCTGATTATGCCGCTCAAGCTCACTTTTTAATTTGGGAATATCTTCGCTGGGAATAATGTCCATAATAGTCTTACCTATTAGCTCTTGCTCTTCGTAACCCAACATTCGGCAGCCGCTTTGGTTTACTCTGGTATAGACACCATCAAGATTAGCTTCAAAAATTCCGTCCGCAGCGAGTTCGATGGTTTCACGAAATTTTTGCTCATTTTTTCTAAGTTCTTCGGTACGGTCTTTAACTCTTTGTTCAAGCTGCTGATTTAAATTTTTAAGAGCTTCGTTTTTCTCTTCAAGATTTTTTTCCATACGGTTTAACCGTTTTGTCGTAAACCAAATGAATGCCGAAAAGAAAAATAAACTAAGTACCACCACAACAACACCATCAATGCTGGCATCTACGTTATAATATTGCGTTAATTGGCGTACGCAAAAACCTAGAACAATTAAGACTGACGTTGAAATAAATAAGAATTTTCTTCCTATGGCAGCGCTACTCTCAAAAGAAAGAAAAGGTATTACGAAGACTGAATTTTTGTCAGACAAAAGTAGACTTAGATTCAGCAGCAAAAAAGCTAGAATAGTCTGTGGCGAGACTGAAATGTATTCGAAAACGGTAAGTAATCCTGATGCTCCGTATAGGTACCCAAGTAACGCCAACAGACTTATAAAGCAGTTAATTATTTGCAGACCACTTGAAACAATTGCGGCTTTAGCTACCTCGCGCAAAAATACTGACAAAGCCGTCAACGACAGCACGATTGTCGCAATAAAAGACATCCGCCCAGGAATTGCATAAGCAGTATCCTTATCTTCAACAACTAATTCATCAATGCCGAAATTAAAATCTCCAAGATATTCGATGAATGTTAAGCCCGCTATGACAAACACAACTATCGAAAACACTTTATTGAAAAATATTTTTTTTTCAGAGGGCCATGAGTACGAGTAGGCCGAAATGCCTAATAGAAAAATACATAAGGCTGCGTTAAATCTTATGCCCACCATATTGGGGATAATGGCTTTAAGAATGGAGATATCAAAAATCCATCCAAGAATAGAGACAAAACCGATAGCTATTGCGAGCAACGCAAAACTTTTGCTTATAAAGCCGTTGCTTTTAATGCTTTTAGCAGCTGTCATAAGTTTATTTTTTATCGCGATTTTCATAACTTGGCATGTGAATAAATCTACATATTGATATCATAGGCATGATTTTAATCAAACCTTAACCGAAGTTATAAAGCTGTTAAGAACTAACAACTTTAATCGCATCAACTTGTCCTGTCTTTTGAAATTGCTGTACACTCTGTAGAGTCGTCGTTGCAATATTGCTTAAAGCCTCGATTGTTAAAAAACCCTGATGAGAAGTTATTAACACGTTGGGAAAAGTCAGAAGTCTGGCCAACGTATCATCATTTAAGCCCTGATTAGAAAGATCATGAAAAAAAACGCCTTCTTCTTCTTCATAAACATCCAAGGCAGCGCCGCCAATTTTTTTACTTTTTAATCCTTCGATCAAAGCTCGGGCTTCAATAAGAGCTCCACGTCCCGTATTAACCAGTAGAGCCTTAGATTTCATTTTGGTGATAAACTCTGCATTAACTAAATGAAAGGTCGATTTATTCAGCGGCACGTGTAACGAAATAACATCAGATAGTTTTGCAAGTTCATCTAAGCTGACATAACTGACACCTGAAAGAGACTTTATCTCTGGGTCTTCATATAAATCATTAACCAGCACTCGACATCCAAAAGCCTGCATAATCCGGATAAAGACTTTTCCGATTTTTCCGGCGCCAATGACTCCAACAGTTTTACCATTCAGGTCAAAGCCCACTAGACCATCAATTGAAAAATTAAGTTCATGCACACGCAAATAAGATTTATGAATTTTTCGATTTAAGCTTAACAATAAGCCAACTGCAAATTCAGCCACCGCATTCGGCGAATATCCGGGCACCCGGCAAACGGGTATTCCATACTTTTTCGCCGCCACATGATCAACGTGGTTAAACCCCGCCGAGCGCAAAGCGATGAGCTTAACGCCATTTTGTTTTAAGTTTGCGATACACGCTTCATCGACTTTATCGTTTACAAATGAACAAACGACATCGGCACCCTTCGCCAACGACGCCGTAAGATCAGTCAAACGTACATCTAAGAAATTAATATTAAAGCCGAAGCCGGTGTTAATTTTTTCAAAAACTTCTTTTTCAAAATTATGTGTATCGTAAAAAACTATTTTCATAATTTTCCTTTTTGTAAATGGTTCTGACAGCATTCCGGTAAAAAAGTACTCATCATCTCGATAGACTCATTAATTTTATCGGCAAAGCTAGCCGCACTCGAAATTTGGTAATAATTAGGGTGTGATTTCCACACTTCATGAATACGGTTATCAATAGCCGCCGCAACTTCGGCGGTTTCAGTGCGAACTGGATTTTGATGATTGTAGCCGTTGCTTAAACTCGGAACCCGCAAGTGAATAACGCCGTAGTACTGTTTTAATTCTTGTTCTAATGTTGTACCTAAAGTTTGAAGATAATCTTCAGGTTGCCCCGGCCAATAAGCTAAACCATCTAAAGTTCCGCGGTCACATAAACCTAACGTCCATCTATTTTCTTCAAAGAAAATAGTCTGAAGCTCTTTTTGAACATGATAAATAGCCCGTTGAATAGATTTTTGCCCGCTTTCAGAATTAAGGCGCCAAAAGCCTCCTTTAAATAAAATACTGGCTGACTCAGGCAAAATAGCTACTCTGTCACAAAACATTTTTCTGGCAATCTCTAATATGGCCGTCTTTCCTGCTCCTGGACCTCCGGTAATAACAACTAATCTAGGCTTTTTCGTATGGTCTTCTTTACATGGACAGGCATTTTCGCAGCTATAAATATTTTTTTCGATCATAGTTTACCCCAAAACAACTTTGTCGTTTTGCCCTGGCACAATACAGTTCCATCCGAATTTTTCAGTGATCCTGCGTCTTAACTCATCTGCAGCCGAAGGCTCACCGTGTGTGATAAATACTTTTTCTGGGCTCATCTCCGATTGAGCCAGCCACTGTAGAATTTCACTGTAATCCGCATGCGCCGAAATATTTTCTAACATCTTCACCTCGGCCCGCATTTCGATGTATTCCCCATGCACTTTAATTTCACGAGCTCCACGCTGTAAAGCTTCGCCTCTTGTTCCGGCAGCCTGAAAACCCGCAAGCACAATAGTATTGCGTGGGTCAGAACCGAAAGCTTTGAGATGGTGCAACACCCGGCCGCCACTCAGCATACCGCTGGCAGAAATAATTAACATCGGCCCTTTTTTTTCATTTAAAGCAATTGAATCTTCAACTGATGAAACGTATTTCACCACCCGGCAAATATAAACGCTTTCTTCGGGAGTCAGCTTATGAAGAGTTTTATACTTTTTTAAAAGCTCGTTAACATTGGTAGCCATCGGGCTATTTAAATACATTGGAATATCGGGAATTTTGTTTTGGCTTAATAGCTTCCATACATAGTACATAATCGTCTGTGCACGTCCCACCGCGAAAGCGGGAATAATAACAACTCCGTTTCTTTTAACAGTTTCATTAATAATTTGTGCGAGTTCATCTTTAACACTGGTCTTTTCATGAAGACGATTTCCATAGGTCGACTCGGTCACAAGGTAATTAACCGCGGGTAAAGCTACTGGCGGATTCATTATCTCGTCAGTCAGACGGCCAATATCACCGCTAAATGCGATTTTCTTTCCAGCTACAGAGATCACCACTGAGGCGGCTCCGAGAATGTGCCCCGCATAGAAAAACTCAAAACTGATCCGCGAATCAACCTGAATTTTTTGGTTATAATTAACTCCTTCGAAAAAATTAAGCGAGGCTTCGGCCTCTTTTAGAGTGTACAGAGGTAAGGCCGGACTGTGCTTAGTACGTTTTGTGCGATTGCGATATTCGGCTTCTTCTTCCATCAGATAGCCTGCATCAGGAAGCAAGATGCGGCAAAGATCTTTCGTCGCGTGTGTGCAATAAATTTTTCCGCGAAAACCATTCTTGATAAGCCTAGGTATGTATCCGGAATGATCGATATGGGCATGAGTCAAAATAATGGCTTGAATCTCTGAAGCTTTTATTTCGATATCATCCCAATTTTTTAACCGCAATGTCTTCAATCCTTGAAAGAGTCCGCAATCAATTAATATTTTTGATTCGTTACAAGTCAGTAGATATTTCGAACCGGTCACCGTTCCGGCAGCACCTAAGAATGTTAATGTAAACGACACGGGATTTCTCCTTCCAGGCTAACTTCTAAATAAACTGATGAGTCCTGTCGATATCGAAATCATCCCAGCTCCAAAAACAAAGGCTAGAACGATTCTTCTAAAGACCTGTTGGTTAATTCTTTGCAGCCACTTTTTTGCTAGCCAATTTGCTAAAAAAGCGACAATCATTAATAAGGGCACATAAAAATAATGCGCTTTATCCAAATAACCTTTTTGCAAATAAATTTGTAAACGCAAAAGGTCGCCTCCAAAGTCAATCAGTGTAGATGTCGCTGTAAAAGTTAATGGTGTAAGATTAAACGCTGAAAGAGCTAACGATCTGATCGCTCCGCCAGAACCAACCGCCCCCGTCAAAAATCCGGAGAGCCCGCCGCCGAAGTAAGAAACCGAGCGCGACGCATTTAGAGTTGAGTCTTTCATCATCCAGAAAACAACAGATATCGATATTAGAAAAAAACCTAAGATAATCGAAAATAAATTTTTTGGCAGGTAACCAGAAATTTGCGCCCCTAATCCGGTCATAATGATTGAGGGAATACCGAACTGCAGTGTTAACTTCCAATCGATATGCTTCCAGTACATGAAAGTTCTGGTTGTGTTACCGATAACGTGCAAACACGCGGTAAGAACTAGCGTTAATTGGACTGATTCAAAAAAAACGGCGACCGGCACAAACAAAGAAGATGAGCTAACGCCGCTTAATGTTCCAGCGAATTCAGAAAAAAACGCCAGAATAAGAAAAAACAACTCGTGGTAGCTCTTCATTTATAACCTACTTTTTCAGATCCAACTTGATTTTACCGCCACTTTCAACAAATTCCTTAAGCGCGTTTAGCTCCTGACGTACAGAAAGTGGAACATCTACACCCCTTGATCCTGAATAACCTAAAACAGTTTCTTTTTCATATTCAGCGTAACATTTTTTAGCTACCGGATCTGCCGGGTATTTAGTAATACACTCTCTTAAATACATATCTGCTAACGAAAAGAAAAAATTTCTTTCTATTGAGCGATCGCAAACCGCAAGCCAATAAAGAATTTGAGGTGTTACTTTTGAATCCGGATAATTTTGTAAAAACTCATAAAGCACCCCAGATACACGCAGATAGTTAACTAGGTTCGGATTTATAGAATCTATTTTTAAGTTGTTAGCTGCTTCTAAGTTAGTCTTGGCAAACTGAATGACCGAATCAGGAGTCGCTGTAGCTAAATTAAAGCTCTTGTCATTCTGCCATTTTTCAAACTGATTAATCCAGTTAAGTAAATCACGTCGCATGTATTCGGATAAATTTTTGAGTTTTAAATAGCCCTTAAAAACCTTTACGGCTTCAGCAGGATTACGTTTAACTCTAGCGTAATACGCAACCTGGCGCTGCAATGATTTTTCAACTTCAAAATTTTTGTCTTTAACCATTCCCCGAATTATTGAATCATAAGTTCGTGAAGCCTCACTAAAATTCCTAGAGGCGAAAAGAAATTCAGCTTGTTCAAACTGGCTAAAGTAGTTTTTGCTGTCTTTAGTCAGCAAAGAGCGTCGATCTGCTGCAGGAGTCTGCGTATGACAACTCATGCACACATAAATCGTTGAATTTAACATCCAACGGGCATAACTCTTGTTACCTTCGCGATAAACTTTTTCAGTTTCGTGAATATGTTGAACCAAAACATCGCGTGATAGCTTAAAGCTTTCGAGCTGTAATTGCGGGTCATGCATAGCCGCATTAGATATTTCACTGAATTTTTTTAAATGTTCAGAAATTTCAATTGTATTTTTCGGATCACTGAACTTCGCATCTGAAACCATGTATTTTTTAAGGGCCTCTAACTGCTGTAAGAACTGAGACATGATCACTTTAGTGTGAACTACAGGTGGTTCTGACGATGTTGCTGCGGCTGAAAAAACACGGCTGCTGATCAGTAGAACTACCAATGCAAAAACTCTAATAAAATAATTGTTAAACTTATTCATGACCCTACCCGGTTACGGACAAATAAGAACAGGCTTATTACCTGATCTGACGAGTTTAGCGGCTACACGGCCTAAAAATGGTGTTGATTCACCTTTACCCCTTGGCGAAAAAGCAACAAGGTCAAATTTGCGGGATCTTTCTTCAACTTGTTCAGCCACTTCGCCGACGTCGCGAACAGTTTTATAGTTAGGATGGGATTTTTTAAAGTCTTCGAAACTACGATCATCGTCGCTATGAATTTGCTGGTAAACCAACGAGTAAATCGGCAAATCAACAACCGGAGTCGGCTCTTGAATCACGTGAAACAATTCTAGATTCGATTGAAAGGCTTTATCAAAAGACTGAACTTGGTTAAGCGTTGTATCGGTGTGTTTAGAAAAATCAGAAGGAACAAGAATTTTTTTAGGTAAAAGAACCTTTTGACCGCGGTGAATCCATACTGGAAAAGGTGAAAGTAAAGCCACTCTTTCAGCGGTACTGCCAAGAAGAAATCTTGCAATAGCACCCATTCCTTTATGACCAACCATAATTAGCGGCGACAGCTGACTGGCTTTTGCCGCTTCGATCAATTGTTCAGGCGCATCGCCGGTACGAATCACAACATCCGTATCTTTTTTTAGTTTATAGAACTTATAGACTTTTTCAGTCAGTTTTTTTTCTGCAACTTCTCGCGGTTCGCCGACAAACTGAAAGACATCGTTTACGTAAACATATCTTAAAGGTATTTTCATCGCCTTCGCCAGTTTTTGCGCTTCTTTAACGACAAGTTTTGAATATCTGGAAAAATCAACTCCGACAATAATTTGTTGAATTGCTTTTGACTTCACTTCATCCTCCTAATTTTTCTTTAGTTAAGTTTTGATTTTCTACTTTCATGTCCTTGATTTCTTTTTCAACATCGTGAACATCTTGCTCTAGAGAAGAAAGCTCTGGGGTTATCATTCCGGTGACAAGAAAACCCATATAAGACCAAATAAACAGCGTTCCGCACATCATTAAAGTAAGAACTACGATCTTTCCACCTAAGCTCTGGGGTGTGAAGTCGGCATAACCAATGGTCGTCACAAGCCCCGCCGACCATAAAATGCAGTCAATAAACTGCAGCGATTTTTCTGATAACTCAGCTTCAAAAAAATAAATAAGCACTGACCCCAAGAGAATCACTGAATTACCAAAGATCGTTAAAAACCAGAAGAACGGATGTTTCACCAGAGCCAGAAATCTTGATTTATATTGAGTCAGCGTAACTGTTCTTCGGGCCATGTTTTTTTTACCTTAAGGTTTTTGATTGTTGATTTTAAAATTAAAGGATTCACTCGCTTTATAAACAGATGTTGTAACTTCGAGTTCTTGAAGTGCGTTACTTTGCAGATCCCGGTTAACGACTATGTAAAAGTTCCCGTCTTTGTTCACTTTAAGTTCCTGCTGTGGATACGGATGCAAACGTCGCACCGTTAACTTCATCTTTGAAAGATCCAACTTAGCTTCTTCGCGGCCTGTTACAAAAATACGGATCGGATTACCCAGAGTCAGCGAGACTGACATAAGGCGACCTTCTTTCATCATCACTTCAGCACTGCTTCGCTCGGGATCTTCCGAACGCTGGTCAGCCTGAAGACCATGACCCAAAAGAAAAAGCATCAGCACAATCACGTATTTCATATGACTCTCCATTAAACGTGCAGTCTTGTTTCCAGCAATTCAGAAAGAGCTTTGTAGGCATCGACTTCAGTAAAAATACCCACTAGTTTCGCGTTATCCATAATAAGAACGCAGCCATATTTTTTATTAGCCATTTCAGTAACAACTTCATTTAATGGAGCTTCAGGATTTGTACAGAAAGGATCTACTGTACACGCCTCTTCAACAAGAAGTGTTTCTGGATTAACATCTTTGAAGCTTGTAATAAATTTGATATCGCGGTCAGAAAGAACACCGACAATTTTTCCGCCTTTTAATACCGGCAAGTGGCGAACGTGCAACTTTCTCATAAAGTCAGCGGCTTGGGCGACGGTCTGATCGTGGCCAATAGATTTAGGAACATAGGACATATACTTTTGAATTTTCGGAATTGCTTTCATTTTTTCTCCTTGGACGGCAATAACTTCTTTTGAAACAACAAGATTCCTGCCAACTGTAGAAGAGCGTTTTATTCGAACTGAACGGTTTATTGTGACAACTTGGCACGCTGCAACCGAAACGGATGACAAGTTGTCACAAAAGTATTACACCAAACTAAGCCAGATCCCCTACAGGTGAAAAATAACCAGTTATTTCAAGATCTTAGATTTACCCCTTTGATTTCTTAACTTGGCACATCACTTGGATAGAAAGACTGGAAACCTTCACAGAAAGACAAGCATGAGCTTAAAACAGAAGATTGCAGTTGTTGATGATGACCTTGAAATGGGCCGGGTTGTTAAAGATTTGCTGACCGAAGAAGGCTACGAGGTGGCGCAATATTCCTCAGCGGCAGAAGCTCTGGCAAAAATTAAAACTGATGTTCCGCATGTCCTGATCACCGATCATAAAATGAAAGATATCGATGGATTAATGCTGCTAAAAAAAATTCAGTTAGATTATCCCGATGTTATCACACTTATGATGACAGGCTTTGGCTCGATTGAAACGGCCATCGAAGCCATGAAGCTCGGTGCTTACCACTACATTACAAAACCGTTTAAAAACGAAGAACTTATATTGTTAGTCAAAAGAGCCATCGAAAAATCTACACTTAAAAACGAAAATAAAATTCTTAAATTAGAACTTAATAAAAGTTTCAGCGTAGAATCAATTACCGGCAAAAGTCCTGCGATGGCTTCTGTTTTTGAACTTATTAAGCTTGTGGCCGGAGCTCCTGCTAACGTTCTTATCACGGGTGAAAGCGGTTCAGGAAAAGAAGTTATTGCAAGAGCTATTCACAACTCCGGCGAACGCAAGAAAAAACCATTTATCCCGATCAACTGCACGGCTATTCCTGAAAATCTTTTAGAAAGTGAATTATTTGGACATGTTAAGGGATCATTTACCGGAGCGACGAATGATAAAAAAGGTTTGTTCGAAGAAGCTAATAACGGAACACTTTTTCTGGATGAAATTGGCGATTTAAGTCTTCCACTACAGGCAAAACTTTTACGGGTCATTCAAGATAAGCAAATCAGACCCGTCGGCGGCAATCAAATCAAACAGGTCGATGTACGCATCATAGCTGCTACCCACCGCGATTTAAAAATTATGGTTAAAGACGGAAAATTCAGAGAGGATCTGTTTTACCGTTTAAATGTTATTCCAGTTCGTGTGCCTGCCCTTAGAGAAAGAATTGAAGATATTCCCCTGCTGGTTGAGAGATTTATTCAAAAATTTGCAAGCTATGGCCATTCGAAAGTAAAATCGATTTCTGCAGAAGCTTTGCAAGTTCTTATGGCTCATTCGTGGCCAGGCAATGTTCGCGAACTTGAAAATGTTGTCGAACGTGCAATGGTTCTTAGCCGTAGCGAGACCATCGAAAAAAGTGCAGTTTTAGATAGCGCTTTAGCTGAGGCGAAACAAAGCGTTGAACAGCTTTATGCCGACCGCCCTACTTTAGAAAAACTTGAAGAACGATATATAAAAATGGTCATGAGCGAAGTAAATCAAAAAAAAGATGAAGCCGCTAAAGTTTTAGGTGTAAGCCGCAGAACTTTGTACCGCAAAGAACGTCTTTACGGGCTGATTTCTGCCGATGCTCAAGAACCTGACGACGAACTCACGGAGAAAATCTAATGCCAACGAATGAAGGCTTAACAGGACCAAGTTTTGCAAATCTGAAATCAGCGATTGATGAAGCAGCCATTGTTGCCATCACCGACAAACGTGGAATCATCACTTACGTCAATAAGAAATTTTGCGATATTTCAAAATATTCAAGTTCTGAGCTTATTGGTAACACCCATCGTATTATTAATTCACATTATCACTCAAAAGAGTTTTTCGATAATATGTGGCAAACAATCTCGCAAGGAAAAGTTTGGGAAGGCGAAATTCGCAACCGCGCTAAAGACGGAACGTATTATTGGGTTAATACAACGATAGTTCCTTTCTTAGATGGCGACGGAAACCCAGAACAATACGTGGCTGTACGTTACGACATCACCGAACGAAAGTTAGGCGAAGAGAAACTTAAAGTTTACGCCAAAAAACTTGAAGTCAGCAATAAAGAGCTTCAGGATTTTGCTTCTGTTGCCGCTCACGACTTACAAGAACCTTTAAGAAAAATTCAGGCCTTCTCGGAAAGACTGACAACAAAAGCAAAGACCTTACTAGACGCCGAAACTTTTGATTATGTCGATAGGATTCAGAGTTCAGCTAAGCGCATGCAGACGTTAATTAATGATCTATTAACATATTCGCGAGTTACAACAAAAACACAGCCCTTTGCAAAACTTGATTTGAACCACGTTATTTCACAGGTCGTATCAGACTTAGAAATCCGTATCGAACAAACAAAAGGAAAGGTCGTCGTTTCTAAGCTTCCTGAAATTTATGGCGACGCTACACAAATTTACCAGTTATTTCAAAACATCATCGGCAACGCCCTAAAATTTAGAAAACCTGATGTTGATCCGGTCGTTCAAGTTGATGCGCAAATTACTGATAAATCAGAGCTGGGTGGAAAGGTCTGCCAAATTAAAGTGACGGATAATGGGATCGGCTTCGATGAAAAATATCTGGACCGTATCTTTACAATTTTTCAGCGCTTACATGGCCGCCACGAGTATGAAGGAACAGGTATTGGATTAGCTGTCTGTAGAAAAATTGTCGACCGCCATGGTGGAACAATATCAGCTACTTCGGCACCCGGCGAAGGCTCTCAATTTATTATCACTATTCCTATGAAAATCACTCATGGAGAACAATAATGAAACCTAAAACAAAAATCGATATTCCCCTTTTAATTGCCGATGACGATCTTGACGACTGCAAGATGATCAAAGAAGCCTTCGAAGAAAGCCGGCTTTTAAATACATTGAATTTTGTCCACGACGGCGAACAACTTTTAAAATACTTATCTGAAAACCCTTCTCCGGGTCTTATTCTTCTTGATCTTAATATGCCTAAGAAAGACGGACGCGAAGCCTTACAAGAGATTAAAAATAATCCTCAGCTACGCCATATTCCGATCGTGGTACTGACGACTTCACAAGCTGAAGAAGACATTTTTCGCACCTACAACCTGGGCGTAAACTCTTTTATTACCAAACCCGTTTCTTTTGATGGGCTAGTGCAAATTATGCGCGCCCTTGGACGATACTGGTTTGAAATCGTTGAACTTCCAGATCCTAATCCACAAAAGAGCCCGCTATCATGAATCTAACTATAAACCAATTTCGTGTATTATTAATCGATGATGATGAAGATGAACATTTTTTTATCAAAGATCTTTTGTCTGATATTAAAAGTAGTCATTTTTTACTGACTTGGAAATCTTCGTATCAAACTGGCATTGAAGCTTTACAAAATGAATCTTATGATGTGTGCCTGCTGGATTACCGTCTCGGCGAATACTCGGGAATTGATCTTTTAAAAAAAGCACAAGAATTAAATATCGCATGCCCGATTATTATTCTTACTGGCCAAGGCGATTTTGAAACCGATTTACAAGCTATGCAAATCGGCGCGTCCGAATATCTTATCAAGGGCCAGCTGACCAGTCCGCTATTAGAGAGAACTTTACGTTACACGATTAAGCAAGCTCTGGATATGGAAGATCTTAAAGAGCAAAAAGAAAAGTATAAAAAACTTCTTGAAGAAAGAACCGAGATGGAGTCGCAAATTCTCATGCAAGACCGCATGGCTTCGATTGGTCTTTTAGCTTCAAGCTTAGCTCACGAAATCGGAACCCCTATGGGAGTCATCAGAAGCCGTGCTGAGCTTGCGCACAAAAAAGCTTCAGACAACAAATCGCTACAGCAAGACATGGAAACTGTTATTAATCAAATCGACAGAATTTCAAAACTCGTAAATTCTTTACTTAATTTAGCCAGATCTAAACCTTCTGACCATGTCACTAAGGTGAATGTAGAGCAAGTCATTAATGATGTTTTAAATTTGTTGAAACATGAACTTGATCGTAAAAATATTGCTCTGCAGATTCGGCCATTTAATTCTTGCCTGGTAAAATCTGAAGCTGGACCACTAGGACAAGTTTTACTTAATCTTTTAGTTAATGCCGTTCACGCCATTGACGATGCCAAAGAGCATGGGCGAACAGAGTCACATTCTATTTCTATCGTCCTTGAAGAAAGCCACGACATAGTTGCTATCTTCATCACCGATACAGGTTGTGGCATATCTCAAGAAAATTTGAATGAAGTGTTTAAACCTTTTTTCACTACAAAAGACATCGGCCACGGTACAGGGCTTGGACTAACAACTTCTTATAAATTAGTTCAATCCTGGGGCGGAAGTATTTCGGTAAAAACAACATCCGCCTTAGGAACGACGTTCAAGATGACATTGTTAAAAGGTTAACAGCGTTTGAAAGGTATGAATTTTTCTAAAGTACCCTCTCGCTGTTGCCAATAGCTGATTCTCAGTCAGATGTGGAATTTTAAATTGTCCGACAATATTCTTTTTTAAAACCGGATGATGCTTTTCAAGATGATTTAAAAAGTGGTCTACCCCCTGCCCAGCGCCTAAAATAAGCCACTCATTAGCCGAAGTTTTTTCAAGAACAGCACAAACTTGATGATAAAACTTTTCTTCGTCTGTTTGGTGAATAGGATGGTTTGTCGCAAAGGTTTCAATGGGATGCTTTTTTCCGGCGTAGGCAATTTCTTGTTTTTCTACACCATTTAAACCAAAGTGGTATAAATTAGCTTTGTTGGTATTAATTAAGATAGTCATTGATGACATAGTTATCCTCCGTTGAAGTTTTGTTTGGTTAATTTGTAATAAAGCGGCTTACCGTCTAAGCTTAATTCTAAATAAAGATGATTTTCTTTAATAAAATATTTTGTTTGGCTTCTTGTGCCAATTTTCATATCGGGATCACCTTGGCAGCGCGATGAATTTTCAGGGTTCACCCAAACTACCCATTGCTCAAGAATATCTTCTGTCTGCGTGTAGAGAGCCTGGCGCGAACAGAACGCTGCCGTGTTGTTCCAACTCCACTGCAAAGTCGACAGACCCTCCGGATAAAAATCAAAATATAAAACTAAGTCCGGATCCAACGGCGCATACTCTTGGCCTTCATACACAAATCCGGTATAAAGCCAGCGCCCAAGAATCATTTCACCAGCTGAAAGGTTGATACTTAACATGACAAGTCCAATGAGCAAGGCGAATACATTTCTCACAAGAATCCCCGTTCTTGCATGAGGAGTACAACTTTTTGTTTCTGCTCCATGGGCAACAGTTCTACTTGCTCTTTTAAAGCCTCTGTGAAGTCGGCAAAATCAGAATAGCCATCTAAACGATTTAAAATTCTAAGAGCTATCTGCAAACTTGGTTCTTCTCCCAGAGTAGAGCGCAACGCCCAAAAAAATCCACTAACAATAGCGCTATCATGATAAAGACCACCATTTTTTTCTTTAAGTGTAACCTTACTATCTACATTTCTGACAAAGGGAGCTTTTTTATAAGCGACTTCGCCTAAACGTGAAGAGTTTAGAAAAAATGTCGTAAACACATCGGCAAAAGCTTCGTTTAACGATCCACCTTCGCCGGTAAAAGGCAACCGCGCCAGATGATCAATCACAAAATGTGATGTTTCATGCATAACAATCGAAGGGTCTAAATAAATTTTAGAAAATACAATATCGTCGCCTGTGCCCAGTCTAATTTTTTCGTTATAATAAAAGGCAGCGTTTGTTTTTTCAGGAAACCCGACTTGAGTTAGAATATTCACATTGGCATCAAGGTTGACAGCTAGTTTTTCGCTAAACCAATTTAAAATTTTATTCGCAAAGTAAAAAGCCTGCACTTGTTCAAACCGATCGTCCGTCGGCGGTAATTCAAGATTTTGTTCTTTTTTTATTTTAGCTTGTGACTCTGTATCAACTTTAACTTTTAGGTTTTTAAGTCCATCATTATTTAAATCACGCAGCATCTTTACATGTGATAGATCGCTTTTAACGGGCCCCTGCGGATAAGCAAGGGCACTCACCTCTTTAAGTTCTGTAAGCTGCGAACCTACCGCTTCTACATTTATAACTTTCAAAGAGGTGTTAAATAAAATACTCCGTATTGCAAATGTTTTATGCTGCCGAAGAACGACCTGTAAAGCAGGATTCATTGCCGGCGGATTTAAAATAACCGAAACTGGCTTTTCAATTTCCCAATTTTTATAGTCTGGATATTTTAGTAAGAACGAAAGCCAGTACCAAGAACGATTTTGCTGCAGCAGTTTTGCTTCATTAAGCTGATTTTGGGAAGGGCGTGCCGCTGTGGCAGAACTTTCAAAAATAATTTTTTTATTTAGCGAAATTCTTTTAACAAAACTTCTGTGAACCGGAATACCTTCAAACGCTTGCTGACTCACAGAAATAGATTCACCAGCAGAGCGGCTAATGACATCATCTTTCGTCTGAATACCAGCCAACGACGGTCTATACCCCTGACCACTCCAACGGGTGTGTTGAAGTGGTTTTTGCTGGGTACATCCAGCTATTATTAAAGCAAAAATAAAGCTAAAATTTTTCACGGACCTGCACTACTCGACAGTTAAAGTTTTTTCCATATATGTGCCATCGCCATTTAAGAAGCGGAGCGCATGTGTTCCGCTCTGTAAACGACCTAAGCGAACATCTTTTGAAAACGGAACAAGAACCATGATACACATGCCTTGGTTAACTAACGCATGGGATGTGACCTCGTGCACGAATTCTGAAACGTTTTTAACTTCAGCGTTTTTCCAACGGTAACACCCATTTGGAAAAATACCGCTGACAACGACAAACGAGTCAGATTGCGAATCAAAACCACCAGGTACGAAGGCTTCGTTAATTGGTACAACGACATCTTTCGCTGGTAAATTTTCAGCTTTGGCAATACCAGCCATAACGATTAAGATTAAACTTGTTGAAATTTTTGTTACTGTATTCATAAACTCTCCTTGTTGTTTATTTTTTTATTTGATTCGTCCTAAAGTACGAATTGGATTTAAAATTTTAAATGGTTTTGCATCTTGAATTCCTAGATCATCGTAACTTTTAAAAATAGTGACGCCGTAAGGAATATAGGCTTTGCATAGGTCAAAATGTTCACGAATTAACATAACAGTATCGATATCAGGGTTACGCTTTACCTGAACAAAAAATTCATCCGGATAAGTGCAGCCGCCCGATGCTACTTGAAAAAAGATTCCACGACTTGTTTGCATATACCCGTAAATGGGTTCCAGTGGTTCTAATGTCTGGGCAGACGAAATTTGTGCGCCAATGATGATTGTCATAATGATTAGTCTACGAATTAATTTTTTCACGTTATCCTCGGTTGTTTTTTGTTGTGACGAAAATCACTAAAGCAAGCCCTAGACCAACAGTTTTCCAACACATAAACTAATTTAATTGAGTTTAAAGATTTTTTTATGACAACTTGGCAAAGATGAAATGACAAACTGTCGAGGCATGAACAAAAAAAAAGCCGTTGCTATACAACGGCTTTTTGATTCGGCAGAGCAAAACTGCGCGTTTAAGAGGCTAACGACTTCCGCCGCCGGCAGACCCGCCGCCGTTTTTACCACCGCCAGCTGAACCACCACCTGCATTAGCCGGTTGCGCGCTGATTGCTAAAATAAATGTTGTGATCACTAAAGCGATAAAAAGTTTCATTGTTCGTTCTCCGAAAGGGTATCAATAGCACTGAATGCAAACACCGGGATATTTCCTTTGGCGTTTGGTTTTTCTAATAACTTAATACGCTCTTTAAAAGCGCGCTCTTCGATGATGAGCCATTCTTTATACGTTTCTTCACTTAATGACTCAAAGTAAAGAGACATGTAATTTCCGTAATATAAATCAGCGTTGCCTGGTTTTAAAAAACGCTCAGTTAATCTTAAACCTACGGATTTAATGGTTTCACCAGAAAATGAAGACCTGACTTCACCTTGACCGAATAAGCCATTACCTAAAGAACGAATCACTTTTTGATCGATCATTTTTTTTAGAACTTCTAAGCCGTAAGAACCGAAGCGTTGTTCGACATACGATGTGCTGAAAGGTCTGGTTTCAGCTAAAACATACAGTTCAGTAAAACACGGATCTTTTTGCATATCGTTTTCGATATCAAAATGAAAGCGGTTTAATGGCGATGATTTTAACTGTGGGTCAGAACTTTTTAAACGCTCACCAACCACCGGCGGAGCTTTTTCAATAAGGTCATTAATAACACGGGTATCTAACAAACAAGAATAAAGCTTATATAACGTAGAATAGACCGGAGTGTGTATCTTCTCACGCAAACGCCCTAGCGTTTTGACGTGAATCTGTGACTTTGTGGCTAACATGGAAAGACCTTTTTTCGGGTCTTTAAAACGCATTAAATAGACTTCGATATCTCGTGATACTTGATCAGAGATAGAAACATCTTGGGCGCTCGAATTTGGTTCGACGTTAAGTTCCACTATACACCTTAAGTTTTGAAGGTTTTGAGTATCGTAAAGACTTATAAGACACAACGAGAAAACGCCCTGAAACCGAGGGGTGGCTCAAGGGCGTTTATTATTTAAGCAGAATGCTCGTAATTAGTGGCAGTTTTGTACTGTGAAAGCTTTGTTAAATAAAAACTCTACACGGTCATTTTTACCACCCATAACTTTAGAAACTTTAACCATAACAGTTAATGGGTATGTACCAGAGATAACTTTATCTTCACATTCGCGACGTGAATTTTGACCACCACCTACGTAGTTGCAATCCCAAGAAGTGCGAGTGTAGTTGATTGGTGTTGATAAGTATTTTTCGCCTTTGCAAACTTCTTTAGATTGGTTTTTGCCAATGTAGATAGTTTCACATTGTTTAACTGGTTTGATAGTACGTAAGTTGTTACCATCTTTACAAGTAAACATGTAATCAACAGCGTGGCCCATGAATACAGTTGGCGCGTCGATTTGGATTCTTGGGTCATTCTCTAAAGTTTCCCAAGGTGTTGCTGCTGTGTAAGCAGAAGCTGTTGCGGCTGCGAATAAAGCGATGATTGCGATTAATTTGTTCATAATAACTCCCTTTTTGTTATTTGTTTTTGTTGTTTTAATTAAATTTAAAATTAGTAGCAGTTTGGTACTGTGAAAGCTTTGTTAAATAAGAATTCTACACGGTCATTAGAGCCACCCATAACTTTAGAAACTTTAACCATTACTGTTAATGGGTATGTGCCAGAGATAACTTTGTCGTTACAAACGTTTTGACCGTTATGTCCGCCACCAAAATAATTGCAATCCCAAGAAGTACGAGTGTAGTTGATTGGTGTTGATAAGTATTTTTCGCCTTTGCAAACTTCTTTAGATTGGTTTTGACCAATGTAGATTGTTTCGCATTGTTTAACTGGCTTTTGAGTACGTAAAAAAGCACCATCAACGCATGTGAATGTGTAATCAATAGCATGACCCATGAATACAGTTGGCGCGTCGATTTGGATTCTTGGATCGTTTTGTAAAGTCTCCCAAGATGTTGATGCTGTGTAAGCAGAAGCTGTCGTCGCCACGAATAACGCGATGATTGCGATCAATTTATTCATAATAACTCCCTTTAGTTATTTTTTAGTTATTCAATTTTGGATGACTGGTGTTTCGCAAGACTTCAGAAGTTTGTATACGCAAAAATGACCTGAAATTTTGTTTTTTGGACAGACAAAACTTTGTCCGAAAGAAATCTTGGACAAAGTTTTCTTTGTCCACAGGTTTTGAACAAACCGCAACATTTACTGCAAAGCTATTGAAAATTTAATGAGAACGAATTGAGAACTAAAGTATTTCAGCGATATATCCATCAGGACGAATCAAGTACGCGACATCTTTTTTTAGTCTTTTCTCTTTCATCTCATCGTTCCACGCAAAAGAATGAATCACATATTTAGATTCAATCGTACGTTCACCATAGATATGAACTTGCCAGTCTAATGATTGTAGAAATTTAAAATTATCTACGCTTGCAATCCACGGAAGTCGATCACCCGTCTGTAATTCAATCACCGAATTTGCAGGATGAGGATTATACGTAATACCTGTTTGCGATAACGTGCGAAAAACAAAACTTCCAGTACTGGCGCGCTTAAAAATTTGCGGAAGAATTAATGGAATCGCTTTCGTTCGTACAAATCTGGCAATAGGACCGTCATTAGAAATAAATCTAAAAGCGCGGTCTGTGGTTTTAACTAACTGTTTGGCAAAACTAATCCGCTCTGTTTCATACGACGATAATAATCTTTCTTCAAAGTTACCTTTAAGCACTTCACCTAATTTCCATGCTAAGTTAACGGCATCACCGATTCCGGTATTCATGCCCTGCCCACCTAACGGAGAATGAATGTGACTGGCATCACCTAAAATAAAAACACGGTCTTTTTGAAAATGCGAAGCCACTCTATGATGCACGCGATATTTTGAAAACCACTTCACTTGCGCAATGGTGACATCCATTTCTTTAAGGAGTCTTGGATTGACGTCTTCCCAAGTAGGATCTTTTTTGGGATCTGCTTTTTGGTCTTCACGAATAACCCCGATCAAGCGTGCATGCCCTGTTTGTTTTAACGGAAAAAACGCCATGAACTCTGATTTATCTAAAGAGACATGCAGCTCACCGTTTAGGGCTGGCCCCGAACCAATCACATCAGCCACATAAAACATATGCGGGTAAGTGCTACCTTCAAAACCCACATCTAATTTTTTTCTAACTATTGAATGAGCCCCATCACACCCGGCTAAATAATCGGTCGTGATGGTTTCAATTGTGCCATCACCTTTAAGAATTTTTGCTATGACTGACTTTTCATTTTGTTCAAAGTCGGCAAGCTCAGCATCTCGTTCAACTTCAACACCTAATTCTTTTAATTTATTTAACAACAATTCTTCATGCTGGTCTTGGGGTAAGATTATAATATACGGAAAAGGCGTTAACCCTTCACCTACATCGGCCAACTGAACGCGCGCTTTCGGTTTATGGTTTACCCATAGATTCAAAGCCGGAAATTTAAACCCCGCTTTGACCACGTCATCAGAAATTTGCAACTGCCGGTAAAATTCTAAAGTACGCGCATGAATGACTAAAGCGCGCGAAGTGGTTTCTTTTTCTAAAGCTTTATCGATAATACGAACTTTAATACCGATCTTAGTGAGCCATAATGCTAACACTAATCCGGTCGGCCCTGCGCCAGCTATCAAAACAGGAACTTGAGTCATAACTTTACCTTAGTGATTTTTAAAATACTGAATTTCACGTTCGTGCTTTTTTGCCTCAGCTAAAGTTTTAAATGTCCCTAAATTTCTGCGCTTACCTGTCTTTGCATTTTTCTTTCTGGAATATATACGATAACCGCCAGATTTAAGTTTACGAATCATATTTTCCTCCGCTTTCAGAAGAAATCCAGCAAAATTCGCACTCAAAATAAAAAAAGCGCCGAAGGGTTACCTTGGCGCTTTTCATAATCAAACTTAACTTGAACTATTTAGTTTTAACGATGTCTGGTAAAGAAAGTAAACTTTGATCGCCACCCACATTTAATTGTGTTGGGTGAACATAGTTCGCTAAACGACCCGTATCAACTGAGTATGTACCACGGAAATTTTCGCGACCGATTTCGTAAACGTCACCTGATAAACCAGATTTAGCCGATTTACCCGTGAAGCCATTTACTGTAGGAATACGGTCAACTATGTAAGAACCTTGTTCTAAGATGTCTTCTTGTTTGATCTCGCCCTTGGCAATACGACCCATTGTTACAGAGTACTCAATGCTCGCCGCTTTGCTTGAACGAACTTGATCTCTTGTTAAAGCAAAGTTCCATAATAACTGGGCTTGTTGGTCAGCATAACGAGATAAACTTGGATCATCCGCTACTTCAGCCGCATAAACTTTGATAAGCGGAGTACCAGCAGGTACTAAATAATTTAAGTAAGCAATCGCTCTGTTTTCATGGCGTGTACAACCATGTGAACGTAAGTCAGCAAATAATGAGAAGAAACCTTTTTTAGCACGGTTGATGAATTTGTCTTCATCAGAACCCCAACCGATTGTTCCATGCATCCATTGACCGAAAGCATTTGGTTCAGCTAAAGCCGCGTACCAACCGAAAGCTCCACGCATTTCACCACCGTTTGGCATGTACTTATCTTTAAACCATTTCGTAGCACCTTTATCTGGCTCTGGTGGCATTGGTAATGCTGGGTCATACCACGAAGGATAGTTCTTAGCATTGTCTTGATAGAATTTTACCCATTGAGAGATTCGATAGGTACCTAAGATCGTTTGTTGATTTTCTTCATTACGTTTACCAGCCAACATAACAGTTTCAAAAACCATTTTATGGGCACAACCCGGAGACGTATAACAAAGCTCGTAAACACGAGTTTTCTCTGTTGCGATATTTTGGATCACAATATATTTCGGCTTTGATTTTGACTGCGCAGAAGCTTCTTGCACCGAAAAATTAACAAGCAATGCCGTAGCTAATCCGATAGTCTTCGAGAAATTAATGATGGTTTGTCTTTTCACAAATCCTCCTACAAAAGAGTTTTTTATTTGGTTAGGGTGAGGCAGAAAAATAACACCGCTTTTGTTTGATTTGGAAAAAAACATGCCCCGTAAGAAAAAGTGAAAAGACTGTAAAGCAGATAGACAGTAAGAAAAAAGGCCTTAAAAACTTTAAGGCCTTTTTAGGTTTAAGTATGTAAAAAATAGCCAGTGCTAGTAACGCTTTTCTGAAGATGTGTCTTTAGATTTAGAACCAAAAAGAGAATCGGTTTTATCTTTATATTCACCTTTTTCTTCAGAAGTTGAAGAAACGTCATGAGCGCCGCACTCTTTAAAGATGGCTTTAGCTTTTTCAACCCACTCACCTTGTCCTGCGTGAACAGATAAAAGCATGCCCCCCTCTTTAACAGAGGATTCAAAACGTTTAGCTTCGTATTCAGGAATACCCATTCCCACTAAGGCTCCGGCAATGCCACCTAAAGCACCGCCCACGCCAGCTCCGCCTAATGTCGCTAAAATCGGGCCTGCGGCTACAAAAGGTCCAAGACCTGGAATAGCTAAGGTTCCAATTCCCGCAAGCCAGCCTAGGGCTCCGCCTAAAACAGCGCCTCCGGCTGCGCCAGCGGCAGCTCCTTCAGGGGCTTTTGTTTCTTTCTCATGGGCAAATTCTTTTGAGCCTTCTACTGTTGGCAGTAAGGCTGAAATATCCGAACTCAAAAAACCTTCGGCCTTTAAACGACCTACAGCTGTCTCTAAGGCAGCTCTTGTTTCAAATAAACCATAAACGACTTTGTTTGCTTTACCAAATTCCATATCAATACCTCTTTTCTATTCAGTTTTAGTTGTGACTTCTAATTGATTGTTAATGTTTTTCGCGCCAGCCCTGCGAGCGAGTTGTTCAACTCGCGATTTTTCAGCGAATGTTTCAACTGGGCCACGTAATGTTGTTAGGCCTTGAAGAGTAATAATTTTTACGTTCTGTGCTTTCATAGACAGTGAGTCGTCATCAGTTACGACTTCACGAACCTTTGCAGTAATTGCTAAGTCTTCTTTAGAACCACGTGTTTGATCCATCGGCGTTAAGGCTTCGTCAGTGTCGCGCTTATTCATCGCTGTATTGTCGGCGTCTTTATATTCGTCAGAAGCTGTATTTCGCTCGTAACTTGTACGGCGGGCTTCTTCATCACTTCGGTAGGGATTGTTTTTGCAAGCAAACCCTGCGGTTAAAACAATGGCTGCTAAAACTATTTTTATCATCATAACTTCCTTCTGTTGTGTGTTAAACTAGGAATGATGAACAGCGAATGCTATGCCACTCAAAATCAGGTGATTTGAGTCGAAGAGCCTCATTATAATTTTTTTTTGAATTTAAACTGGCTTAACTTGTCTTAACTTGGGGCAGATGTCCGATGACGCTTGATCTCGCATTGCAGGTCAAAGTTTTCACCATTCACCATTAAAACGCCGTCATTGTTAATCACAGTCCAGCGATTTTCTTTATTCATGGTTTTTTCTAGAGAATCTAGAAAGTCTGAAGGAATAGAGTAAATCTCTAATTCATCTTTACGGTAAACGTCTTCTGAATTGATTTCATTTAATAAAACTTGTGGATCTTTGTAAGTGTAGACTTTAACATGATCAGCGCCTTTTGAGGCTTTATGCAGTCTACGTGCTGAAGGATTACCGATTTCAACCCACAATTTGATTCCACCCATCGGGTTTTTTACCGCAATCGTTGGATCATCAGGGTTATGTAAACCTTCAGCTGAAAATTCGAGGCCGTCTTCAAAACTTAGCGCGTACGCAAATACGCGTGTTAACAAATAAGTTAAACTTTCAGATGGATGTTGAGCCACACGAAAATCCAAAGACTCGTAAGACCCTTTATCAAGATCTGAAAGTTCAATTTTAAAACGGTAAAGTTTCGAAGGCAGAGCCATTAGTCAGAAAAATCTTCGTCGTGCAATTCTTCAAGATTTGCGTATTGAATGCTTTTAGCTTCAACAACAACGATCGGCGTTTTTTTAAGCTTGTGCTTTTTTTCAATGTTAGCGCAGATGTTTTTGATGATTTGCAATAATTGATTCGCATTTAAATCTGTATCAAATTCATATTCATCAGGTGGTAAAGCGAAAATTCTTTCTTCTTCATCAGTGATATACGGATAACCTTCTTCATCGGCCATAGCTTTATCTAATTCACTGTAAATATCTTCTTTAGTTACGTCTTGGAGCATCACTTTTGCGATGAAAACTGGCATTGGAATATCCTTTGTTAATTGAAGGCCACAACATGACAAAAGATCCGCTCAAAGGCCAGAACTTTTAATAAAAAAAGACTAATTTTTCCAGCACGAAACTTTATCTTTGTTACAAATACTGATAATCGTCCCACTATGGCATTGAGCCACGACTTCTTTAGTGGCTTCTTCTTCTGATTTACCGATGGCACGATACGTTTTTCCGACACCTACTAACTTGCAAGTGTACGTGGCCACGATTTTTCCAGCCGACCAGTCAACCGCCATGGTGCCTTTATTTTTCTCGTCTTCAGGGTTTACAACTTTTAAACCGCAGGCTGACACCATTAACGCAAGAACTAGAATTGAAATTTTAGATAAGTGATTCATACTTTTCATGGTAAGCTTTTGAGAAGATTTTAAAAAGGATTTAATATGCGTTTACGAATTGGTCTAGTTCTTCTCTTAATTTCAGGCTGTGCCCAAAAACAAATTATTTTAAAAAGTAGCGAACTTAAACCTCTACCCGTTGCTGCTGGTGAGAACGCAGCCGTTACAAAATACAAAGGCCATTTCAACGTTTTAAAATTCAAAGATGACCGCACAGACAAAACTAAACTGGGCATGGCAAGTACGGGTATGCGTAATACCGACACTCCGATTTATTTAGATATTCCTGTTGATGAATACATTCAGAACCGATTTCGCTCTGAATTAACAAAACATGGCGTCGAAGTTAGTGAAAACGCGGCTTATTCAGTTCGCGGAGTAATCAAAAAAATTAAACTTTTTGAAAGTAATGTCAGTGCGGCTTTAGAAAAATCGAACTGCGAAATTGAAATGGAATTTGATATTTTACCGGCTCGCGAAAAAACTCCGGTTTATCATGGAATCATTTCTATGACTGGCAGTGGATCTAACTTTGCGTTAGATACAACGAGCTCAAATGGTGCCGCTCTTGAAACCTGTGCTCAAGGATTAGCTGAACAGTTCTTAAAAAATAACGACTTACGTAAACGCTTTGGAATCAAAGAGCTTTAATTAAATTATTTCGTAAATACGGGCACATTATCAAATAACAAGCCTACAGTTAAATAGCTGCCCGATAAATCCATATCTTCGGCAGCATTATTGATATTTGTGGCTTTTAAGCTTGAAACTTTATTGTGTTCATAGCCAGCTTCAATGGTGAAAAAGAAACTTTTATACCCCACAGCCACTGAGGCTCCTGCAAAAGCCATTGGCGAAGAAAAGCCTTTTTTATCTAAAGAGCCATCTACTGTGCCTGTTTTTAATTTTAGTTCAGTGCTTGTAGCCCCTGCCCCAGCGACGACATCAAACTTAAAATAATCACGGTTTACAATAGGCGCACGAACGACACCGGCAAAAACCTGTTGAGTTACATCGGTTTTATACTCAGTGGCCGCATTAGGTGTAACTTCTTCTTCAGTGACCATGCGTTGTGTATAGCGAAAACCTGCCTGAATAACTTTGAAAGCTGGCAAAGTAATTTCAACACCGTACTGGTTGATCATATCCAGCTTTTTCATGCTTTGTGCTTCTAGTCCATCATTTACATCTTTGGGATCAATCTGCGTCGAACCTAAAAATAATCGTCCCTGGCCACGGTCTTCAGCTTGAGCAAATGAGCAAAGTACAGTTAACGAAATAGCCGCAAGAATAGATTGTTTTTTTAGCATGATGGTTGTCCTTATTAGGATTAGTTTAAAGAATGACCATTTACTGCTCAAGTCCTAATTCTCAAGTAGGTTTTAACTAGAATTTTACATTTTCTTCATATTGCCACAGACCATTTGTCAGCCTACAAAAACGCGTATGAAATCTATGCGTTTATTATTCATTATTTTGACAACTGTATTCACAGCCAAAACTTTTGCGGCCGAAGTTAAAACTTTAACCTGTTCAACGGCGAAAAGCGAAATTCATTCCGTAGTAGTTGATTTTCCAAGATCAGTAAATCCATTAAGCCCTTTTATTGGCTTTCTTTCTTTTACTGCTACTGTTTCTGTTTATAAATACGATGTAAAAGTTTATGAAAACAAAAATGTGCGCGTGACTCCTGAAGTGTATACGACCGATATCAATCTTCGTGGCGATGCGGAAGGTGTTTACTTACGTCTTTACCCACAAATGCTCGAAGGTGAATTTTCACATTACACAGGACAACTCTTTATTAATGACCTTGATAAAAAAGCCTATTTCAATTTTAAAGACATTGACGATCAACCCGGATTAGATTGCCGCTAGCCTTATTCACCTACTACTAGACTTTTGATTTAAAACCATAGACCTGATCACTGGCAAAAACTTGTCGCACCGCTCAATATCAAAGTGAGACTTGCCGATAAGTACCTGTATGTCATCGAAGACTATTAAGGCTGAAGAATTAGCTGAACTATCAGATTCTGATATTTTAAAACTACGTTTTAAAAATATCGCGCTCAATATTTCTGAAACAGAAATTCAGGAATATATTAATCAGCTTTATTCTGAACTTGAAGCTAAAGGTCTTGTATTTAAACCGCAAATTTTCTTTGGTGATGAATGGTTTAGCCCTGAAGGCATGAATGCCATCGCTGTTCCTTTTTACTTAGCGAATACCCGCCTTAAACATTTAGAAAAATCACAAATGTTAGAAGTTGAAGGTGGCGATCCTGAATATTTCATGAAGCTCTTACGCCATGAAGCCGGACATTGCTTTGACCACTGTTATAAATTTTCAAAAAGAAAAAAATGGAGCCAAGTTTTTGGATCTCCTGATAAAGATTACGCTCCTGAAACTTACCGCCCACAACCTTTTTCAAAAGGTTATGTGAAGCACTTAGAACGTTGGTACGCGCAAGCTCACCCTGATGAAGACTTCGCTGAAACATTTGCTGTGTGGTTATCACCAAATATCGATTGGAAAAAAGAATATAGTAAATGGCCAGGTGCTTTGAAAAAATTAAATTACATGGAGTCTTTAGCTAAAGAGAGTGTGAAACTTAGAAACACTTCTGAAAAAGGCCGTGTTCCAAGTAATGTCGCTAATCTTACTTCTACTCTTGAAAAATATTATCAAAAACGTCGTCGTGAAAACGCCGATGAATATCCTGATTTTTATGACACCGATCTTAAAACGATTTTTAACGGCGACACAGCGTTAAAGTCAGAATTCTCGGCGCGCAGGTTCATGAAACGCCATAAGAAAGATATCGTGGCTACAGTGGCTTGGGCAACGCATGAGCGCAAATTCACGATCGACGCGTTAGTTAAGCGTCTTACCGATCGCTGTGCACAACTTCATTTAAGGCTAGGAAAATCTGAAAACCAGACTACGATGGAAGTAGCAAGCTTTCTTACGAGTCTGGTGAAGAATTATTTATTCACTGGAAAGTTTAAAAGAGAGGCGTAAATTATGAAATCACTTAAGATAGTACTTCTATTTGATTTATCATTAAAGCTGACTCCCGAACAGTATGGCGAATATTGGAATACGCCCGATTGGAAAACGGAGAAAGATGTGAAAAACACATTGATCAAGCTTGGCCACCAAGTGATTCCATTCGGTATTCATGACGACATCGAACCTTTCTTAAATATCGTGCGCGAACAAAAGCCTGATTTAGTGTTTAACATGTCTGAAGCTTTTCAGGGTAAACGTGATTTTGAACCAAACCTAACAGCTCTGATGCAATTAATGGGTGTGCCTTTTACAGGTGCAGGACCAATGAGCTTACAGCTTTGTAAAGATAAAGGTTTAACAAAGGCTATTTTAGATTATCACGAAATTAATATTCCAAAATTCGTCGTCGCTAAAAAAGGCCGTGCCATTCAGCCGTTAAAAAACTTTCCGTTCCCCGCTTTTATCAAACCACTCGATTTAGAATCATCAGAAGGCATTTCGCAAAGTTCATTTGTTAAAGATGAAAAAGAAGCCTTAGCACGCGTTAAGTTTATTCATAATTCATTAGGTGCTGATGCGATCATCGAAGAATTTATCGATGGCCGTGAAGTTTATGTTTCTATTTTAGGAAACGAAAACTTAAAAGTATTTCCGCCGCGTGAATTATTCTTTAAAGCTAAATCTGAAGATGAACCTAAGTTTGCCACTTATAAATCAAAGTGGGATCAATCTTACCGTAAAAAATGGGGTATTGATTCAGACTGGGCAAAATCTTTTCCAGAACCAGTTCAGAAAAAATTGAACGAAGTTTGTAAAAAGATTTATCGTCTTTTAGGCATTCAAGGTTTTGGCCGTATTGATTTACGTATTCGCGGCGATGAAATCTATTTCATCGAAGCAAACCCAAACCCGTCGATCGCCAAAAAAGAAGACTACGCCCTATCAGCTAAAAAATCTGGTGTAGAATACGACGAGTTAATTGCAAAAATTGTTTCCTTGTCATTAAGCGCATAGATCTGCTTAAGTAGACAAAGATGGAAAATAAATCTGAATTGGTTATCACTGACTTAGTTGTTGGTGATGGTATCGCAGCCGATAAAGGCGCTTTAATTACTTACAACTACACCGGCACTTTAGAAGATGGGTCAAAATTTGATTCCTCTTATGATCATGGCCGCCCGCTTGAAATCGTTTTAAGTTCTAAAAAGTTAATCCAAGGCTTCTATTTAGGAATGCTGGGCATGAAAGTCGGCGGTAAGCGCCGGCTTTTTGTGCCGGCAGCCTTAGGTTATGGCGAACAAGTAAAACCGCGTATCCCCGCGAATTCTAACCTGATTTTTGAAATCGAGCTTTTAGAAGTGCGCCTGCGCGAATAATTTTACCCGGGTGATATTGACATATCTATTTTACCCGGATATTATTAATCTCATGGAAACATTAAATACCTACACAGCCTTTGAAGATCATAAAATTTTAAGCCAAGGTTCTTTAGAAGACGTTGTTTTAAAAGTGAAAAAGCGCCTTGAAAAATCGCCTGAATCACAAATCGTGATCTACAGCGACATCACCGGCAAATCGATGGATTTCAATTTTCAAGGATCTGAAAAAGAAGTCTTAAAACGCTTAGAAGTCTACACCACTCCTGAAACAGATAACCAAGCTTCAGCGTCTACCGGCCCTGGCCGTCCTAAGCTGGGTGTTATTTCGCGTGAAGTTTCACTTCTTCCTAAACATTGGGAGTGGTTAGCCACTCAATCTGGCGGAGCGTCGAATACCTTACGTAAACTTGTCGAAGAAAGTATGAAGAAAAATTCAGGCACCCTTACCGTTAAAACCGCACAGGAACGCACTTATAAGTTTATGTCGGTTGAAGCCGGAGATCTTGAAAACTACGAAGAGGCTCTACGCGCGCTATATCGTAAAGACAAAGAACGTTTTACGAGTGAGATCAAAGCCTGGCCACGCGATGTGCAAAAGCATATCTTTGAACTTGCAAAGCCTGTCTTTGCATAACAAGATTTGTTTATGTTTAAAAAAGTACTTCTTATTTTTAGTTTACTTTTCTCGCAAAGCTTACTGGCTGCTGACGAGGTTTTAGATTTAAACGCGACTTTTCAAGTTCCCGTGCCATCTGAAAAGTTTGCGCACTTAGCAAATTTTGAAATTACCAATTATCAAATCATTACTAACAGCAAAGGTGTCATCACGATGGCGTACACCTTACCTGAAGATTTAAGCGGCGAACAAATCACTATCGTTCTACCTCTTATTTCTGATAATAACGGTAACCGTTTATTTAAAGGCGAAAAAGGATCTGCCGACTGCACTGGTGAGTGGGCCTCTTTAGAATGTGGTGTTCGTTTCGAAAATTTAAATATCCAGCAAGGCAAAGTAATCACTCACCTCTTCGCTAAGTATGGTTACAATCAAGAAACTAAAAACCGCATGCTCGTTAGCCAAATGTTTGCAAAAAATCCCACGGGTTTACTTAAAACTAACGGCACAAAGGAATAAGTTTATTTTATTCAGGATTCTTCAATGAGCACCCGCTTTAGTACCCTTCCCAATGATTTTAAAAAATTAATTTCTGCCCGCTTCTTTTTTACTTTCGCTGTACAAATGCAAGCCGTAGTTCTTGGTTGGCGCATTTACGATTTATTAAAAGATCCATTATCATTAGGTTTAATCGGTTTAACTGAGGCTGTGCCTGCCATCGGTTTAGCACTTTATGCGGGTTATCTGGTTGATCGTCTTCGCCCGATTCAAGTTTATCGTAAAGTCATTATGGTCAGCTTCGTTTCAGGCTTAGTTGTTTTAGTTGAACATATCTTTGCGGCAAATCTTTCTGTCTACCAGCAAGCCGGAATGTTATATTCAGCCGCCTTCTTAACTGGTATTGCACGCGCTTTTTCTCAACCCGCCATCTTCGCCACCGTTCCCCGCTTAGTCGAACGATCGCAACTTATGCAGGCCACAGCCACGAGCACTTCAGCGATGCAGATTGCGCGTATCGCAGGACCTGCCGCCGGTGGTTTTATCTTTGGATTCTTTGGCGCGATTGCGACTTCAAGTTTAGTTTGTCTTTTATTAATCTTTGCCAGTATTGCAATGATGCTTATTAAAAAAGACATCGCACCTCCTGAATCACGTCCACATCATACAAATATTAAAGATGAATTATTATCTGGCGCTCGTTTTGTCTTTAGACATCCGATTTTATTTCCAGCCTTATCATTAGATATGGTGTCGGTCTTATTTGGCGGCGTAACCGCGCTTCTTCCTATTTTTGCCAATGAAGTTTTAATGGTTGGCCCGAAAGGGTTAGGAGCTCTGCGTGCTGCTCCTGCTGTGGGTGCTACAATTATGAGTTTGTACTTAGCTCGTAAGCCCTTAAGAGGAAATTCCGGCACCTGGTTATTCTCAGCAGTGATTGGTTTTGGTTTATGTATCTTATTCTTCGCGATGAGTAAGACATTCTGGATTTCGCTTGTCGCTTTAGCATTTAGCGGGGGCTTTGATAGCATCAGCATGATGATCCGCTCAGCGGCGGTTCAACTTTCATCGCCAGATCACATGCGCGGAAAAATTTCAGCGGTAAATTCTATCTTTATCGGGTCATCTAATGAATTAGGTGAAGTTGAATCAGGTATTGCGGCTAAAGTTTTAGGAACTGTGCCATCAGTTTATTTCGGAGCCACGATGTGTTTACTCACCGTGGCCCTGATTGCGTATTGGTCACCAACATTGCGCAAGATGGAGCTTGAAAAGCTTCACGCTGCACATTAGCGATTACTCACGCAAAGCTTTTTGAGTTTTTGTATTTAAATTATCCATAGCAGTGGCAATTTTAGTTTTCATATTTTTCCAACTGCTTTCAGATGATTTATCTAAATTATCAAGATCAGTTTTTATTCTAGCTTTAGTTTTTTCTAGGTCGGCAATCGTTGTTTGCTTAACCTTAGAACCTTTCATTTTAGCTTTTTCTTTTAAAGCCATGATTTCAGCTTCGGCACTTTCAAGCTTCATCGACATTTCTTGCTTAAATGAAGCCATGTCTTCTTTAAAACCTGCAGCCGTGGCACTGCCCTCGTATTTTTCCGAGCCGGTTGTTGTTGGTGTCGTGGTTGGTTTAGTTGTTCCTTCAGCAAAGGCTATTGTCGTTACAATTAGACAAGCCGCCGCTGCAATTTTTGCGATAGGATTCATTTGCGATTCTCCTTTATATATTTATAGAGAATCGCTTTTGCAAGATTTAGACTTGGTATATTCAGCCCCGCCTGGGGCAATTACGTACTACAGGGGGTGTAACTTATAAATGGCTGTTCCAAAAATCCATTTTTGATTTTCAGTCGCTACCACTGTTGAAACTACGATTTCATTGTTGTTATTGATATCAACATTACCACCAAAACCCGGAAAATTATCTTTACGTAAGATCGCACTCATTCCTTGATCAGTTAGGATTGAATCACCTTCACCCAACAATCTTTTAACTTCCGGTGCGGGTGCAAATGGATTTGCTAAATAGATACCGCGTAAGCCTTTGCTGTTTTTCGCACGAAATACGACAAAGCCATTATCGTTAATTTGCGGCGAGAACATTTCAATTTGTGAAATCTCATTTTGCCCTTCGCGAGCGACTTCATAGTGAATTCCATCTTTAACCGCGACAATCATGCGTACGCGGTCTTTTAACATCGCCGTAAACACGACAAGACCTGCATTTGTAATAGCTGGGCTGTTATCAAATGATTTATAAGGCGAAAGCGCGTCGCTATCTGAATCTTGCGCTAAGATTGTTTTTTGATAACTCTTTTCACCAAAAGCTGTAAAGTGCGGCGTTAATAAAACGATCTGATCTGGAGCATCTTCAGCGTAATTGAACTTTTCGCCAACACGGGCTTTAAATACCCACTGTGAAGCTTCATTTACACTTGGACCAAACAAATAAGAATAACCGCCGTCTTCATTAACGATTTCAGAAAGTTTGTCTGAACGATACTCGAAAAAGCTTCTGTTGTTTTCTGAATCCGTTGAGCGAAACACATACGACGCGTCATCCGTAGCTTGTGGGTAATTTACAGCCGCCATATTTTTTGCCGGAAAGATATTTTCAGTCACTTGCTTTGGAGAATTAAAAGAAAAAATCCCATCACTTGTCACTTCGTCAAATTGGCTAAAAAGCACATCACCACGATCAAGCATCTTTGGGTCACTGACCATTTTTTCTTTAGGCGCATAATAAACGATACGGCCATCCATATCTTTACGAGTCTTAAGCCAAATCGCGGCCTGTTCACTATGGTCACCGTTTTGATCCATTCCACCGGATACAGCTGTAAAAGCCACTTCGCCGGCATCATTAATACTTGGAGAAGTGCTATTAACCATTGCGTAGGCTGGCAAATTATAAGTGCTGCCGCCATTAGTGCGGGCTAAAAGCTCACTTTTATATTCAGGTAAAGTTGAAGTCATTGCGGCTAACGAAAGAACAGCTAAAATCATAAATTTTATCCTTACTAAGATAATCCTATTCATAGGCCTATCACGTGGCAACAATTTACTGGCTAGCGTTAGAAGGTGTCATGCTTTCGATAAAGATAATAATGCCAGAGACTTGATTGTTAATATCAAACCATGGCCTGATTTCGCCTTTAGCATTGATCAGGCGCCCATTGTTATCAGCTATGTTATCAAATGATGTTTTAATGATTTCTCCATTCATAGCACGCTGGTTTAAGATTTTAACCTCATCTGAAAGATTCGGAAAGATTTCGTAGTGCGATTGACCGATAATGTTTTTATCTTTCAAGTTAAAGTCATCAATCCACTTACGGCTGGCCAAAACATAACGCATATTTTTATCTAAAACAGCTACAGGGTTTGGCACTCTTTTTAATACAAACTGCAGTTCGCGTTCACGATTCTCTAAAAACTTAACCGTCTGTTCGGCCTGCTGTTCGTTTCTGATTTGTTTTAACGTCGCCCACAAAATCACGCTGGTTAAAATCGTAATCGTGGTAATAAGAATTAAAATCACTTCTAAATTCGCGAACACACTTTTTGGCGTGTAATAATAAATCGAAAAACTCACTGCGACCATTAAAGCATTGACCCAGTAAAGCATCTTACGACCCACTTTGGCGCTGGTGCGGCGGTTTGAAAAAATCGACATGATCCCTAACTTTGGATTAAGATAAAATACTCCTACAGTTAAAATGATCAAAGCTAAAAGCGTTGGACGGGCCTGCGCCGAATAAGGAACAATCTGATTGAATTCGGTTTGTTTAAAGATATGCCCTAAGATTCCAACCATAGCTAAAAAAATCGATAACAGACCAAAACCTTCTGTAAAAACGATCGCATATCTAAAAAATTTTAACCGATTAAATATTAAAGCCAGTGAGATAAACATAAAGCTCAGGGCCGTGGTCATGGCCATTCTTCCCGGCGCATTAAATTCATTCGCAAACTTATCTTTGAATAAAAATTCATCGATACCAAAATTAAAGGGCCACGCGTAGGGCAGAGCCGAAAAAAAAGAAATGGCAAATACGGTCACTATAGACACTGAAGAAGCCACTTTCCAAGCAGGGGCCAAACGCACCTCATTCTCTATCCATAAAGAAAAACTTAAAAGAAAAATGCAAAGCAAAGCATTTACCTTCATCGTTGCTCCATAGTTTGCATAGGAGACTAACCACGGCACATTAAATAAATACCCAACTAATGCTAACACGCCGATAGCCACTGAAAGAGTGACACAGATTTTAACCCAGCGGTGATACAGACTACCCGATAATTCCAAAGCTTTGCTGCCGTGTTTTCTTTTTTTAATTAGATAGAGTTTTTCAGAAACACCAAATTCGTCTTCTAAAGCCTTGGTGGCCAAAATACGACTTTTGATCGCATCAGCTTCTTCAAACACTTTATCCTGCATACGCGTGAATTTCTTAAGCGCCAATTGAATCGCCGTGGCTAAAGCTGGCTGATCATAGGGCTTCGGTAAAAAACCATACACATCCAGATCAGCCAACTTATGCAAAGTCGTTTCATTTACAGTGCCGGTAATTAAAATTGTGGGAATATTTAAACGGTTAAGCTCTTTGATTACATCTAATCCTGTTTTCTCGCCCGTTAAGACCAAGTCGACAAGCACTATATCTACCTGAGTCACCTTAAGAGCGGCCATAGCCGTTTCAAAACTGGTCGCCACCCCTGCCGGCTGATAACCTAATTGATCTAGCATCGCTTCAGTTAAAATGATGGATGTAGGTTCGTCTTCAACAAGAAATACTCTGGCCGAAGTTATCGCCTTCTTTCGTTCTCGATTAATTTTGTTTAGCCTTTTTTCAGGCTGTTGGCGTTCAGTCTCCACAAAGGTCTAATCAAAGCAACGCCAGTGCCAGCGTCTCATTCTAGAAAATGAGTCAATTTGCCACATTTATGTTAAGACGCCTACACATGTGTAGATAACTCCATTGGAAGAAAAAAAATCTGTCCGCTATTCTTGAAGAGCGAAATAGATGAGAGGTTTTTATGAGAATCCTATTAGTAGACGACGACCAAGAAATTAGATTTGCCCTGGCCAATGTTTTTCAGGCCAAACACAAATTTACAGTGGTTGAAGCCAGCTCTGGCCAAGAAGCCATTGCCGCATTGACCGCAAAAAATGATTTCACGTTAATCATTTCTGATTTTCAGATGGATAACGGCAACGGCGACGTGATCGTTGATTTTCTTAAAAACCAAAAAATTAATGTGCCCTTAGTTTTCTTTTCCGGATCACAAGAGATTAAATCTGCTGAAATTAGCGCCCCTGTTTTAAAATGTTTCGCTAAATCTGAAGTTTTTCACCTGATTGAATACGTTGAGTTTTTATGGAGCCAAACAGCGCAACGCGCAGTTGTCTGAGGGCTAGACTTATTGAATACTGTTTTCTATGAAAAAATGTATTCTTAGTTTAGCCGCGATTTCTTTATTAGCCTGCCAATCACAATCAAAAAAACCAAATTTGCCCGAAGCCCCACAAGTCACACTGACTAAAGCTGATGTGCTATTAACACCTGTTGAAGGTTTTAATTTTAAATGGGGTGGCTTTTCAGGACTGTCATTTATTAAAGAAGAAAAAAATGGCGACTTGTTATTTTGGACTTTAACTGACCGCGGCCCTAATGGAGCAGAATTTAAACGCCATAAAAAAGTAATGCGCGGCTTTTTTAGCCCAAACTTCACACCTAGCTTTATTCAGCTCAAATACGTCAAAGCTGAAAATAAAGTGGTTATCGTAAAAACGATTCCGTTTCATAATTCAGATAATAAACCTATGTCAGGTCTTCCACCGAAAGACACCATTTCTAAAGTTGAATCCCCGACTGACCTCATCGGAACAAGCCTAGAACAAGATAATAACGGGATTGATTCAGAATCAATGACAGTAGATGAAAAAAATCACTTCTGGGTAGGTGAAGAATATTTTCCTTCTATTTTAGAGTTTGATGGCAAAGGAAAATTATTATCTCGTCTTTTTCCAGCGGCACAACCTAATGTAGCTTTAAAGAAAAACGAAATTCCAAATGCTTTTGCTCACCGTGGTTTTAACCGTGGTTTTGAAGCGATCGGATATAAAAACGGTAAAATCTTTTTTATGTCACAAAGCCCACTGAAAGTTCCAGAGGCTCATAAAGACAAAGAGTTTTCTGTGATTCGCATTGGTGTGTTTAACACAAAAACGAGAATGTACGAAGCTGAGTACCTTTACCCGCTAACACATAAAAAAGTCGATAAAATCGGTGATCTGACAATGATCAGCGAGACTGAGTTTTATGTGATCGAACAAAATGGCGATGTGGGCGCTGATAGCGTTCACTTAATTTACAAAGTCGATCTATCAAAAGCCACTAACCTGGTAAAATCGCCTTTAGAAAACAATCCAGAAACTTATTCACAAAAAGATTTACTCGCAAAAGTGACTCCGGTTGCTAAAACTTTAGCTGTAAACTTAATCAAAGCCGGTTACAGTGACTTTGAAAAGATGGAAGGTCTAACCATCATTAACGACAAAACCTTAGCTATTATCAACGACAATGACTTTGGCGTTCAGGATAACAAAATCACCGAACGTAAAGCTGTGTTAGGAATTATCGCTCAATAAGCAAGCTTAAAAAGCTTCACTCATTACAAAGCATACTCAACTAATAATGGAATATGATCGGAAAGTTTTTTCCAAGGGTTTCCGATCATCGGCTTACACGTTACAATATCCATATTTCGCGAATACACACGGTCTAACGTTAACACCGGGAAAAAGCTCGGAAACGATCTCGCCGGGCGTTCATGAAATTTAGTATGTGCCTCATCTAAGCCGATCTCTTGGGTAAACATCTGATGCAGTTCACCGGTCCAATCGTTAAAATCACCTGCCATAATGAATTTTTCTTGGTCTTGTACGTCGGCTTTTATTTGCGAGACAATTTTTTGATATTGCAGGCGACGCCCACGGCTTAATAAATCTAAATGCACATTGTACAAATGAATACGCTGTTTAAGGTCAGGAATTTCAACTTCACAGTGTAATAAACCCCGTTGTTCAAAACGATTGGTCGACATCACGGTATGTTTTTCCTGCACGATCGGAAATCGGCTTAACGTGGCATTACCGTAATGAAATTGTGAAAAGATAGCGTTTTTTGCATACGAATAATGTGACCAAAGTTGATCTGCCAGAAATTCAAACTGGCCTTCGGTGGGCCAATTGTTTTTTTCGCTTTTACTATGTTCTCCGACCACTTCTTGTAAGAGCACAATATCAGCTGATGTCGTACTTAACGCTTCTTTGATCTTACGTAAGATATATTTAAGTCCGCCTGTCGAAAAACCTTTGTGAATATTATATGTCATTACTTTTAATTTCATAACCAATACCTAAACCAATAAAAAATGTTGGCGATAATTCGTAAAAAAATATTTGAGTGGGCCTTATCATCAAGCTGAATCAGTTTTGACTGTGCTATATCGGCATGCCACTGCTTTTCAAGCTTTTCTAACCACTCGTGCTGGTCGATCACTACCTCTACTTCAAGATCATGAATCAGGCTTCTGTGGTTAAAATTATAGGATCCCACTGTTCCCCATTGATCCACAATCATAGACTTAGCGTGCAAAATCCGGTCTTGATATTCAAAAATTTTAACGCCCGCTTTCAAAAGGCGATCGTATAAAAGCCACGCAGTCCATTTCATAAAAGGCATATCACTGATGGCTGGCAAACAAAGACTCACATCCACACCGCGATGCGCAGCTCTTGCTAAAGCACGAATTGTTTTTCGATTCGGCAAAAAGTACGCGGTCGTAATCCAAATTCTAGTTTTTGCTTTATTAAAAGATTGAATAAGTTTTCTGAGCCTAGCCAACCGGTGTTTACGTCTCGCACTTAAACGTAAAACGTTATAGTGAAAATTCCACGAGTAAGTTAATCCATCGGGCTTGGCTTTTTCCCAGGCAAACTGGCTGGTATTCACCAAAGTTTCTATCGGAGCCCCTCGTACTTCAACGCCCGTGTCGCGCCAAGCTTTTAAGCGCGACATTTCTTCGCTATGAACTTTGTTAACGTTCTGGCTTCCGACAAAAGCCACTTTCTGGTCGATCAGAAAAACTTTTCTATGATCGCGATTATTCATTTTTCTAAACATCAGAAAAAAGCGGCGAATATTTTTCCAGGTCAGTGTTTTAAATGAAATGCGTTTTAAAAAATTCAATCGAATTGGTAGCGGATGGTAAATTTTAAAATGAATATTGTTAGCTTTGCAGTATTCATCAATATCAGCTAAAAAACCAATTGTACCAACACCATCAACAAGCAGGTAAACTTTGACGCCCCGGTCACTAGCTTCTTTTAAACTTTGAAGAATTTTTTTTCCGAGTTCGTCAAAGTTGAACATATACATTTCAACTCTGATTTCATAAACAGCCTGACGGATACTTTCTAAAATAGAAGAAAAGTACCCATCACCAGAAAAATAAAATTTTACATCGCTCCAGTTTTGAACAGCCACTCAAAATAACCGTCATTAAGCCGTACGTTTAACTATACTGTAGCCAAAAATTCCGCCGGCTAAGGCCATCACAGCGTGAAGCCAAATTCCTGCTCCGAAGAGCGGCACATAACCAAACAACGTATTTGTTTGCGGAAATAATCCAAGCACCGCAAAGAGCGCCGATATCATAAAAACCCAGCGTGAAAAGCTAATCGAACGCGGCAAACTTAAAGCCGGGTCACTAGCAGCCGCAACTCCCCATAATCCAAAGCCGATCAAAATCGCTTTGTTCACAATATTTAACGGAAAAATCCCCAGAAATAACCCGTAGCTAGTTTCTATTTTTAAGATAGGTAACCCGAAAGCCAGACCTGTAAATGCTGGAATTAACGATAACGCACCGATAACCAGCATGATAATACCGCCCACCAGCGCAAAATTTTTTGCGTTCATAAAAACCTCCATGTTAAGGGTTTAAATGAGCAAAACGCGTGCGGGCTATAAACTATTCCATTGTTTTTGAACTCCAAAACACCGTGGTATTTCGCCCAACATTTGAGGCAAATTTCAGTGTAGCTTATAACAAACAAATAGCTAATTGCGAGAAAGACTACTTCGCTTTTAGACTAAGTTTAAAACCTAAAAGATCAATCAATTTTAAAAATGTATCTAGGCGTGGGTTTCCGTTTTCAGAAAGAACACGATAAAGATTTTCGCGGTTAAGATCAGCTGCTGCGGCAAACTTTTTAAAGCCGCGGGCTGAAGCCACTGTTCGCATAGCCAGTAAAATTTCATCAGCATTATGACTTTCATCTATGGCATTTTGTAAATACACAATTTCAGAATGCGGATTACGTTTAAGATTTTCTTTGATGATCGCTTGCTTGTAAAGTTGTGCTTTTGACATAGTTTATTTGTAGCTTGCAAGCTACATAGGGGCAAACTGTGTCTCTATGAAACATAGTAACCTGGACTTTAAGCCAACCCCGCTTCAAAAGCTTTCTCAGAGAGTGAAATTAGACTAAAATTGTCAGTAGGCATGTCAACAAATTCTGGCCCAACTCTTTTGAATTCGACCCGTTCTAGGTTTTACCAAAACCTATTCACTCCTACTGCCAACGGTGAAAAAATCATCGCTGATATCGGAAAACTTAAATCCTGCTACGGATATGATATTACCGCTGTAGTTATGCTGTTTCAAAAATACGGTTTAAGTGGACGCGTTGAACTTGAAAGTAAATCAGGTCAAATTAACGCCGTGGTTTTTCACGAAGGCGCTATTCAATTCATCGAATTAGCTGATAGCGATACCCGTATCGGTACCTTACTTGTGAATCATCGCTTAATTACACAACAGCAATTAGAGCTGGCTTTAAAAGAACAGACCGGAGTTCCTATCGGAGCTTACTTAGTTCAGCGTGGCATTATTAACAAAGAACAAATTGGTTCGGTGTTATTAACTCAATCACGCACCCGTTTATCTAAAATGATCAGCGAAGAGCAATTTGCTATTCGCATTAAAGAATCGAATACCAAAATCAAATCGTCAGAACTTAACGTGGCTCAATTCAACCTACTTGTGCACGATTGGATTTTAAGTAAATTTTCAGCTGAGTGGTTAAATGCCCACTATCTTGAGTATTACAATTACACTGTGACTGTAAATTTCAGTAACTTCAGCCCCGCTGATGTGCAAAAATTTTCAGTGTTCAGTTTATTCAATGTTGATAACTTTTTAGAAATTATCGACACGCAAAAGATCAGTGATTTAGCGTTGTTATTTGAAAACAATAAAAATCTTTTTAAGGCGTTACATTTTTTAATGCTTTTAAAATGGATTCAAATCGAACCGTCTCGCGAAGCTGATACTTACGATTTAAAGATTAAACATATCTACAAACTGATCATGAACAAAACAGGTTTAGATCTGGCTTACTGGTTAAGTTTAATCACCAAGCAAGATGCGAATAACATCGAAACGATCTACGAAGAACTACAAAGAACGTTTTTAGGGCCTGAAACACTAACGAACGAATTTAAATTAGAAATTGATAAAAAAGTTTTAAATCTTTTAATTAATTTCCGTAATATTAAAAACACACTACCCGTGACTGAAGCGGCTGAAGAGAAAAAAGCCGCCCCTGCTGCGGTTGTAGATGTTAAGCCCATCAAAGCTCTTTTATTAGCTGAAAGATACACCGAAGCTTTAGCTTTGGTGAAAAAGCACAAAAACTCTATTGCTTCAGTGGCAGGCCTTCAGCTTTATTCAGCTTGGGCTCACTTAGGATTATCACTTTTTAAAGGCACTCAAATTTCAATGGGTACTTTAGAAAAAGAATTTTTAAACGTTTTACCTGAAGATATGACAACAGCTGACTATCACTATGTGAATTACTTATTACTTAAAGTAAAAAAACAAGATAGCCAAGCTAATGCCGCTCTCAAACGCGCAACCGACCAAGACGGTCGCATTAAAGAATACCCACAGAGTAAGGGCCTTTTCGGTTGGTTCTGATAAGTCTGCATGCAGACTTATCATTGTTTTGATCTGCCTCACCGGCAGACCTTATTCTAAAGGGCCGCTTTTGTGGCGGCCTAATGCTAATAACTAAATTTATTTTTAAAGGATCTAGAAGGCTACGGAGTAGCTGGCCGTGTAATCGAAAGATTGGTCTTTTAGCTTTTGTAGCTGTGTTTCTTGATTACGTAAGTTGTAGTGAAAGCCGATACCGTAAAGTTTGTTTCCGTCAGCGTAGTGAAGGTCTGTACGGAAGTAGGCACGAGTTCCCATTTTAGATTGGCTACCTGAAATATCTGTCGGTAATAACCACGCATAACCCGCATGTAAGAAACTTACGAAACGGCCGCGGTCGTACATGTTAAGACTTCCCTGCACGCCTAACTCTTTATTTAAGACTGAGCTCATATTCACTTCGGCAGAGTTATTTGAATTGTAATCGACCGCTGTGTTTTTCTCGATCGCTGCACGAAGTGCGTAACTGATACGGTCACTAAAGGCACGATTTACTGAGCCCGATAAGTTGTATAAAAAACCTTGTGGGTTAGCCACCGTTACGCTGTTTACGCTAGATACGTATTTAATCGAACGGAAGTTCGCCGAAGCTGTCCAGAAGTGAAAGTACTTAGCAAACCATTGGTACTTTTGCTCTTTAGGCATTTGTTTCATGATGTAGGTACGTAATGAAATATCGTACTCAGATAAAATCGATACGTTTTTCGTACGCGTATTACCTTCAAAGCGTGAAAACCCGAAGAACGGAGAAATCGAATACATGTTCATAATTTTCATACGTTTATAAGGTGGCACATAATACGTAAGATCTAATTCTTTATTTGAGGTGTCTTTATTAAAGTAATCTTGATAAGCCGTAACTAAATTATCATTCGGAATTTTAAAAGCCTCTTGTTCATAAGCTACGTTAGTTTCCCAAGAGTAGTTATCCATTTCAACGTCGATAAATTTGATTTGATAATCTTTACGGGCTACGTTTTTCTTAACCGTTGACGGGATAATTAAACGCTTACGCGTTGTTAATTTGATTGTTTCTAGCTCGTTAATTTTAACATCGAATAAAACACTTTTTTTAGGCTGATTTAAAATCAGACGACCATAGGGGTTTACTTTTTTCTTAGCGATTTCAACTTGTGGGTACCCCTCAAGCGATGTCATCGGCGTTAGACTTTTACACATTAAGTACTGCGTGATTTTATTACGCGTTGACAAACAAACCGTTGAACCAGGAGCAATCACTAACTCTTGCGGTTGAGGAGCTGCCGCCACAGTGCCGCTCACTTCTTCAGAAGGTGCCACAGGTTCTGGTGCGATCATGATGGCCGCGGTTGCACTCGCTGGCATTGGAAATGTTCTTAGAGCATTTAAATCTTGCTCTTTAACTGTGAATACAACCTTATTCTTTGGATTTTTTACCGTGATATTCCAAATGCCTGCAAGTAAGATCTCTTGCTTTTTGATCAACAACTTTCCGTCTTTGATTGTGGCGAAATCATCGTTCCAATCAATTTTATGACCACCGATATTAAAAATCTTTCCTTCAGAAACATCGTATTCAATGTACTGATTTAAAAAGACAAATGGCAGCTGTGGCTTCTCAGCCAAAGCCAGTTGCGGTAATGCTAAAGAAAGTAGTGCTGCAAAAAGTTTCATTGATCTCAATTCTTTAAAAATTTGAAATATTTTTGTTCAACAACGTCTAATTCTAATTCAGAACCATCTTCACCCTTTACGCTGCCGGCAACGTTTAAGAAACCTTCGCCGAATTCTTTACCTTGCGAATAAAGAACATTTTTCTCAGCATTGCTGTCTTCGTTAAAATACGGAACATAGAACGAAGTGATTTTGCAATTTGGAGTGATAAAACCTTGAACCATATTAACCTGGTCAATAAAGATTTTAGGAGCCTTAACAAATTCAATTTTAGCCGCAGAAACAGTGCCCATGAATTTGATCCATTCACGAATACCTAACGAGTTAATCATTTTAACTTGATCAAGATTAATAACCATATCACCGGCTGGTTTAAGACCGTGAAGTTCTTGTGGAAAACTTTCATCGATTTGTCCGTTTAATGTTAGAACTGTTTTACCGTTTTCATTTGCTTGTGTGAATTGTAGTTTTGACATTTTTTATCCCTTAATGATGTGTATAGATTTTTGAATTTGGTTAATTTTTTTCTCAGAGACCCCGTATGGTAAAATCGCTGTAACTCGCGACATCACATCCGGAATAACCCCGATCACTAAAGAATCAACGAATTCGTAAATCATCGCTGATCCAAGCCCCGCACCGATTGAATTTTTCGACATTGAATCGCGAAATCCATCTTTGTGGGCAGCATAAATATTTTCTAACATTTTATAACAATCTAAGCTTCCGTAGTGATCGATCACTGAAATCGCTACGAGGCCCTTATTTTTGTTCTTTTCAACAACCAACAATGATTTAGCCACATTTGATTTCGTTGAAATTTTTGGCGCATCTATTTGCGCATTCATCACAAGTTCTGCCGCCACTTGAAACAGATACTGATACTTTGTCATATCGATTTCAAGATCTGCCGGTAAAAACGCCTGCTCGATCACATCACCACGGTCATCTTTCATGCCGAATGGCTGAATAACAACGTCAGCGTTTAATAACTGTAAATCTTTATTAAAAAAATCTTCTAGTTTGTAATCAACTAACTTTAAAAAGCTAAGTTTGTCTGAAAGACCTTGAATTGAATTTTGTAAAACATTCGTAATCTGACGGCCACGAATTAACCCCAGGCAGTCAAGGGCTGACATATTGTCTGTGACCATATAGCAGTTATGGCCTTTTAATTCAGCCTGTGAATAACAAAATTTATCCGCTGAGCTAAACACATCGGCGATTTTCTTTTGAGCATCAGCTTGGCTTAAAGAGAAAATGTTACTCATAGTACATCCACAGCGAAGAAAGTTACGTCATCAATAAGTTCTGTGTTTTCGCGGTAAGTTTCAAACTGTGCATGAACTCCCGTAATAAACTGAGAAACATTAACGCCTTTATTGTGGTTTTCTAAAACCACTTTAAACATACCACGCTCTTGTAAAGACTCTTCGTTTTTATTACGAATATCCGGAATACCATCCGTATAAACGAAGATACGATCGCCCGCCTCTAATTGTTCAGAAGCCACTTTAAATTCAGATGTCATAGATTGACCTAAACGGTTACATTTAGAGTTATCTAAAAAGCGCAGGTCTTTTTTCTTAAGATCAGTGCGTTTACTTAAAATAAACGGTGCCTCGTGTGAAGCATTCACGTAATGAATCATGCGCGTTGGCTTATCAATCACACCTAAAAAACAAGTCATCATCATTTTACTTTTAGAAACCTGACAAATTGATTTATTCACTAATTCAATCGCCACTTCTGGTTCCATTTTTAAATTTTCAGTCATTGCTACCGCTGACTTGATGGCACTTGTGATTAAGGCTGCTGGAGCCCCGTGGCCTGTGGCATCGGCCATCCAGAACCAGATCTTTTGTTCGTTTTCAAAGTAATGCCACCAGTCGCCACCGCACTCAGATGCTGATTGGTATGAACCATGAATTTCGCCATTTTCAAATTTTTGATGAACCGGAGGAAACAACGTTTGTTGTACGGCTTGGGCCGTTTTTAACTCGGCTTCAAGACGCGCGCCTTGCGCCGTATCTTCCAAAAGCTTAACCATCTCAACGGCCATTTTATTAAAAGTTTCTGACAATAAAGAAATCTCGTCATTACCTTTAACCGGCACATTAATTTTAAAGTTACCACCAATGATCTGCTTAGCCGCTTCAGAAAGAGTAAGGATCTGCTTTGTCACATACGTTGAAGCAAACTGGCTCACTAATACCACGCCCGATAAAACCATTAAGAACACGATTAATGATTTATTGATTAGGTACGTTAATACGCCGAAAGCTTCTTTTTTATTTGTTAACGTCACAAGGTATAAATCATTTAAACCTAAACTTGAAGACGATAATAACCAGTCTTCTTGTTCTTTAGATTTGATTTCACTTGTTCCCATTTTGATTGAATCAAGGTGGGTAAATAAAGTTGGAAATTCTTCTTTTAAGTAACCTGCTTGAAGGTTCGATGTTTGGCGAACAACATCACCAGACATGCTCATCATGAACGAGCTAAACGCTTTATCAGTTTCGAAAAAACTTTGAAGGGCATCAGATCTAAAAACTGTCACTAACGCAATTTTTTCAGCCGCATCGTAAACCACATCACTCACGTAAACTAATTCGCCACCTAAGAACATTGATTTAGATTCAGCTAATGTTTTTGGAACTGATTTTAAAAAACCAACATCTTCAGTTAATTTGTAACCAAAGTTTGATTTCACTGTGATTTTGTCAACTAACTGCGGACTTGCGGGGTTGGTAATATCAACTAAGAATAAACCTTTAACGAAAGAATCTTCATCTAAGAAAATACTGTCGCCCGAGCTAAAAGCTTTATTCTTTTGATATTCAGTTAAATATTTTTTTGAAATTTCAGAAGATAATTTTAATTCATTTTTAAACTGATTCGTGATCGTTTCTAAGTAAATACTATTCGTATCGTAGATATACGCGATTTTATCTTTTTCAAAAACGTTAATTGAATAGATCAAGAAAACGCTTGATGACAAAAGACTTGTGATACTTAGAAGTAACATGATTTTTCGTTTAATCGATGAATTCATTACCTTCTAAGTTACGAGATGCCCGTCTTTTTATCAATATAGAGCCAATCAATATAGACTAGACTATGAGGCATTATGTTACATAGAATTGCTGGCAATTACGCTGCATTTAAAACTGAAACGCGGTTACGGCCTGAACGTTTAGAATTGTAAAGAGCATCATCTGCCGCTTTATACAATAATTTAACAGCTTCAGGAGAGAATGAATGTTTTGGAGTCCACGAAGAAATTCCCAGACTCACTGTGAACTTAATCGCAATTTCATTAAACATGACAGTCGACGCTTCGATTTCCGCACGGAAAGCTTCAGCGAACATTTGCGCAAAGTCCTGCTCTTTATCAGGAATCACAATCGCAAACTCTTCACCACCCACGCGCGCAATGGTAGCCGCCGCGAAGTCTGGATTTACTTTTTGCATAACTGCAGGAATTTTTTCACCTAAGAACATCAACACGGCGTCACCGCCCGGATGTCCGTAAGTATCATTAACCTTTTTAAAAAAATCCACGTCAAATAAGATCAACTGAGCATTCTGGCTTGCAGAACAAACTTCTTCGATTTTTTTTCTGAAATAAAGATTGTTTTTAAGCTTAGTTAAACCGTCAGTGTACGAAAGTTCTTTTAACGTTAAGTTATTTAAGATTAAGTTCAGCTGTTCACTTAAAATGATCGCTGATTGATGCGAGAACTTATTTAATTGTTCTAAAGAATCAAAAATAAAGATCGCATGCATATTATCGTTAGCTAATTTAAACGGAACAACTGACCAGTAATAATGGCTATCACCGTTTTTAACTGACGATTTTTGTGTTTGGTATTTAGAAACAACGTTAGCTGACAAGTAACTTTCAACTTCTTTTAGCACTTCAACAAAAGCCGGATCTGAATTATGCTCTTCACCGTGAATGATCGACATCGTTTGATTTACGCGCTTAGCGGCAGCATAAAATTGTGAAAACGATAATTGATAATTCATGAACTCATTCACGATAAGACTTGGCTCATCTAATAAACGAATCTTTTGAAAGATCTCTACTAACTGGTTCATCTCGTCGATTTTTTTGTTACGTGAAGCTAATTCAAAACGGAATGTTTTAACTAAGTCTTCTTCAACTGTTAAATCTTTTAGAGTTAAATGAAATAAGTTTTCATGCGGCGGTAAAGCTAATTTACGGATCGCAAACTGCCCTAAACCACGTAATACTTTTTTAGTTTCAAACTTTAAAATACTTACACCGGTAAAACCACAAAACTCTTCTGTGCGCGTAAGATCAAAAGCTTTCTCATCAATAGAAATAAAAGAATTAAATACTGTCGTCTTTTTATTTAAAAAACGGATCTGCGAAGTACCTGTTAAGGCTGAAAACGCCTCATTACAATAAGCAACGAAACCTTCGTTATCGAAAATGCATACAGGATCCTGGATAGAATCGTAGTACTCTGAAAAAAAAGAAAAAACATTATCTTCCACGTTAACCTTGTCGGTGTCTCATATATTGGACTTTAAAAATATTATTAAATCTTTGGGTGTTGTGTGGTCCAGGATTGTCTAAATTTGGACCATTTCTGTAAATGCGTCCTGGCTAAACAAGAAAAAATCTACCCAATACTGGACTAAGGGCTATTATGAATTCACCGTTTCGTGTCGATACTATATACATGAAATTTCAGAAGTTTAAAAAATTCTTTAATGACGACACAATCACAATTTATGTTTGTGTGATCGGCCTACTTATCGGTTGGTACGCTTTACACTCTGACTTTTCTTTCTTTAATATCGGCGGACGCGCTACTTCAGGACAAACGATTGCAACAGTTGATGAAGTTGAATCCGATGTTCGTTTACGTGGTACTAAAAATATTTTCTGGGAAAACGCCCGCACCGAAGACTCGATCGTTGAAGGCGATAGTTTATTCGTAGGCCCTGAATCAATGATCGTTATCCGTTTCGAAGATGGTAAATCGATCACCATCGGCGCCAACTCTCTTATTAAGTTCAAATCTGAAAACAATAAGATCAAACTTAGCTTACAATACGGTTCTTTCAAATCACAGAACTTACCTACTCAATTAGTCTTAGATGATTGCGGTAAAGCTTTAGATATCAAAGCCCAAGGCGATGCTGATTTAGAAATCGGTAAATCTTCTGAGTGCGGTAAAATTCAAGTTAAAGCTAAAAAAGGTGAAGTTAAAGTTAACGATAAGATCGTTGATAAAACAAAAGACCTTGTTATCGAACCCAAACCAATCGTTAAACTTATCGAAAAACCCATTGTTAACGAAGCGATCGTAAAGCTTGAGTCTTTACCTGCTCCGGAAATCGCTAAACTTCCAGAGATTAAACCTCCAGAGCCTCCAAAAAAAGTAGAAGAAAAACCTCTTCTACCACCAAAACTTTTACGTAAAACAGCTAAAATCTTAATTGATAAAAAGAAACTTCCGGCAGCTTCTTGGGAACAAGCCGAACTTGCTAAAGAGTATATCTTAGAAACTTCGCCAGAACCTGAATTTAAAAACCCAACTGTTGTTCGCACCCCGGCTTCAATTCACCAAGTTGAAAACTCAGGAAATGAACAGATTTATTACCGTTTAAAATCAGTGGGCGAAAATAATAAAGAATCAGCTTACTCTGAAGTTGGTCAAATTGATTTCGTTTACCCGTCTATCAAAATCAAAGAACCTAAAGAAGTTTACGACTACGTTGCCAAAAGCTCGAAAGACGTACCACAACCAAAAGATTTCAACGTAAAATGGACTGAAGTTCCAAACGCTGATAAATACGTTGTTGAAGTTGATAAAAAAGGTGGCGACTTCTCTAGCCCTAAAAAATTCACGACAAGAAAACCAGCAAGTGCAATTCAAGTTCCCGGCCAAGGTGAATACGAATACCGCGTTTCTGCTTATAATGCGCAAAATAGAAAAATCAGTTCATCTAGTAATGTGGGTGAGATTATCTATAACAAACTTTTTGATATGAAAACTCCGGCTATTGAAAAAACAGCTTCTAGCCTACAGTTTTTCTTTCAAAAAGGTTTAGGTAAATATATCTGGTTAAAATGGGTTTCACCTGAAGCCAAAGTGACTGATAAATACCGCATCGAAATCGCGAAAGATCAGAACTTCACTAAACTATTTAAATCTTACTCTACTTATAAAACAAAAGTTCTTGTTCAAGATAGCCTACCGGTTGGTAACTACTACTGGCGCGTTCGCGCTGAATCAACTGAAGATAAAGAACAAGTTTCTGACTGGTCTAACCCAGGAAAAATTGAAATCAACTCTGGCGCGATGTAAGCTTTCGCGCCTTCTATTTTATAGCGGTAATCCTGGATAGTTTCTTTTTTCTTTTACGAAAGCGGTTTCTTGGGCCGTGGCTCTACGATAATTAAACGACTTAGTTTCGCTTGATAATCCAAGTGGCGTAAATGGATTATCTTCGTTTTTGTAATGTAATAACCCTGTGTAAAAATCAAAACGATTCGCTCCTTTAATTGCCCCGCCTCTGTCGCGCACGATA